>NZ_JAYLLH010000077.1:0-522 GCF_035818635.1 Mesobacterium hydrothermale | reverse complement strand
CAGATGCCATTCCAGCATTGCCCGCAATGCTCCCGAGAGGGCCTTTCGCTGAGGCATTGGAGGCGGGCTTGGGCATTCGACTGCCAAGTTTGCGGGATGAGACTTGTGCAGGCCCTTGGCAAAACCGGTGACGATCAAATACCCGGAAAACTGATCTACCGAGCGCGCCGCGGGGCAGGGATGCTTGAGTGCGCCGCGCGATCGAGCGGCCGCATGCAACTTCGGCGCGCAATGCGCGCAGTCACATTTGCCATGGCACTCAAAACCTTCCGCGGGGATCCTTCGTTCGCTCTCCAGAACCCCAGATCGGAAATTAGGCTGTTCTGCCTCGCCGCAATCGCCGCCGCTCGATCTCAGCCCTTGGCTAAGGCAGCAATCGTCAACAAAAGCATCGACGACTATGCAAGGGTTGCTCTCTTGCGCGCCTTCGAGAAGGAGCCTCGATTGCTTGCCGCGGTTGATCACATCGCGCAAAGGCGCGCGAAAAGCGCCGGCCCCATGACAGCCTCATCTCACAATTAA
>NZ_JAYLLH010000076.1:0-544 GCF_035818635.1 Mesobacterium hydrothermale | reverse complement strand
TCAGCATGACTCGCACGGCCAGCACCAAATGGGAATCCCAATTCGGACTCGTTTGTCGCGATCAATCCACTAGCCTTGGACCTTGGACAGGACGAAGTGTTCCGGCTCGCAGCTCTTGCTCGGCGATCACGTCGTCGGCGACAGCGATGCCAAGGCCCAAACGAGCTGCTTCGATCGGCAGATCGCATCGGGTCAGCGTCAGCGCATCCGCGTCTTCGGGGTATTGCTGCTTCGCCTCTTGGTAAACAAGACGCCACCAGTGGTCGTTCGCCTCGTGGATCAAAACATGGTCGGCGGCTCCTGAAAGCATTGAAACGTTGAGCGCTGGTGCCGCCACAAGGATCATTCGGGGGCTAACGAGCCGAGTCCGCTTGAAGCCGTTGTAATCCGCGTAGCCCCACACAATCGCCAGATGTCGCGTTGCCCCTAAATCTGAGACACGGCGCGTTTGGCGACATTTTTTGCCATTAATTGTGAGATGAGGCTGTCATGGGGCCGGCGCTTTTCGCGCGCCTTTGCGCGATGTGATCAACCGCGGCAAGCA
>NZ_JAYLLH010000075.1:0-559 GCF_035818635.1 Mesobacterium hydrothermale | reverse complement strand
ATGGGCGCGACGGGCAAGTCCAAGACCTGCGTCTGGCGCTGGCAGGAGCGATTCATGTCCGAAGGCGTCGATGGCCTGCTGCGGGAGAAGACGCGCCCGCCGGGCACCCCCAGAACGCCCGACGAGAAAGTGGCCGAGGTCATCCGCCTGACCCAGGAACCGCCGCCGCATGAGGCGACGCACTGGACGATCCGGGCGATGGGCAAGGCGGTCGGGCTGGCCGCCTCCACGGTGCGGGAAATCTGGAAGGCGCATGGGCTGAGCCCGCACCGCTGGCGGCAGTTCAAGCTGTCGAACGACCGGGCTTTCGCCGAGAAACTGCAGGATGTTGTGGGGCTCTACGTCTCGCCGCCCGCCCATGCCGTGGTGCTGTCGGTCGATGAAAAGTCGCAAATACAGGCGCTTGACCGGACCCAGCCCGGTCTGCCGCTGAAGAAAGGCCGCGGCCCCACCATGACCCACGATTACAAACGCAACGGCACGACCACGCTGTTTGCCGCGCTCAACGTGCTGGACGGGTCGGTCATCGGCCGGAACATGCAGCGCCACCGGCATCAGG
>NZ_JAYLLH010000074.1:0-816 GCF_035818635.1 Mesobacterium hydrothermale | reverse complement strand
GGTATTGTCACATAAATCTGCTCTGATTGTTTGGCGCGTGATTTTGGGCTAGCTGACCGTGATGCAAACACCGTCGATCAACTACAAGCGCCATCGCTTTCCGCCGCAGATCATCGCTCATGCGGTCTGGCTGTACGTCCGCTTCAATCTGAGCCTGCGTGAGGTTGAGGAAATGCTGCTGGAGCGCGGCATCGACGTGTCTTACGAGACTATTCGGCGTTGGACAGCCAGGTTTGGACCGCAGATCGCAGGGAACTTGCGGCAACGGCAGGGCCGTCCCGGCGATATTTGGCATCTGGATGAAGTTGTGGTGAAGATTGCGGGTAGGTCGTTCTGGCTCTGGCGTGCGGTCGATCAGTATGGCGTGGTGCTAGATGAAATCCTGCAATCCAGGCGGGATAAGCAGGCCGCAAAACGGCTGTTGGTCAACCTGATGAAACGGTATGGCTTTGTTCCCAAACGGATCATCACAGACAAACTTCGATCTTACGGTGCGGCCAAGCGCGAGGTCGCACCCAGCCTGGATCACTGGTCCCATAAGGGTCTCAACAATCGCGCCGAAAACAGCCACCTGCCATTTCGAAAACGAGAACGGACGATGCAGGGCTTTCGATCTCCGGGCGGCTTGCAGAATTTTGTCGCCGTTCATTCCTCAACCCGTAACTGCTTTTTCGTTCCAGCCCGCCGTCGATCAGCCCCGACCATCCGTTATCACCGAATGGAAGCTTTCGACGCCTGGAGAGCGGCTGCAAATATAGCCTGATCTCAGAAGCGTCGGTGAACTTTGCGGTCCCCGGACGTTAATGTGACAATACC
>NZ_JAYLLH010000073.1:0-863 GCF_035818635.1 Mesobacterium hydrothermale | reverse complement strand
AAAGCATCGTCCCGATAGACCAGAGGCCTACGATGCACTAACATTTTAACCGGACCACCCGATGGGGGCACGCCACCCCCTTGTCCTCGAATGTCGTCCCAGAATACTTCTTCGATATCATCACCGAAAGTGCCGTCATTCCAATTGTTGCCGTTTCCCGGATCGAAGACATTGAATGAAGCATTAGGTGCACTGTCCAACTCGTTGGCCACCAGTTGTGCCAAGTCTCCATCACCAGCGTTCCAGTCGAACACAAACGCTGCAGCGATATCGGTGGCATCACCATTCGCGCGGCGGTATCCGTCGAGAGCAACAAAGTCTGCAACCCCATCGCCATAGACGTCACGAAGAACGGCTGCGTCGGTCAGGTCCGCGTTCAGAGAAATGAGTTCGTCACCGGCTTCCAGTGTAGACAGAATTGAGTCGTTGTGAACGCGAATACCATCTGCGATGTACGTGTGATGTTTTGCGACGGTGAAGTTGTATGTTTTCCAACCGCGCACCACCTGAGGTGCCAAAGCTGCACCGCCTTCAGACGCGTAAACCGTCTTCTCAGCTTCTTCGAACAAATGCGCCGTCTCAGACGAATATGTTATGAGTTCACCGGTTACAGTCGTGGTCGAACCGTCTTCGAGTACGATACGGCCATCGTCCGCAAGGATATCTTTGATCTCAGTAAATGAGCCATCTGGTCGCAAAAACCTGTGGCCCGGTGTTACAACTGTGCCGTTCGAGAGGCGGAAGAATTCTGTCGTGACGTTGTGAAGGAGTTGCGTGACTACCCCGGCGGGTATTGTCACATAAATCTGCTCTGATTGTTTGGCGCGTGATTTTGGGCTAGCTGACCGTGATGCAAACACCGT
>NZ_JAYLLH010000072.1:0-992 GCF_035818635.1 Mesobacterium hydrothermale | reverse complement strand
GAAAGCATCGTCCCGATAGACCAGAGGCCTACGATGCACTAACATTTTAACCGGACCACCCGATGGGGGCACGCCAACAGATGATGCCGGAGGCAAAGCATGACGCGCCTTTCAAATCTCTGGGGTTCATTAAAAGAAAAGGCTCGGGGCATCGCCCCGAGCCAACACACCCTCAATACCTTTCGCGCTGGTGCCTATGGCGCGCTTGCGGGCGTCACGGCCACCATAGCGGTCGGACTTGTTGCCATCGATATTTTGCGCGGAACCCAGAACCCGCTGTTGAACCTGATCCGCCTGAATGGCGCGGCGGGACCGGGCGTCGTGCGCAACTACGTCATGTTTAACACCACAGAATACGGGAGTGGCCGGGTCGTTACAGGCACCCAATACAGCGCCAGCGACAATCCCAAAATAGAGGAACAATGGTGCTACTATGAAGATGCCGATGCTGGCGATGGCCGCGCGGCAAGGTTGAATCTGGCGCATGTCAAAGGGCGAGAACAGTTGAAAGTCACCGATTTCACAATGGGCGATGTAGCCCCATTTGACCTCACCATTGATGAAGCTGAGGCACTTGTCGGATTTCACTGCCAGTTCCAATAACCAAACCTACCCGAAGCAATTTTTGCCGACATCGAAGCCGCTCAACAGAGCGGCTTTACTTTTTTAAGGCGTTTAGACGCCTGTTGTTTTTCTCGTAGCCAGCCATTGTTCGTAGGTCTGCCGCTCGTTCCGGCGCTGGGCTTTGATCATCTCGTTCGCCATCTCGTCGGTCAGCGGCACCTGAGCGCGCCGCTTCAGTTCTGCCACGACCTGCGCCGTGGAAAAATCCCATGCGTTATATGCCTCTCGGACGATAACTGCATAGGATACAAAGCCGGGCGTTTCGGATACCTCGACGCAATAGCAAGGAAAGTGGCGTGCCCCCATCGGGTGGTCCGGTTAAAATGTTAGTGCATCGTAGGCCTCTGGTCTATCGGGACGATGCTTTC
>NZ_JAYLLH010000071.1:0-1227 GCF_035818635.1 Mesobacterium hydrothermale | reverse complement strand
TGGAATAGCCCCCTGAAAGTGGTCCACCAACTGGGATAGATTTGTCCCGCAATTGGAGGATCAGCGATGGCTGGGAAAAGAGAGAAGCCCGAAGATATTGTATCGAAGCTTCGGCAAGTTGAAGTTCTGCAGGGACAAGGCGCGACGATCGCCGAGGCGGTTCGCCAGATCGGCGTGACGCAGCAGACATTTTATCGATGGCGCAAGCTCTATGGCGGGATGCAGCGATCTCAGCTCGCCCGGCTGAAAGAGCTGGAGAAGGAAAACCAGCGGCTGCGGCGGGCGGTGTCGGACCTGACACTGGACAAGCTCATTCTGACCGAGGCGGCAAAGGGAAACTTCTGAGCCCTTCACGCCGCCGCAAGTGCATCGACCATGTGCGGCAGGAACTTGGCGTATCCGAGCGCCGCGCCTGCCGCACGCTTGGTCAGCACCGGTCCACGCAGCGCAAGGCTCCGCAGGGTCGAGCCGATGAAGAACGGCTGACCGACGATATCATCGAGTTGGCCGACCAATACGGCCGCTATGGATATCGAATGGTGACGGGTCTGCTGAACAACGCGGGCTGGTGTGTGAACCACAAGCGGGTCGAGCGTATCTGGCGGCGTGAAGGGCTGAAAGTCCCGCAAAAACAGAAGAAGAAGGGGCGGCTCTGGCTGAATGACGGATCATGCGTGCGTCTCAGGCCGGAGCGTCCAAACCATGTCTGGTCCTACGACTTTGTCCAGGATCGGACCGCTGACCGGCGCGTCTATCGGACGCTGAACATCATTGATGAATACACCAGGGAGGCGCTGATGATCCGCGTCGATCGCAAGCTCAACTCAACCGATGTGCTGGACGCACTGACAGACCTGTTCATCCTCCGTGGCCCGCCGGAATACATAAGATCCGACAATGGGCCGGAATTTATCGCTCAGAAGGTGCGGGAGTGGATTGCAGCCGTCGGCGCGAAAACGGCGTACATCGAACCAGGCTCACCATGGGAAAACGGATACTGCGAAAGCTTCAATGCCCGGTTCCGCGACGAGCTGTTGAACGGCGAAATCTTCTACAGCCTAAGGGAGGCGCAAATCCTGATCGAGCAATGGCGGATCCACTACAACACCGTCAGGCCGCACAGCGCATTGGGATATCGCCCGCCAGCGCCGGAAAGCATCGTCCCGATAGACCAGAGGCCTACGATGCACTAACATTTTAACCGGACCACCCGATGGGGGCACGCCA
>NZ_JAYLLH010000070.1:0-2110 GCF_035818635.1 Mesobacterium hydrothermale | reverse complement strand
CCAGCCATCGCTGATCCTCCAATTGCGGGACAAATCTATCCCAGTTGGTGGACCACTTTCAGGGGGCTATTCCAGCTTCAAAGCGCGGCTGGTTGAGATATCCAAGTCATCGCTCGATAATATCGACGCCATCCTTGACGAGGATGATCGTCACCGGATGCACTAGATACGCGCACCCGGCATTCACGAGCGGGCATCAGTTGTCACCGTGGTCAACCGTCTTGAAGGCAGCTTCGGCTTTCAAGAAAGCGACCTCGCGCTTCAGCTCTTCATTTTCTTTTCTCACCGTGACCAGTTCGGTTTGAACCTCCGTCCAGTCGTTGAGGTCGGTGAGAATGAGCTTGCCTTTCGGTGCGATGATGCGGGCTTCTGCGTCCTCCGTAAGGGGTTGCCAGCAGGTCGGGCAGAAGTAGGTATAGTGTTCGTAAGTCGTCATTTTTTTCGTCCTTTCGTTGTGGATTTACACCCCAATCAGAGGACAAAATTTTACGTATTGCACGGAGAGTAATGGCAAATCACAGATTTCCATAACCTGCTGATTTACATAAGAATATGTCAGTTAATTTGCACCGATTTTCCAGAATTTGCTATAATTTCCCTATGAAAAATACTATGGAGGAAAGCTACACCGTAAAAGTAGTGAAAGACGTCGAATCTGGTAAGGTGTTATCCCAAGCTTGGTTCAACGCGGCAGGACAAGAACATAACACATCAGGCCCAGCCGTGGTCGAGTATGGCCCAGATGGTGAACCCGTTCGTCAGTGCTGGATGCAGAACGGACAGTTCCACCGCGATGAGGCCGATGGCCCCGCCATCATCACGAGAAACCCCGATGATGATACCTTGCTGGTCAAGTTCCTCCAAAACAACCGCTTGCACCGGATTGACGGACCAGCCGTTGTTCACAAGTTTGAAACTACTGGCGAATTGATCAGTGAACGGTTCTTTCGTGATGGCCACCTGTATCGACCGTGGTTGCGGTTGCAGACACCATAACGTTGTATACTCCTTGCTTAAGTGCGATTCGCACGACACCCCTCAAAAGGTTCAGCAGGCAGGGAATTGAGAAAAGTACTAAGCTTCAAGGAATTTAGATCGGTAGTCTCACCGCATGTAAGTTTTGAGGGCCAAAAGAATGCGGCCAAAGAAGCTGTCGGCAGCATTAGCCGGAAACTTACAAACTCTGATGTGGAGCACACGCTATTGCTGCAAGATGCAGCAGTGTTTTCTGGCGAGTATGAAACTGAGGATAAAGCAAAAGCCAGCGTCAACGAATATCACGCCAAGAGCTTGAGGCAAGGTACAGGGCATCGGAAATTTGCGTGGCAGGTATATTATTACTTACATCGTCAGTACCCCAATAGCGAAAGCTTGGGGCAGTTTGATCGCACCCTCTTCGAGGGGATGACCTTTTCGGAGTATTTTGGTTACAGCGTCAACGATAGGCCCGAAGACTATGAGGTGCTTCCTCGTGGGCCAAGCACACCAGATCAACACAAGCAACTTGGAAGGACACGTCGTTCCCGCGAATTAGTTCTGAGTTTGGATGTAGTCGAGGGGTCGTCTCATTACACAAAGCAGCTTACCGCATTCCTTGGTCGCGAAAGCGAAATGGAAGAACTGCAAATCTTTAGAGATTCAAAAGGGGCTGCTTTCCTATGGATTCAACTCGCCGGAGAGGCTGGACAGGGGAAAAGCCGACTGGCATTTGAATTTTCGACCATTTCACAGGCCGATGGTTGGCATTCGGGCTTTCTTCAAACTGACGAGCTCTCGCGGTTTGCCGATTATTGCGAAGATTGGCTCCCCGAGGCACCGACCCTGATTTTTGTTGACTACGTTTTGGGGAAAGAAGGGCACATTCAAAAACTTGTCCGTTCTTTCGAACGATCAAGCCAGAATTTTTCCAATCCCGTGCGCCTCGTTCTAATTGAGCGTCAACGTTGGGATCGTGGGAACTTGGCAATGATAGCTTTGAGCGACGACGGCACCAACGATAGTTCCGCACGAACATCATCAACGGGGCTTGCCAGTTTGGCGTGCCCCCATCGGGTGGTCCGGTTAAAATGTTAGTGCATCGTAGGCCTCTGGTCTATCGGGACGATGCTTT
>NZ_JAYLLH010000069.1:0-2583 GCF_035818635.1 Mesobacterium hydrothermale | reverse complement strand
TCCCAGCCATCGCTGATCCTCCAATTGCGGGACAAATCTATCCCAGTTGGTGGACCACTTTCAGGGGGCTATTCCATGATGGCCTCGATCCTGATTTTACTTCGACGAGATACGAAAAAGGTAATGGCGTCGTAGAGCTAACGGGGCTGGCAACATCGGACCTCGTTCAGATAGTTCGGCAGGTCGGCGGCCAGCACGTTTGTGCTGAGCGCTACAGCGACGAAGATATTCAGGGGTTGATGCAGAAAGTCGATCAGTCTGGGCGACCTCTTTACGCACATTTACTTGGGGACAGCCTGCGCGATGGAGGCTCAAATCCCGTCACCAAGGATGAGCTCTTAACCCAGACTTTGAATCGGGAGCGACAAACACGGTGGCGGCAACGGTTTCGCTCAGAACCTCCAAAGCTGGGGATCGATCAAACTTGCCAAAAGCTCGCGATTTTGGCCTCAATGCTCGGTGGCTACGACATTTCAAGCAGTCTCTGGCCGAAGGAATTCGGAGAGCTGACGCAAACAGCTTGTGAAGAAGCACTTGCGCTTGTTGATGCACCTGTTGGCGATGGAATCCAGCCAATTTCTGCTATTCCACCTATGCAACCCGATCTGTTACGAGAATGGTTCGTCCTGTCTTCTCTTGCCATCAAACATCATGACTTTGACCAGCTTACCCAGTTCGCATGGTCAGCTAACAACGAGGCAATGGCAGCGTTTCTGAGTCGATGCGTGCAGGATTTCTTTGATCACCCTGTCATTCAAAAACTGGTTGAGGGTGTACCAAATGACTGTAGCTGGATCATACACGATCTCGGGTTTAAATGCCATCCGATTTCGGTTGGCTTGCCATCAGGTCTGCGCTTCGAGACGATTATAGATGGTGAGATAACCTATTCGTTTGATGGGTTCGACCCCGACTCCGAGAGCACGGTTGTTTCGGCGGACGAGGCCCAAAAAGCTGCATTTTGGTATTCGATAGCAGCCAAGTTGGATTATGCGCCATCAATTCACAATTTGGCCTATCTTTGTTGGACAGGACAAGGCGTCGAACGTAATCAGCGACAAGCATTTGATCTCTACGTCAAGGCCGCAGAACTCGGCCATCCTGAAAGTATGGAGATCGTCGCCGACTTCCTTGAGTTTGGCGTGTGGGGCGAGCCGGATATCCGGAATGCCGCTACTCTGTACGAGGGAGCAGCAAGACAGGGCCAGCCAGAAGCGGCTTATAGACTTGGTTTGCTACTTCTTAAAGGCACTGGAATTGACCAAGACATCCAACGTGCCTTGGAGCTGTTCGAACAAGCCTCTTCGGTCGGCCACTCTAAAGCAAAGATTCAGCTTGGGTTGCTCCACCTAAACGGAGTTGGCGTGCCGGAAAATCGTGAGAAAGCGTTCCAGCTTGTTTGCGAGGCGGCACAACTCGGATCAACCTGGGCGATGCGCGAACTGGGAGTACTTTACCAAAACGGATTTGGAACAAGCCCCAACCCAAGGCGCGGCACAGCCCTCATTCGGCTGGCAGCTATTCAAGGATTTCAAACCGCCGAGTTAGATTTGGGCATATGCTATCGCGATGGTATCGGCGTTAAGCAAAATCTCCGCCGCGCACATTGGTATTTCGATTTGTGTGATCGATTTGTTAACAGGCGCTTGGCAGGCGAAGCGCTAGTACTGTCCGCTGCAATGTTTGAGCAAGGCGTCGGATTCGTAGACGAACCTGACTTTCGGCAGGCCTTTAATCGGCGATATCGCGCAGCCAGAGCAGGAAACCAGTTTGCGCGCCAAACGACAGGAATCCATGATTTCTCGGATCGAAGCTATGGGCGCTTTGATCGTAAAGGTTATGGAAGATACTACGACGACGAGCCTTTCGTACTTTTACGGCGCTGCGCGGCACAGGGGAATCCTCAAGCGATGTACACTGTAGGGCAACTCTATTCGCATGGTATTTTTTTTCGGAAGAATGATGTAGCAGCTTTCGCGTGGTACCTACTCTCAGGCAAACGGGGCAGCTTAGACGGACAATATGCATTATCCCGTTGCCTGCACATGGGAATTGGAAGCCCCGTTCACAAATTTTCTGCGTTGATTTGGGCGCTGTTTGCGGCGAATGGTGGACATTCGGAGGCCATTCGCTTTGTGCAAAGCCGCAAGAAGGAAGCTCCAATATCGTACTATTTAGCGGCCTCAGGGGTTCGATCCCTCAGGATGGCATCAAAGCTCGTGAGAAAATTCGTGGTCTCGTCCTAAATCGTGCTGTTGATCAGGTTTGGGGGTGATCAGACGAGGCGCACCTGCAAACCTGAACATGTTCAGAGCATCCCTGTGCCTTGTCATGGCAACGTATTTCAGGTGGTCGTCCATGCGTGGGGATTGCAGCACGAAGGCGTTGTCCACGGTGGCACCCTGTGATTTGTGAACGGTCGTCGCGTAGCCGTATTCGATGTTTTGGTACTGGTTTGTGTTGATCGTCAGGGGCTTGTCGCGCCCATCGATTTGTACGGTGATAGTGGAATAGCCCCCTGAAAGTGGTCCACCAACTGGGATAGATTTGTCCCGCAATTGGAGGATCAGCGATGGCTGGGAA
>NZ_JAYLLH010000068.1:0-2632 GCF_035818635.1 Mesobacterium hydrothermale | reverse complement strand
ATCAGCATGACTCGCACGGCCAGCACCAAATGGGAATCCCAATTCGGACTCGTTTGTCGCGATCAATCCACTAGGTTCTTGCGCTTCCCCTTGTACTCCCACGCGAAGCAATCCTTGCGCCAGACGTCCGCCCAGCCTTCACCGCCGGACGTCTTGGACGCCCCCTTCTCGAACGTGAACCACTCACCCTTTGGGTCCGCCGTGGTGGGTTCATCAATGCCCAGCAAGCGACACAGGTCGTTGAAGTGCGACTGGGACGCCGAACGCTCTTTCAGTTCAACCGATTTCCACTTCGAAATGAAATCCTGTGGTGTCAAAATTCAACCTTCCCAAACAATCGAGACAACTTGCCAACGACATTGAAGAGCGAACGGGCATGGTCTCTATCCGTCTTCGCTTTCACATGTTCGACTTCCGAAATCATTCGTTCAGAACCCATACTTCGTTCGGCGTGTCGTGAATGCCTGTTCCCCGCCTTCCAGCAATTCCTTGATCATCTGCTGGACTTCCGGCTTGTCGATTGAACCGCACAGTTCCGGTTCAATCTTTGTGCGGTCAACTCCATCTTCCACGACGGGCGTCAGCCCGATAATCTGATCCGCATCCCCAAGTACGGGAATATTCGGATTGTGACTCGAAAACAGGAATTGGCGTTTCTTTTTTGCCGCCCTCATTGTCGTCACAACGTGTCCAGCAATAAAATGATTGTCCAAGTCGTCTTCCGGTTGGTCGATCAACAATGGTGCATCCGACTCCAGAAGCAAAAGCATCAATACCGCCGTTGCTTTTTGACCGGCAGAAAGTCGATCAAGCTCTTTCCAGTTCTCACTTCCAACCGGACCAACGTTTAACTCAATGATGGCTTCTGGCGGAATCCGCGTTTCCTCCACCAACAGTGCCAATTTTTCTCCTCCGGCGGCTATCTTCTGTGCGGACGAGTCTGTGAATCCAAACTCATCACAAAGGGCTTGAGCACCCTTTCGGATCGTGACCGCAAGTCTTGATGGGGACAGGTCGTCAAGCTCTTGCAGCTTGGTCAGTGCTTGACTGATTTGGCCTTCGGTTCCGTTCCGCAACACATCTTCGAGCGGCCCCAAGTCGGAACTTGGCCGGACGCTTGCCCTCACCGTTCCGGACAGTTTCCTGCTTACCTTTTTCGCCGCTTTTTCGAGATCGCGATATGCCTTGCGGTCGGCTTTTTCCCATTCATCTACGATCTCTCTGCGGGCGCTTTGTTCCTTTGCTCGCTCTGCAAGGGTTGCGTCCCTCACTCCCTGTTTGGGTTCAAGGTTTTCAACCTGCTTCTTGACAGAAAGGTACGCATCCGGATCAAAGCCCTCGCCTTCAAGCTCCTTTTTGAGAGTTTTGTATTTCGCCTCAATAGCGTCGGCTTTGGGTTGCCAGTCAGATCGAAGGGAACTTAGATCACTGGACGCTTGCTTTGCCGCCTCCACCAAGATTTTCGAAGCTTGATTTTGGGCATCGTGCAAGGCTTTGGCAATCGTTTGGACCTGTTCCAGATCGCCTCTGTGAGGTAGCTTTACCTCTTCCTCTGACGGGAGAACCGATAACGGTTCATGTTCCTCACGTTTCAAGTCCAACCCGACTTGCTCAAACGTCGAAATTTGGTTGGCGAAGTCTTCCAGTATTCTCTTTTCGCGCTGTACAGAGGTCTGTTCATCCAACCGGGTGGACAGCTTGGTTTCCTCGAAGCGCTTTAGTTGCTCTTTCAACCCCGGTAGCGCAGCTAGAGAAAGATCAAGCTCGGCAACCTTTTCTTCAAGTTCAAGAATCTTCTTTCGCGAGGACCGGAAACGCTCTTCAATAGCGCTTTCATTGGACGTTGCGTCGGTGTCGGTTCCCACAAACCGCCCCAACAATTCCGCAAGCTGCCGTTTGTCCCGCGTTATCTCAGAAATTTCATGCTGACCATAAATCTCCAACTCGGGAAGAACATCTACGGGTTTTAGATCGGCTACGATTTCACCTGCTTGGTTCTTTACCCGCGCTTCCGCTCCGTAGGCACGTTCAATGAGGTAGTAACCGGGCGATGGACTTGGCGAGAAGATTACGACCGAAACTTCGGACCTCGACCCAAGAAGGTGCTTGATCATTAGGCCGTGGCTTTTTGCTGCATCTTTGCCAAGTGGAGGTATGTCGAAGACGAACCTCAGGCTTTCGACAACAGTGGACTTGCCCGCACCGCGACCGCCGATCATCACGTTTAGGCCAGCATTGAGCGCTACCCATTGCCCATCCAGCAAACCCCCATCCCATGCCACTGCGACGATACGGGTGAAATCACCCGTTTCAGCGTCGGAGTTTAGTTTGACCCGGCTTTCACCGTCTAGAAACGCCTGCCGAAGACCTTCAATCGAAACATCAGTCATCTTGAGCATTGTCGTGCTTCCCGGCTTCCCGAAATCATCGGGACAAGAAACGTCACATGCATTTACAAAGCTGACGGGCCGGTCTCTCTTGTGCGCGATGTCCTTGTTCTGGCAAATCTGCCGATGCTCAATCGGCAAGTCCCCAATCGAACCGGGAATTGCGGATGCTAGTGGATTGAATCCAACATTTGGAACCCTCGATTTCTTGCGGCGATGATGTCGTTGGGGTCTGCCCGCCAAAC
>NZ_JAYLLH010000067.1:0-2894 GCF_035818635.1 Mesobacterium hydrothermale | reverse complement strand
ATCAGCATGACTCGCACGGCCAGCACCAAATGGGAATCCCAATTCGGACTCGTTTGTCGCGATCAATCCACTAGATTGGCAGAGGAGACGCTCGACCATCCGGATCGAAAAGTTGGCGCGTTGTGCCCATGTCGAAGCCGTTGCGCCAAACCAAAGTCAGGTTTCACTTTCGATTGTGGCGTTCTTTTGCCCACACAAACATCGCACCAACGGCAGCATTGGCTTGCTGCACGCTGAACACTTCCGGTTCGAACGCGCCCGCCCATTGCTTTGTATCGCGATGTTCCGGGTGGTGTTTGTCGGTCAGCGCGTCGAGAAATTCTTCGTAAGAATAGGGCCCGCCACTATCCTCTGGCGGGCAGGCTCGCTCTCCGTCAACACAGGCGGGAAAGTCCAGATCTGGTCTTCCGGTTGGTTTGCTAATCTTCTCAACGGTGACGAGATGCCGCCAGCCATCGCCGAAATCATAAGTGTATGTGAACTGACTGCCTTTCTTGACCAGCTTTCCAAGGGTAAACCTCTTCTCGTCCCGCCGGCCATCGTTTGGATCCCAGCTATCGTCACTTTCGTCGCGGGCCTCGAACCTGTCTTCGCCAATCTCGAACTCATGCAGATGATAGTCTTGCCAAGGCATAGCGCCCTGGAGAACGGAATGCAGGATGTCCAAGCTGATGTCATTCGGCACGAGGATACGGCGCCAAATGGGTGGTTTGATGCCAACAAGTTCGATTTTCAGCTCAATCAAAGTGTGTCCCGCCTGTCTCAATGCCCCTGCCGTTGAAGTAATTTTTGATCCTTAAGTTGAAGCATTCAAGGGGAACATTGGCCCCTCCTGCCCTTTGGTCAGGACCGCGCCCTACTCGGTCGGCTGCAGGCAGCCGCCCTCCCCGAGCTGAAACGCCGCCTCTCCCTGCGACGTGCTGCTGGCCGGGCAGTCTCCTCCGGAGCCATCCCGACCAGCCGTCGCATGGTCGTGGCAACGCTTCATCTCGGCCATTCGGTAACCCGATGGCCCCCACGCACCGCGTCCTCGGCCGTTCCCCGCGCGGCAAGCTGGTCGAGTGCGGTGGCATCTGGAAGAAGCAGAACAGGGAGACCGGCGCCGACTACTACACGCTGACCATCCGCGACCACGGCTTCAACGCAAACCTCGGCAAGGCCGCCAACCAGGACGATCTGTCCCTGCAGGCCGTCATCCCCTGGGGCCCGAAAGACGCCGCCTAAGCCAACGGCCAGACCGCTCCGGCGGTCTGGCTTTACCTCGCGTCGAGGCGATTGGAAGGTCTCGACCTAAATCCGGTCATCCCCAAATGGGCCGCAGTCCCCGGCCTGATGTGATGGTCCCAACAGCTTCGCTTTTTGGGACCAGAGACGCCGTTCCAGGAGTGCCGGAGAATTCTCGCGGACACTGAGCGCTTTCGTTGGCGACGTAGATGACGTCACATGGGTCGCAAGCTGATCTTGGGCAGTGTCGGATTATCGGCATCGGAACGTCGCCAATAGTCTTGGCAAAGCTCGACTCCGGCAGAAGTCAGCTCGAAGCGATTTGCGCAGTTTGGGTCTTCTGCAAGCAATCCGAGGTCGATCAATGGACGCGCGGATCCGTCTGCGATGGAACGATCCCCAGGCACGCCTTCGCCCGTTTCGAAGCTCCATCGGTACTTTCCATCTTTGAGAAAACGATGGATCGCCCTCGGTGGAATTGTCGTGGTTCCAAGTCGCCTGCTGAAACCGAAGGACAATGAAGCAAGCGTCTCGCGTGGACGAGGCGGCACCTGTTCCCAAGGCATTGTCAGGTTGTTCACGGTCAGATAGCGGTGTAGCGCCGTTCCATGTTGAATTTGTCTGATCTTTCCCGTCTAAAGGGGTTTCGTTTTCCGCGCTCGGTGATCGGCTATGCGGTTTGGGCGTATCACCGGTTTGCCCTCAGCCTGCGCGACGTAGAAGATCTCCTGGCTTCACGGGGCATAGCGGTTTCCCATGAGACGATCCGGGACTGGGTGGCACGCTTTGGCATCCAGTTCGCCACGAAGGTCCGACGGGATCGGCCGCGCCCGGCCGACAAATGGCATCTCGACGAGGTCGTGGTGCCGATCAAGGGCCGCAAACATTGGCTTTGGCGGGCTGTCGATTCCAACGGTGACGTTCTGGACATCCTGGTCCAGTCCCGCCGGAACAAGGCGGCCGCGATGCGCTTTTTCCGAAAACTGTTCAAAGCCTGGGGCCAACCGCGCGTGCTCATCACCGACAAGTTGCGGTCTTACGGTGCCGCGAAGGCAGATATAGCCCCCGGGATCGAACATCGCCAACACAAAGGGCTGAACAACCGCGCCGGGGACTGTTGCGTTAATCGGATGAGTTGAGTCGTAAGCTCTTTCGTCTCCAGATGTCATGTGGTGGCGGTGAAGAGGCCACCGATAAACGCGATCTCGCCAAGGACACCTGGTTGTTTGTCGTGGATGTGGCCGCGTTTGATGGTCCGGATTGTCTCGAGACCGCTGAGGGTCGCCTTGGCCGATCGGAGTGACCGGAAACTTTGGCGATACCCCAGCAGCCGCTTCATTGCCGCATGGTCGCTTTCGATCCGGTTGTTACGCCATTTTCGATCGATGTGCCGGATGCTGTCAAAATGCGGATCATAGCGGTGGTTGATCTCGCGGATGACGCGCCTGTAGGCCTGCGCCTTGTCAGTGCAGATTGTGACAGGCCGGTGCAGACGGACACGCTCGATCGCCTTGTTGAGAAAGGCTTTGGCCGCCTTCGCGTCCCGTCGCGCAGTGAGGCGGAAATCGATCATCTGGCCGTTTGCATCTATGGCGCGCCAGAGGTAGCGCCACTTGCCGCCGACGCGGATATAGGTCTCGTCCACATGCCAATCGACGCTCGCCCGGCGC
>NZ_JAYLLH010000066.1:0-3217 GCF_035818635.1 Mesobacterium hydrothermale | reverse complement strand
CCCAGCCATCGCTGATCCTCCAATTGCGGGACAAATCTATCCCAGTTGGTGGACCACTTTCAGGGGGCTATTCCATGGCCCCCGTGGTCAAATCCGGCACGACGGCGAACGCGTGGTTCCAAAAGGCCGAAATGATCAAAGTGACTACCAGCCCCGTCAGGGCACAAAGGGTGAGCATCCACCAGTCATCCGATGGAATGCCGAGCGAGAGCCCCGCATAGTTGAGAAGCCCCGAAACGATGGCACTGATGAAAATTACGGTTTTGGTCTGTGTAGACAGCATGATTAACCTCCAAAAATTTGAGTGAGTTGAAAGGGAAAGAACTCGATGATCGGGCAGCCCGCGCCGCCGGAGATCGCCGGGAAATGCATTTGCCAGCCGTCAAAGAGCGTCAGGTATTTGCACTTGGTGTAGAACGGATCGGCATAGCTGCCGCGATACCAATACTGAATGCGCAATCCGGGCTGGCCGTAGATCAGCATTGCCACAATCGGTATCGCCAAAATGACTCCCAGCTTTAGCAGCGGCCAAAGCGGGTTGGACACGACGCTGAAATATATCTGCACGAGCTTTTGCCCACGGGTTAGCTTTGGCATGGCTGCCTCCGGTTTTCTGAGATGAAAGGGAAAATAAGGTGGTAATCGGCCCGGTCGCACCGTGCCGATTGCGTATTATTCTGAGCGAAGTTTTTGCCCGAACCGCCTTGCCGCTGATCTCAGCCGCGATGACTTGGGTTCGCGCGGTGTAACGCTGAACTGGCGCGCGAACTCTGGTTCCGCAGGCGCGCCGGGAACCGAGTCCACCAGTTCTGACCACTCGGCGCATTGATTGTAATGAACCAGATCAAGCATCATTGGTGGGTTTTGCTCGAAAAACAAAATCGACTTGAACTTGGGCATCTGAGTCAACTCATCAATCCGAATGTAATCGATGGGCTCTTCTTGTGGGCGCTGATCATAGAGGTCTTGAGCAGGCCCGAAATGCGGCTTGATAAAGCTCACCTTGCCTGCGCGTTTGGAATATTTCTCTGCTTCATCGACATTGCGAATATCCCACAAAAGCTGAACAGCGGTTTGGCTGAAAAACATCTGTGCCAAATCGCCGTACTTGGCCTCGAGACCGCCTTGCATGGCTTGTGCAAATGCCCAAAGCTGGACGCCGCGTGTACGTCCGATCTTGAGCACCCGCTCGACAATGGGCAGCGGTCCCGGTGCAATGTTTTCGAACTCGTCAGCCAACACGGTCACGCGGGGCTCAAAACGGTTGGCCTCAATACAGCCCACCAGCAGCATGTTGAGACAAAGCCCAATGTAGGTCGATGTGAGCTGAGACTTTTCCGGTGGCAGGATGATGAAGATCGTGATCTTCTTGCCCGGTGTCTTCAAATCGGCTGGATTGAAGGTCGTGTATTCCACGCTTTTTCCGATATGGGTCACGGGCTCGAAAATTTGGAGTGCCGCCTGCGGTTCTGTGATGAAGTTCTCCGCCGATTTGGCGGATTTCTTGAACTTGCTCAGCATCCGGCGGCCAGCCCGCGCCACAGCGCCATCATAGTCCGGGCAGGCTGCCATACGACCAAAGAACATTGCCAGTTCGTCCGTTCCCTCATTGAGCAGACGATTGAGATAGGCAAGGTTGCAGCACAGTTCTCCAGTGCTGGCTTGTTCAATGGCCAGAAAAATCAGACCGAATGCGATGAAGCCGCGCCCCATGTCACGGAAGATTTTGTTCTCACCCCCACCGGGCGAATGTTCCGGCAGGAGCACCAGTGCAATCTCGTGTGCCTTCTCAAAAATCTCTGGCGAGCTTTCGCCCACCAGAGCAACCAACACGTCACAGGGGTTGTAGTCATCGCTTTTGATCCCGTGGCGTTTCATCAACCGATAAGGATCGATACAGACGACCTCTTGGCGAAGCTCTTTGGTCAAAAACCGATGGAGAGACACGGCCATGTCTTCACCCTTGGCGGTGATGATCGCATTGCGATGTGCGCCAAGACTCAAGCGCATCGGTTTTGATAGGGATGACGTTTTGCCGCCGCCCGTCCCGGCAACGATCAAACCATGAGAGTCCCCATCATAGAACAGGGGCATTGGCTTGACGTCATCAGACTTCATTCCCAAGAACAGGCCATCGCCGTTTGTGTTCGTTGTCTTCAAGCCAAACTCGCGTGGATCATGTTCGTTGAGCCCACGTGTCGCGCCATAAATTCCAATGGGCTTCGCCAACTGCTTGGCCGCAAACCAGATGCCCCAATCGCGAGCAAAGCGGATCGCAGCGACCGTGCCAAAAAACGCAGCACAGCCCCCGGACAAATACAGCCAAGTCGGATCAGCCGAACTGCCCCTCAGATTGGCATAGACGCCGTATGAGATCAGCGCCGGGATGGCGGCGCTGATCATGCTGTCATTTTTTTGGGACATCACTCACGCTCCCAATCTTGATCGGGATCGTGCTGATGACCTTGTTGCCGCTCGAAATCCATTTTTAGAATTTCATCGACATTGCGATCCGTTTGCTTCGAAATCTGATCACGGTAATAAGTTTCGCGCTCATTCACCCGACGATCTGCTTGTTCACAGATGTTTTGGTGAATGACCTGCTTTGCGGCAGGGTCACTCGGAATGGGCTGAGGGCTGTCAAAGAACTCGCGTGTGAGTTTGTCACGCTCCTTGAGAACACGAAACTCATGACTGCGCGCTTGGGACCGCTGTTCATTTTCCATTTGGCGATCTTCAAGCGTGATCTGATCTTGGATCATTTTCTGTGCTTCCGGCGATGCCTCAGCGATCCGTTGTCCACGTTCGGTTTCAAGATTGAAACGCTCGTGAATTTTCGATTGGGCGTCCAACCCGCGCGCGGTCAAATTTGATTGCTCACGCTGGAATTTGGTATCGTTCTCGTCAGACATTTTTCACTCCATGATTTGAGAAAGGAATTTTGAAGATGCCGAATTTTGACAAACCGCCACCGGGGGCATCTCCGGCCCCGGAAGAACAATTGTTGGGGGAATTGGTTGGCACCCTAGCCGAGTTGAAAGCCCGCTATGGCACCGAGGGTGAAGAACTGGCTTGGGCAACACATCGCGCGTTGTCACGCCATGTCATGCAGCATGAAGGCCCAGAAACATGGGCGCGCTTTGGCGTGCCCCCATCGGGTGGTCCGGTTAAAATGTTAGTGCATCGTAGGCCTCTGGTCTATCGGGACGATGCTTTC
>NZ_JAYLLH010000065.1:0-3719 GCF_035818635.1 Mesobacterium hydrothermale | reverse complement strand
CATCAGCATGACTCGCACGGCCAGCACCAAATGGGAATCCCAATTCGGACTCGTTTGTCGCGATCAATCCACTAGCGCATAAATTTTAGTCAAAATCCCGGTATAGATCGGCAGCAGGAACAGCCCGATCAGGACATACCCCGCGATATGTGCCGCACGTTCGATCCCCGGTTTGCACAGCACCAAGAACGACAGCGCCCCCGGCAACAGCAGCAAGGGGCGCAGGAACAAGGCTTCGACATCCAGCCAGCGTTGGCCAGACAACAGCATTCCAAGATCGGTCAGCGCGGCGGTCGGCAGCGGCAGGATCAGGGCCAGCGCCCAGACCACCCCCGGCTGCGACCGCCAGCCGGTCAACTGTCCATCTTGAGCGCCGAGATGAACGCCTCTTGCGGGATCTCGACCTTGCCGAACTGGCGCATCTTCTTTTTCCCGGCCTTCTGCTTTTCCAGCAGCTTCTTCTTGCGGGTCGCGTCGCCGCCGTAACACTTGGCGGTCACGTCCTTGCGCAAGGCTGACAGGGTTTCGCGGGCGATCACCTTGCCACCGATGGCCGCCTGGATCGGGATCTTGAACATGTGGCGCGGGATCAGGTCCTTGAGCTTTTCGCACATTGCCCGGCCCCGAAGTTCGGCGCGGTCGCGGTGCACCATCATCGAAAGTGCATCGACCGGTTCGTCGTTCACCAGGATCTGCATCTTCACAAGGTTGTCTTCGCGATAGCCGATCATCTGGTAGTCGAAGGACGCGTAGCCCTTTGTCACCGATTTCAGCCGGTCGTAGAAGTCGAACACAACTTCGTTCAGCGGCAGGTCATAGACCACCATCGCACGGCTGCCGGCATAGGTCAGGTCCAACTGGATGCCCCGGCGGTCCTGGCACAGCTTCAACACGTCGCCCAGGTATTCGTCTGGCACCAGGATCGTTGCCTTGATCCGCGGCTCCTCGACGTGATCGACATAGGTCAGGTCGGGCATGTCGGCAGGGTTGTGCAGTTCCTGCATCTCGCCGCTTTTCATGTGCAGGTGATAGACCACCGACGGCGCGGTGGTGATCAGGTCCAGATCGTATTCGCGTTCCAGCCGGTCGCGGATCACCTCAAGGTGCAGCAGCCCGAGGAAGCCACAGCGGAAGCCAAAGCCCAGCGCCGCCGAGGTCTCCATTTCCGAACTGAAACTTGCATCGTTCAGCTGCAGCTTTTCGATCGCGTCCCGCAGGTCTTCGAAGTCGTTGGCATCGACCGGGAACAGCCCGCAGAACACCACCGGGATCGACGGCTTGAAGCCCGGCAGCGCCTGTGCGCAGGGCTTTTTGTCGTGGGTGATGGTGTCGCCGACCTTGGTGTCGCGCACCTGCTTGATCTGCGCGGTGAACACGCCGATCTCGCCCGGGCCAAGCTCCGGGAAATCGACCATCTGCGGCTTCAGCACCGCCAGCTTGTCGATCTTGTAGGACGCGCCGGTGCGCATCATCTTGATCTGGTCGCCCTTCTTGATCACGCCGTCGATCACACGGATCAGGACGACAACACCCAGATAGGGATCGTACCAGCTGTCCACCAGCATCGCCTTGAGCGGCGCATCGCGGTCCCCCTTGGGGGCCGGCAGGCGATGTACGATCGCCTCCAGCACATCGGGGATGCCCAGGCCGCTTTTTGCAGAGATGGGAATCGCGTCCTGGGCGTCGATTCCGATGACATCCTCGATGTTTTCCTTGACCCGCTCGGGGTCGGCGGCGGGCAGGTCGATCTTGTTCAGGACCGGCACGATTTCATGATCGGCGTCGATCGCCTGGTACACGTTGGCCAGCGTCTGCGCCTCGACGCCCTGGCTGGCATCGACCACCAGAAGCGAGCCTTCGACCGCCTGCATCGACCGTGACACTTCGTAGGCGAAGTCCACGTGGCCCGGCGTGTCGATCAGGTTCAGCACATATTTCTCACCGTTTTCAGCAACATAGTCGATCCGGACCGAGTTCGCCTTGATGGTGATGCCGCGCTCGCGCTCGATGTCCATCGCGTCGAGCATCTGGGCCTTCATGTCACGGTCAGCCACCGTGTTGGTGGACTGAATCAGCCGGTCGGCCAGGGTGGATTTCCCGTGGTCGATATGGGCAACAATGGAAAAATTACGGATGTGAGCGAGGTCTGTCATAGGCAGCGATATGATGGGGAATCCGCATTTGGTCAATGGGATTTGAGGGCGCACAACCCATGCACAAACCCTGCACATTCCATGCGCACGCCGGTGCAGCACGGCGTTAACCCCTGCCCCGTCATCCTGCCCCCTGTTCAGACCCCGAAACAGGAGCCAAGGATGTTCGAACTGCCCCCCAAGACCCGCACCGTATCCGAGATGACGCGCAAGGAACGCGAGCATGTCATGTACGGCATGGACGCCATCGAGATGATGGAACGCGACATCCTGCAACTGGCCATCGACCGCAAGGGCATCCCCCACGGCTGGCATCACATCTGGCACACCCGGCACAAGCGCGACACGAAACGGACGCGCTGCACCGTGGCCTTCGACGCCGACGTGGTGAAGTTCTTCAAATCCATCGGGCCGGGCTACCAGGCGCGGATGAACACGGTGCTGCGCACCTACATGCATTTCCGGCTGGCCAAGATCATCGAAGGCCCCGACACCTGCGATTTCGTCGTCCGCCCGAAGATCGTCGAGGACATCGCCCGCGAGGCCGACGTGCAATGGGGCGACGCCAACCGGACACTGAACGGCGGGTCACACCAGTTGTATTGAGGGGTATGCTCAAACCATACAGATATTGAGTTGAATGGACAAACTTTCCATGCGCCTTAGGTCGAGCGTCCTGTCTCCCTCCTATCTCAACAATCGCTTCTCCGAACAATCAGACCTAACGCAAACATGAGGGGAAAAACCAACTCACCAAAAAGGAAAAGCCAGCCCTACTGCCTCAACCATTTGTTTAGAAAAACATAAATATTCTTGGAAAGAGTAACAACAAAGTGCACAATCTCGTCTAAAAATTGCCCGCCTTGCGAGATAGGTCGCAACTACGACAAAGCTGCACCGGCGAGTGAGAAGATGAGCCTAAGGTTAGGGAAGACTAGCGTGGACCTAGACAAGACGTACGAGCGGGCTGTAACAGATGCACGCGCCGCAAACTCGACAAGCATTCTTTCGAACAGGTCCATAGCTCACGCAACGCACGTCATGAGCGAACTCATCGGATACGCGGGAGAGCGGAGAGTTAGCTTGCGCATCAGCTCCGGGAAAGTAAACGTCAAATGCTACAGTGAACAACTGACCGCACAGGTGATCCAAATAATGGACAAGGGTTGCGAGATACATCTCGTAGTCACTTCATCATCAGAGGCAGAGATACATGAAAACAAGTTCGCGAAAGCAATCTCAAGCCACAGGAATGGACATGTTTATGTGTTGCCGACTGGCAGAAATGACGCTGAACTATCTCACTTTGCGGTAGCAGGCGATCGTGCTTTTCGTTTCGAAACGAACCACGACACAGCAGAAGCGTACCTTTCGTTTAACAGGCCCGACATTGCGAGAAGCCTGGTTTCGCTCCATCAGGACTATGTAGAAATCTGCGAAGAGCATATAGACCTAAAAATTTCCGCTTAACATTCTCCAGTTCCTGATATGGAATAGCCCCCTGAAAGTGGTCCACCAACTGGGATAGATTTGTCCCGCAATTGGAGGATCAGCGATGGCTGGGAA
>NZ_JAYLLH010000064.1:0-4736 GCF_035818635.1 Mesobacterium hydrothermale | reverse complement strand
TTTGGCGGGCAGACCCCAACGACATCATCGCCGCAAGAAATCGAGGGTTCCAAATGTTGGATTCAATCCACTAGGGCGCTGACCGGCCAAGGGCAATCAGTCTTGCCAACACCGGTTCCGCCATGGCCCGCGCGGCCTCTGCCTGGCCCGTATCGCGTATGCATCGAATGTGCATCGACTGTGCATGGCTTGTGCATCGTCAAAATCCCCGCCATGAACGGGCCATGCACGTCCAGACCCTTATCCTTGGCGCCGGCGCGGCCGGCCTGATGGCGGCGGCCCATGCGGGACCGTCGACACTGGTCATCGACCACGCGAAAGCGGTGGGCGAAAAGATCCGCATCTCTGGCGGCGGGCGCTGCAACTTTACCAACATGCAGTGCGGGCCGGATAATTTCATAAGCAAAAACAAACACTTCTCAAAGTCCGCGCTGAAACGGTTCAGCCAGTGGGATTTCCTTGATCTGGTGCAGAAGCACCGCATCCCCTGGCATGAGAAAACGCTGGGCCAACTGTTTTGCGACACCTCTGCCAAGGACATCATCCAGATGCTTCTGGCCGAGGCATCCGCGGCGACGATCTGGACCCGGACCCGGCTGATAGAGCTGTCCCACGATGGCAGTCATTTTCGGGTAACCATCGAAAAAGACGGGAAAAACCTTGATGTGACGACCAAGGCTCTGATCGTCGCGACGGGCGGAAAATCCATCCCCAAGATGGGCGCCACCGGCCTTGCCTATGACATTGCCGCGCAGTTCGGACATCCGGTGACAGAAACCCGCGCCGGCCTTGTCCCCTTCACCTTCCCCGATGGCCGGTTCTCGCCCCTGTCCGGCCTGTCCCTGCCCGTGCGCGGCGAAACTGGCGGGCAAGCCTTTGAAGAGGCATTGCTTTTTACCCACCGCGGCCTGTCTGGCCCGGCCATCCTGCAACTGTCGAGCTATTGGCGCGAGGGGCAGGACGTGGCGCTGAACCTGCTGCCGGGGAGCGATGTGGTGTCGGCCTTGAAGGCGGCACGGCAACAGACCGGCAAGCGCAACCTGACCACCGGATTGGCCACGATGTTGCCGGAAAAGCTTGTGACTTTCCTGGCAGGAGAGATCGACCTGACCGGCAATTGCGGCGATCTGTCGAACAGCCGGATCGACGCCCTGGCGGCGGCGTTGCAGTCCTGGCGGGTGTTGCCCCAAGGAACCGAAGGCTACCGCACCGCTGAAGTGACGCTCGGCGGGGTATCGACCGACGGGGTCGATAGCCGAACGATGATGTCCAAGTCCTTGCCCGGATTGTTTTTTATCGGCGAGTGCCTGGACGTGACCGGCTGGCTTGGCGGGTACAATTTCCAATGGGCCTGGTCGTCGGGCGTGGCGGCGGGACAGGCGGCGCGGGACGTCCGGTAAGCGGTGCGGGCCTTGCGACCCGCGCAGGCTGTGCCCGGGGCTGACGCCACGGGCAGTGCTTGATTTTTCGAAGAAAAATCGGGGGCGCTGCCCCCTCTTGGCCTGCGGCCAATTCACCCCCGAGGTATTTGGAAAACCAAAGACTTGCAGGGTCAGCTTTGTCCCAGGGCAGCGCGGACGCGGGTGGCGAAATCGATGCCGCGCTGTTCGAAATTGTCGTACTGGTCGAAACTGGCGGCGGCGGGAGCCAGCAGAACGGTGTCGCCCGGCCGAGCCTCGGCCATGGCGCGGGAAACGGCGGTTGCCATGTCGGTGCAGACCTCGGTTTCGGTGTCGGGCAGTTGCAGGGCAAAGCCCGCCGCGTCGCGGCCGATGACATAGGCCTTGGTGACATTGGCAAGGCCATCCCGGAGCCCTTCCAGGCCCCCCTCTTTCTGCAGGCCGCCGCAGATCCAGCGGATATTCCTGAAGGCCAGCAGGGCCTTGGCGGCGCTGTCGACATTGGTGGCCTTGCTGTCGTTGACGTAAGACACGCCGCCGGATTCGGCGACGCGTTCGCTGCGATGGGGCAGGCCCTGGAAGCTGTGAAAGGCGGTCTCGATCTGGCGTGGAGCCACTGTCAGGGCGCGGGCGGCGGCATAGGCGGCGCAGGCGTTCTGGTGATTGTGGGCACCGGGCAAGCCGCGCACCGGGCGCAGGTCGATGGCGGCGAGTTGCCGGCCCTTGCGCCATTCGGTCAGGAATCCCTTGCGGGCCACCACCTGCCACCCCGGGCCGTGCGGTTTCTGGCCCGACGAGATGCGGATCACGCGGTCATCGGTGGGGCCTTCGGACAGCTGGTTGGCCAGGAAGCAGCCCGGGTCTTCGTCCACGCCGATCACGGCGCGGTCTGGCCCGCCCTCGGCAAAAAGGCGGCGCTTGGCGGCGAAATAGCCGCCATAGCCGCCGTGCCGGTCGAGGTGATCGGGCGAAAGATTGGTGAAGACCGCCACATCGGGGGTAAGCGCGCGGGCAAGGTCGGTCTGATAGCTGGAGAGTTCCAGCACCACCACGCCGCCGTCGCCCGGCGGGTCGATGTCCAGCACGCCGCGCCCGATGTTGCCCGCCAGCTGGGATTCGCGGCCCGAGGATTTCAGGATGTGGTGCAACAGCGCCGAGGTGGTGGATTTGCCGTTTGACCCGGTCACCGCGACCACGCGGGGCAGCATGTCGAACTCTTCCCAGCCGGAATTGGCCAGCGCCCGGAAGAACAGGCCGATGTCGTTGTCCACCGGCACACCCGCGGCCCAGGCATGGGCCACCACCGGGTTCGGCGCGGGAAACAGGTGCGGGATGCCCGGCGACACGACCAGCGTTGCCATCCCGTCCAGCGCATGGGGTTTCGACAGGTCGGCAACCGCAAAGCCCTCTGCCTCGGCCTTGTCGCGGGCGGCGGGGTTGTCGTCCCAGCAGACAGGGATCGCCCCGCCTTCGCGCAGGGCGCGGGCGGCGGACAGGCCGGACCGGCCAAGGCCAAGGATGGCAACGCGCTGGTCTTCGAAACCGGGAACGGGGATCATGGCGGCGCCCTTCTCTGGATGCGTTCATCCATCGCTAACCGATTGGCCGCGCACAGGCAATCAGCCGCTGCGATCGATTCGCGTACTGAGGTGGATGAGGCTTTCCGAGGCGCGCACACCGCGCGCCTCTCCGATCCGGTCAAGCGTGTCGTCCAGTTCCTCGGTCGTGGCAGCGGAAAGCTGCACCAGCAGATCAAACCGGCCTGAGGTGGTGTGCACCACCTCGACCGCGGGCAATCCGCGCAGCCGGGCCAGGACGGCGGGACCCGAGCGCGGCTCGATCGACACCAGCGCGGTGGCGCGGATGGCGGGGCGCAGCCCGGCACCCGGGCGCAGCGTGAACCCGGCGATGGCCCCCGTGGCCAGCAAACGGTCGATCCGGGCCTGCACCGTGGTGCGGGCAAGCCCCAGGTCACGCGCCAGCACGGCGACCGGGGCGCGGGCGTTTTCGGCCAGCAGGGCGATCAGTTTGCGGTCTGTTTCGTCGATTTGCATGGGAAGATCGTCAGATAGTAAAGAAGATGAGTCAAGACGTGCGCTTTGTCAGATGATTTGCACCGGATTCGCCCGCATCCTGATCCGAGCGAACAGGAGAGAGCAGATGAACGATGCAAGCGGCCTTGCCGGGCTGACTCCATGCCCCGGCGCGGTGTTCCATTTCCACCCTGAGGTCTTGCAGGCCACCGCCGCGCGGTTCATCGCGGGGTTTCCGGGACTGGTGACCTATGCGGTCAAGGCCAACCCGGTGCCGCAGGTCCTGACCGGTCTGGCCGAGGCCGGGGTGACGGCGTTCGATGTCGCCTCGCCCGCCGAGGCATGGCTGGTGCGGGCAGAGGTGCCCGGCGCGGTGCTGCATTACAACAACCCCGTGCGCGGCCGCGCAGAGATCGCGGCGGCAGAGGCACTGGGGATCGCGTCCTGGTCGGTCGACCGGCCCGGGGAACTGGCGAAGCTGGCGCATCTGCCGAAGGACAGCGAAATCGCGGTGCGGCTGAAATTGCCGGCCAAGGGCGCGGCCTATGACTTCGGGGCGAAATTCGGCGCCACGCCGGAACAGGCGCAGGCCCTTCTGGCAGAGGTGGCCCGGTTGGGTTTCCGCCCGGCGATGACCTTTCACCCCGGCACGCAATGCACCGATCCGAACACCTGGCGGCACTACATCCGCGCCTGTGCCGACATCGCGCGCAACGCGGGCGTCACGCTGGAACGGCTGAACGTCGGCGGTGGGTTCCCGGCGCACCGGCAGGGCGATGCCCCGGTGCTCGAGGCGATCTTCGACGCGATTGGCGCGGAAACCCGCTCTGCCTTTGACACCCCGCCCGCGCTGGTGTGCGAGCCGGGCCGCGCGATGGTGGCCGATTGCTGCACCCTGGAATTGCACATCCGGGCGCGCCATGGCGATCAGGTGTTCCTGGACGACGGGCTGTATGGCGCGCTGGCGGAATGGCGCGACCTGCCGGGCCATGCGCGGTTGCGGGTCAGCGATGCCCAGGGGCACCCCCGCACTGCGCCTGCGACACCGTTTACCGTCTTCGGTCCGACCTGCGACAGCCTGGACACCCTGCCCTTCGCCCTGCCCCTGCCCGCCGACCTGGCCGAGGGGGACACGCTGACCGTGTCCGGAATGGGGGCATACAGCCATGCGCTGGCCACCGGGTTCAACGGATATGGTCCGCGCGGTCTGGACAGGCGCTGACGGAACGCTAGTGGATTGATCGCGACAAACGAGTCCGAATTGGGATTCCCATTTGGTGCTGGCCGTGCGAGTCATGCTGAT
>NZ_JAYLLH010000063.1:0-5021 GCF_035818635.1 Mesobacterium hydrothermale | reverse complement strand
CGTTTGGCGGGCAGACCCCAACGACATCATCGCCGCAAGAAATCGAGGGTTCCAAATGTTGGATTCAATCCACTAGTTCAAATCTGCCAGCCATCTGACCATCGAAAAAGAACCGGCGATAGAATGGGTAAGCAAGAATTGGGCGATTGAAATCAGCAAAAGGTGATACGAATATTTGCTCCGGATAACGAATTAGGTTGTCGCAATCGGCATAGTAATTCTCTCCAGAAAATCCATTTCCAGACTTTGTCCGCGTATGTATAGCTCCAAAGCCACGGGCGAATTGCGCCTGAGGATCGGTCCTCCCCCAAGCAGGCCGGTCAAGCCTTCCAGCATTTTCTCGATGCAAGTTGCGAAAGTCCGCAACGGGGAAGGTGATCGAAATATACATGGCTTCTGATTGCTCCTTGTCCAGCATTACGACAATTAGATGGTACAAGCTTCGCGGACCAGACTTGTTTTCCTTGTGGCCCCAAGGTGGCGGTGCACTTGTGCCCGCCACCCAATATCGAGGATTAAAGCGCCCTTTCCAACAACACCTTCGCTTTCCCCTCCATCACCAGCCGCGCATCCTGCTGCGGCTTGGACCGGGCTACCGCCGTGATCCCCTGCACGAAGTCGTAGACGCTTTCGGGCGGGCGGCCTTCCTCGGCCAGAACCGTCTCGACGATCCGCCCCGTCTCCGCCTTCGAGAATCCGCGCTTGCGCAGGAAATCCTGACGGTCCTCGTCCGACCGTGCGACAATCTTCTCCCGCGCCGCGCGGATGCCGTCGATAAATGGCGCGGGCGAGGACTCGGCGAAGCGGCTTAGCGCAGGCGCGGCCTCATGCGCGAAGCGGGAGGCGGCGTATTTCGAGTGCCGGATCGTGATCTCCTGGAAATCCTCGACGCCCCAGAGGTTGCGGTTCTGGCAGACGGCGCGCAGGTAGAAGCTGGCGATGCCGAGCGTCTTGGCGCCCACTTCGGAATTCCAGCAGTAGAACCCACGGAAATAAAGGTCGGGCGAGCCATCGGGCAGCAGCCCCGCCTCAATGGGGTTGAGGTCATCGACGAGGAACAGGAAGACGTCGCGGTCGGAGGCGTAGAGCGTCGTCGTCTCCTTCGTGACGTCCACCCGCGGATTGTAGATGCCCGTCGACCAGTCCAGCACACCCGGCACCTTCCAGCGCGTGTCGCCGGTGCCGTTGCCCGCGATGCGTTGCACGGCGGAGACCAGTTCATGGTCGTAGATGCGGCCATAGTCGGGGCCTGTCACGGCACGCAGTTCCGCGCGGCCATCCTCGACCTCCATGGTCTTGATCTGCTCGGCCCGATGGTTCGTCAGCCCGTATTGCAAGTTGATCCCGGCCAACGGCGCGGGCAGTTGCCGCAGATAGGCCGCGGGCGCACCGACGAGGCTCGAGAGCTGGCCGAAGCTCCAATGCGTCGGCGCAACTGGCTCATCCGTGCCCGGTAGGACGAGGCCCAGCTTCTCCGGGTTGTCGCGATGCGCCTCGACCCGGATCGCTGCACTCTCCACCGTGCGCGTCCGGCTCCGCTCCGCCCGGCCTTTGACCGAGGCAAAGAGATCGTCGAGCGACAGATACCGCTCGTCATCAGGCCGCGAGAACCACTCCGACGACACACGGTCCACATTCGTGCCGCGCGACACATCCACCCTGTAGCCGCCGCTGGTGTCACGTCCGGCATCGATGATTTCGGTATTCATGGGAAAACCTCCGCGACGGGCGGCCGAAAGCCTCTCTCTCGACCTCCAAACCCGTCACGGGATCTGGCGGCACGCCTCTCACTCTCTCGTCACTCCGCCGCGAGATTGTCGGACGGGGAGGGGCGGCGCGCGTCGTGAAGGCGATGAAGTGTTTCCGGCCGGATATGGGTGTAGCGGCGCAGCATCTTCCAATCCTTGTGGCCGGTTACTAACGAGACCTGTTCGATCGCGAAGCCGGCTTCGAACAGGCGGCTTGTGCCCTCATGGCGTAGATCGTGGAAATGCAGGTCCTTCACGCTGACCTCGACGCAGGCGCGCCGGAAGGCCGTTCCGACCGATTTCGAGTTGTAGGGAAAGATCCGGCCCCTTGCGTGCCCGAGTTCCTTGGCCTGTTCGGTGACCAATGCCCAGGCATCGAACCCCGTGGCGGCGAAGAGTGGGATCCGCTGGTCGTTCCCGGTCTTGTTGCGCGGGTCCTTCCTATCGCGGATCATGAGCATCCGGCGGTCGACGTCGAGATCGGTCCATGCGACGCGGCAGATCTCATCGAGCCGCATCGCCGTGGCCACCGCGAACTTCACGATCCGTGTCATCGGCAGGGTCAGGCGTTCGTTGTCATCGAAGCAACGGAAGAGGCGGTTCAGCTCGTCCGTGGTGGGGCGGCGGTCCCGCTCGGTGCCCTTGCCGATGAGGCCGAGCCGCTTGAGCGCGAAACGTGCCAGATCAACGGGTTCGGGAGAAATGTCGAGGCCGTGTACAGCCGCCGCATGGGTGATGATCATCTTGATCACGCCGATGTCGATCCCGAGCGTGACCGGGCCCGCACCTTGCTCCGCGCGCATCTTGCCGTAGTCGATCAGTTTCTGCCGGTCGAGGTGCCCGATCTTCTCCTTGCCGAGGTCGCGCTTGAGCGTCGTGAGCGTGGCGGCCTTGCTGCGACGCGGCGGTTTCCCTACCTCGCACATATCGGTTATATGAAGATCAATGAGGTCGCCAAAGGTCTGGAGGCGGGAAACGGACGACTTGTTCGGCGCCAGTCCCTGATCGACCCGGGTCTCCGCCTGGCGGGCCCAGCGATGGGCGTCGTCGCGGCGGAGGAACGTCTCGCTCGCGTAGCGGCCCTTTCGTCTGATCTGGACCCGGTAGGCACCGGAGGGGAGCTTGGTGATGGAGGCCATTTTCGTGTGCGCTATGTGTGCAATGAGTCGTCGTAAAGGGGCAAATTCGGGGATATTGGGGCGTATTCCAGCGTAGCAGCATCCGCCGCCAACAGTTTGAAGATACACAAAAAATGCAAATAAATCAACACGCTAGATTATCCTGTGCCCCTATGATGGACTGGACCGACCGACATTGCCGGTATTTCCACCGGCTGATGTCACGCCACACGCTTCTTTATACAGAAATGGTGACCGCGCCCGCGCTTGTGCGCGGTGGCGCGCTGCACCTGCTGGACTACAGCGCCGAAGAACACCCGGTCGCATTGCAGCTGGGCGGGTCGGACCCCGCGGAACTGGCCGCGGCGGCCAGGCTGGGTCAGGCGGCGGGCTATGACGAAATCAACCTGAACGTCGGGTGCCCGTCGGACCGGGTGCAATCCGGTACCTTCGGTGCGGTGTTGATGAAATTGCCGCAAACCGTCGTCGATTGCATCAAGGCGATGCAGGATGCGGTCGATACCGAAGTTACGGTGAAATGCCGGATCGGCGTCGACGATCAGGACCCGGAAGAGGTGCTGCCAGAATTCCTGTCGCGGCTTGGCGCCATTGGCTGTTCCCGGATCACGATCCACGCCCGCAAGGCTTGGTTGCAAGGCCTCAGCCCGAAGGAAAACCGCGATATCCCGCCCCTGGATTACGACCTCGTACAGCGGATGCGGGGGATGTTCCCGCACCTTCAACTGTCGGTGAACGGCGGCATCACCACGCTTGATCAGGCCCGAGGGTTTCTTGACGCCGGGCTGGATGGGGTCATGGTCGGGCGCGCGGCCTATCACCAGCCCTGGGATATCCTTGCCGCAGCCGACCGCGACATCTTTGGCGACGATCGCGCGCCGACACCGCCCGAAGATATCGCGGAACGCATGAAACCCTATATCGCGGCGCATCTTGCGTCGGGCGGCAAGCTGGCACAGGTGACGCGGCACATGCTGGGGCTGTTTGCCGGGCGTCCCGGGGCGCGGCAATGGCGTCGGGTGCTGTCGGAACAGGGCCACCGGCCCGAGGCCGGTCTGGACGTTCTGGATGCCGCGTTGTCTGCCGTGCGCGGAGCACAGGCCGCATGACGGGGTGGCGGCAGGCGTTGGCCCGCGATGGCTTTGCCTGCTTTCCCGTCGATCCCGACACGCTGCGATGGGCCCGCGCCGCGCATCGCGAGGGGTGCGCGGTCCTGAGCGCCGCTGCCGATCAGATCGCCTGTCAGGGCACCTGGTTCGTCGGTGTCGATGCGCTGTCTAACGGCCCGGATGGCCGTATCGCGGGCATTCCGCTGGCGGGGGCCGCGATCACCGCGCTGGCACCGCTGCCCGCGTTGCACAAGGCCCAGCTTTCGGTCACGTTTCCGGGCTATCCGCGTCCGCGCGACGGTGAAGGCAAGGCGGCGTTCCGCTATCGTCTGCTGCGGGACGGGGCGCATGTCGACGGGCTGTTGCCCATCGGGCCGGACCGGCAGCGACAGTTGCGCGAACCGCATGGCTTCATCCTTGGCCTGCCGCTGGTCGCGACCGATCCGGGGGCCAGCCCGCTGGTTGTCTGGCGCGGCAGTCACGCGCTGATCCGCGCGGCATTTGCCGATGTCCTGTTCCCTTTGACCGAATCGCAACGGCCCTTCGCCGACCTGACCGCGGTCTATGCCACGACCCGGCGGCGGGTCTTTGAACTGTGCGAACGGGTTGAAATCCACCTGCCGCCGGGCGCCGCAATTGTGCTGGATCCGGCTGTTTTACACGGGATCGCACCATGGCAGGCCGGTGCCGGGGCCCCGCCAGAGGGGCGGATGATCGCCTATTTCCGGCCTTTGCACCCGCAGGGGCACGCCGGCTGGCTGGGGGAGAATCCGACATGATGCCCTTTGGCGTCCGTTCGGGCTGTTTTCCACGGATTTGGAAACAAACCAAAGATTGCTGCCAGCATTGTTTCGTTAATATATCCTAAACAGGGGCTAACTGCCTAATTTCTTTTGATTTATCGCCAAGGATTTGTCTTAATCCCTCCAATTCATGGGGGATCTTTAAGATGCTAGTGGATTGATCGCGACAAACGAGTCCGAATTGGGATTCCCATTTGGTGCTGGCCGTGCGAGTCATGCTGATGC
>NZ_JAYLLH010000062.1:0-5800 GCF_035818635.1 Mesobacterium hydrothermale | reverse complement strand
GAAAGCATCGTCCCGATAGACCAGAGGCCTACGATGCACTAACATTTTAACCGGACCACCCGATGGGGGCACGCCAGGTTACTGCGGTTGGCGATTGAGGTTCACGATTGGGATACGTTTCCACCACAACCGATTACGTTGATCTAGACGGCGACTACGGCACGGTCGAAGGCGTCGAAGTTACATGCACCAAATGCGGCCATTCCGAAGAAAGTTTCGGAACCGACGACCCGTCGCTTAAGCGTTGCGCATACCTACTGCGTGAAAACTGCCCACGCGGTGAAAGCAATTACTACGACGTAAATCCGTAGGAAGGCCGCGCCTCTGTGAGACGCGGCCCCGGCGCGGTCCATGTCGCGCCTATGCGAAGGGGAATAGGCCGCAGGCTATTCCGCGCCTTCGCAATCTCTTGCCGCTACGGGTGCTTGCACAGGTCCGCGACGGTCGGTCGATCCGCCAAAGGGATTGCCCACAGCGGGAACGCCAGAACCGCGACAAGGCTCAGGTCGATATCGGCCAGCCCCTCGCCTGCCAGCGCGTCTAGGACGCTCTCTGCGGGGTCGCTGAGGGCCACGGTTAGGATATCGGGTAACTCATTGCCCAACTTGTTCGCCAGAAGGTGCCTGACCCGCTCCGCAAGCGCCGGGTGCCCGTGCGGCGGCATGTCGATCCGGGCCTTTGGCATCTTCGCGGGCATCTGGCCAGTGGGCACCAACAGGGCGAGCCCGTTTACGGCCAACTCCGACAGGTCCGGCCAATCGGTGCTTTCGGGGTCTACAGGCATGAGCGTGGCGTACGGCCCGACAAGGATACGATCCTTGCCAAGCGGGGTACGACGCATCCGCGACGACGCCGTGAGCCAATCCGATATGGCCGCGATATCTGCCTGCGCCGGGGTCATGGTCAGGCTACCGCGACGTGCGTTTCGGCTTGCGCTGCGACGGTCGGGTTGTAGAAGCTGGAATGCACCCCGGCGATTGCCTTGTCGTAGCGCGACAGAAGGCTTTGCATTTCAACGCCTTGGTCCATCGCCTTGTATGCGTTGGGGGCGTGTTTCTCTACGACGTCCAGCCGCATTTTCTGGTGCGAGTTCGCGTTGATCCCCAACAGGAAGTTGGGCGCGTTGTAGATCACGGCGGCAAGCTGCGGTTCTTCCATCGCGGTCTTGCGGATTTCGGCAACGCCGCCGTCCTTCGCGGATTGCTCTTTGACCCATGCGATAATCTGTGCGTCGATTGCCCCGCGTTCGCTGCGCATTTCAAAGAACGCGTCGGCAATAGCCTGCCCGTCCTGCATCAAGTTTTCGGCTTTCCGCGCAAGCTGGTTGCGCTGGACGGCCAATTGGTTCGCCGTGTGTTCGGCAATGCGCTTGGCGGCGTCGTGCTTCGCCACGTCCGTTCGGGTCCGGTCGTTGACAAGGGCAATCGCGCGTTCGACGCCGTTTTGCAGAACGTCATGGGCATCACGGATAACTTGACCCATGCCCTTGAACTTGTCCGCGTCGCCAAGCATGGAACGCCGCCCGGCGTTGGTGTTGGCAAGGGTCAAGAACTTCTCTGCGGCGGGGGTATTCACAAGGTAGAGGGTCATAGCTGCGGTCCTTCTATGCGGCTGAATTGATAAGGCGGGTTTGTTGCTCGATTGCGGCTTCGGCCCACGCTTCGTCCGACGCCCAACGCGGCACGAGCATGATTTTCTTGGGAAGTGGCTGCGGCGTCAGAATGCGGTCGGTTTCGGGGTCGAAATACACGGCGGCGCTTTGAATGCGGCGCGGCGGTTCGCTGCGTTGCTCTAGGCGCTTCACCCGTGCTGCCAGTGCCCGCGTCACTGGCCTTGCTCCAATTTTTCGATGCGTTGGGCCAAATCTGTCGTTTCGGTGATCTTCGCAATCTGAGTGAGGATAAAGCAAAGCTTCGAAGCAGATTCGATGGACAGCTTGGCCCCTCTCGCTTCACGATACACCTTGACCAATTCGGCCCTTACTTCGTGGATATTGCGCAACGGGGCACGGACCCGCTTTTGCGAGGGGGAGGTAGGTTCGTCGGTTTCGTCAATGGGTGCGAGCATTTGACCGGCTTCGGGCTGGAAAATCGCGCCAGCTAGGGGCGCTTTAACGCCAGATAGCGCGGATCATTTCCACCGGGTCAAACGAATTCAACATGCGTGAATACGCAAGAAAACCGTAGAACCAAATCGTCGCCTTCGACCATATGCACGCTTCGATTTGTGCGTAGAAAGTTAGTAGAACAACTGCGATGCGATAATGCGCCTGTTTTCAAGGACAGTTGGGGGAAAAGGTTTCCGCCATGCGTCCAAATGCGCCGAAAAGCGCGATTGGGGTTCGCCCTTCAAGCCCTTCCTGACCCGCCTTGGTCGCGCATCTTCTGCCACTTCAAGATTTCTTCCATACCCTTGAACGCAACTTTGTCGTCCTTCGTTTCTTGAACACGCCGCCATAGTTCGCGGATCACGTCATTCGGAGTTGGCACTTCGCCTACGCCTTCAATTGCGCGGTTCTTCATGTCGTTGGTCCTTTCTATTTGCCCACAGGCTACGATAGCTGCCTGCGGAATACTTCGCTTGGAACAAGTGTGAATTGCATGGCGTCGTCCTTTCTTAGAGTTCTGAGGTAGGATCAGAAGAGAAAACTCGCACAACTAACTGAAATACAACAATAATATATACTACTTCTAATATTCTAAGGTTCTAAGTAAAGGCAAAAATCCTGTGTCTTGGCGCGGGTGCATTTGTGTCTCTTGCCTTAGAACGTCAGAACTTAGAAATCTACTTATATCAATTGCTTAACCCTTTTAATGCCTTTAGAGGCTTAGAACCGCGCCGGGTCATTCGTCGAAAAGTCCGGCGAATGGGTTGTTTCGGAAGATTTCGTGTTCGTCCCCGGCGATGAAATACCGCGCTTGCGAGTTGACCTTTTTCGGTATCTGCATCTTGGGTATCTCGCAGAATTCGCCACAGTCCCGCAGATACAACATGGCTTCGTCAATTTTGCGCCGATATCCACCCTTGAATGCCGCCACATTCGACAGGCGCTTCGCAAGATAACTCCAAGGGATAATGCGGCGTTCATGGTATTCGGGGCGTCCGACGTTGTACTTGGATATTTCGGCCCAAGGCTTCGTCATGTAGTCCAGACAGACTTCGCGCACCTTCTGGACCTGCACGGTTTCCGACCGCGATTGGTCGCCTACTTCCCCGGCCTCAAACCTGTGGGCAAGGTCTTCGATCCCCGCTTTGACGATCCCGTACGCCCAATGCGCGTTGGCAAGAGTGACCATTGGTGCTTCGGGGTTCTCCCCCACGGCGACTAGAGCCGCCAGCTTGAGCGCCTTCAGATGGGCGCGGTTCCACAGTTCCGACACTGCGGAAAGTTGTCCCGGTGCGTTGATTTGGTCGTCTGCGTAGGTGTCTACTTCGCCTTGCGGCCCAATGAACGCGTGCGCGTCTGCGGCGACTTGAACGTGTTCGACCGCGTTGTGAGAGTTGAGATAGGCCACCTTCTGAAACAGCGCGGCGAACCTGTGCATCATGTCGCTTGTGGGCAAGGCGGCGTAGTGCGTCACGCTTTGCTTGGGGCGCGGTCCTGCATAGGTCACGGTCAAGAAACGCGGCAATAGACCATCTGCGATAAGGCTTTCGTCCAACTGTCCGTAGATCGTTTCCGGCGTGCTTTCGCAAAGGATCGTGATTGCGGGGCTTTCCGTCGCCTCTGTGTTCTTCGCCGCGTCGCTGTACACCATAGGCTGTAGCAACTGACCTTGGCCGCTCATATCGTATAGGTCGAGTAGCACCCTCCGAAGCATGATTTCCGACGACGACGCTCGGGGATGCGTCAACCGTTTCATGGTCAACCCAAACTCGCCCAAGATGGACACGAAGCTACGCGACCGTCCGAATTGCTTAAGCAGGGCTTGCCCGGACGAAAATTCGCCGGGGCCGATGTACTCCGACAAGTTCGGCATCGCGTTCGGGATATTGCCCACATGCCATGCGTCGCTTTGGGCGTGCGCCATGAATCTGTTGATCGCGCCGCGCGGGGCACTCTTGCCGGTGCCGGTCTTGGCTACGAACAACACGTACTGGTTCAGTCCGGTGCCGGACACGTTGTAGGCCCGTCCGCATACCCCGGCCATAAACCCTATGGCCCCTGCCAACGCGATTTCAGCGACGGGACGCGGCGAAGCTGCATAGATGTAGTCGGCAAACTCGCCTAGAAGTCCTGGGGGTTTCTGATATGGATTTCGGGCCATTCTTCGGTGCGCCTGTTAGTAGTGCGTGAGTAGGCACGACGCAACGCGCCAAAAGTCACGCTAGTTCGTTGTTTTTGCTTAAGTTCGATGCGCAAACTTGGCGGAACATACGTCCGCCAGATTTAGGCGCTGCGCTTTTCCATGAGTTCCGCGACAAGCTGGCGAACTTCGTCGTCATTCTTTCCGGCCAACCGCGCGTTGATAACTGCGGTCACTTCCTCTTGGGGAAATACGACGAAGCGGCGTGACAACGCCACGGGCTTTGGAAACATGCCCCGGTCAATGTGGGCATAGAGCGTCGAAAGCCCCATTCCGCCAAGTTGGCGGCACGCGTCCTTCGGTCGAACATACGACGGGGCTTCGGGTGTAGTGGCATGAGCGGTCATGTCGGCATTCCTTCGGGTTTCTGATAGCCCCAACGAATGCCAGCGTTTTCCGGTAGAGCCTGCCAGCAAAGGCGCTGAATTGGTGGCAGACAGCCGCGCCCCTATGTTTGGATCCGGATAAGCTTCGAACAACACTTGCGGAATTCCAATCCGCTGGCACAAATGCACCGATCACGGGGCTTGGTTTCGTAGGCTAAGTCCAACACGACTTCGGCCCATGCGTCCATCATCGCTTGTTGATGGGCCTGCATCACCATTGGATCGAAATGCGCGAGCCGTCCAACGGAGTTGTCTTCGACGGCCTGTTGAAAGGCGTCTGTCGCCGCTATCCACTTGTCTACGCTGGCAAACCGGCCAAGGCTTCGTTTTACGTTGATGCGACGTCGGTTGCCTTCAAAGTCGTAGTCTGCGTTTGGGTCGGGCAAGAACACGATCTTTCGTTCGCGGTTTTCCTTGGGCGTTATGTCGAGTAGTTCGCCGTCCTTTTCCCACACTGCATGGTGTTCGGCTTCGATAAAAACGCGCGACCATTCCCAAATCGTCCAGCCATAGACCATACTGCCGCCATCGCGCTTTATTCGTTCGGTGACGTTGTAGAAACACTCCGAAGGAATTGCCCCGGTATCGGGTTTGACCGGCACCACGACAGGTTCCGCGTCAGCATTGATTTCCTGACAGAGCGAAAGGATTGCCGGTGAGATTCGGCGCGGCGAAGTGGTGAAGTTCTTTTGGAATAGCTTAGTCTTGATTTCCGCCAATGTGTGCGTCCTGCCATACCTGCCGATACTTGTTCCGCAAATTCTGTAGTTGCGTTCGTTTCAGCTTTTCGTCGCGGCCATCATCGCTTTCGGCCAAGACCTGCGCAAGCGCGTCTTCGGGGTCTACGCCTTTGTCTTCGAGTTCGCATACGCGACGTCCCCATGTCTTCCATGCGTTCGGATCACGCGCTTTTGGGCCGCGTCCCGAAGCAAGGCCCAACCTTTGCAGAAACACTTTGGGGTCTTCGTTGGCGTACGCGATTGCCCCGCCAAGCCACCTTGCCAGATCGGACGGTATTGCTTCGCCCGCTTCTAGTGGATTGAATCCAACATTTGGAACCCTCGATTTCTTGCGGCGATGATGTCGTTGGGGTCTGCCCGCCAAACG
>NZ_JAYLLH010000061.1:0-2500 GCF_035818635.1 Mesobacterium hydrothermale | reverse complement strand
TGAGTTCGTTGGATCAGACCCGAAACCGAGTGATCTAGGCATGTCCAGGATGAAGGTGCGGTAACACGCACTGGAGGTCCGAACCCACACCTGTTGAAAAAGGTCGGGATGAGGTGTGCCTAGGGGTGAAAGGCCAATCAAACTCGGAGATAGCTGGTTCTCCGCGAAATCTATTTAGGTAGAGCGTCATCCGAATACCCCGGGGGGTAGAGCACTGGATGGGTAATGGGGCCCCACAGGCTTACTGATCCTAACCAAACTCCGAATACCCGGGAGTACTAGATGGCAGACACACGGCGGATGCTAACGTCCGTCGTGGAGAGGGAAACAACCCTGACCTCCAGCTAAGGCCCCCAATTCATGGCTAAGTGGGAAAGCAGGTGGGACGACCAAAACAACCAGGAGGTTGGCTTAGAAGCAGCCATCCTTTAAAGATAGCGTAACAGCTCACTGGTCTAAACAAGTTGTCCTGCGGCGAAGATGTAACGGGGCTCAAGCCATGAGCCGAAGCTGAGGATGCCGTAAGGCATGGTAGCGGAGCGTAGTGTGACATAGGTTCTATCCTCTTTAGTCTTCTTCGGAAGGCCTTGGAGGATGTGAACCTTTCTGTGAAGCCGGGCTGTAAGGCATCCGGTGGAGAGATCACTAGCGAGAATGATGACATGAGTAGCGACAAACAGGGTGAGAGACCCTGTCGCCGAAAGTCCAAGGGTTCCTGCTTAAAGCTAATCTGAGCAGGGTAAGCCGGCCCCTAAGGCGAGGCCGAAAGGCGTAGTCGATGGGAACCAGGTTAATATTCCTGGGCCAGGAGATGGTGACGGATCACGACTGTAGTTCAACCTTATCGGATTGGTTGGGCTGCTGAAGGGTCCCTGGAAATAGCCTCTCCATGAGACCGTACCCTAAACCGACACAGGTGGACTGGTAGAGAATACCAAGGCGCTTGAGAGAACGATGTTGAAGGAACTCGGCAAAATACCTCCGTAAGTTCGCGAGAAGGAGGCCCGGGTTCAAGGCAACTTGGATCCGGGGGCACAAACCAGGGGGTGGCGACTGTTTACTAAAAACACAGGGCTCTGCGAAGTCGCAAGACGACGTATAGGGTCTGACGCCTGCCCGGTGCCTGAAGGTTAAAAGGAGGGGTGAGAGCTCCGAATTGAAGCCCAGGTAAACGGCGGCCGTAACTATAACGGTCCTAAGGTAGCGAAATTCCTTGTCGGGTAAGTTCCGACCTGCACGAATGGCGTAACGACTTCCCCGCTGTCTCCAACATCGACTCAGCGAAATTGAATTGCCTGTCAAGATGCAGGCTTCCCGCGGTTAGACGGAAAGACCCCGTGCACCTTTACTACAGCTTCGCACTGGCATCAGGCCTTGCATGTGCAGGATAGGTGGTAGGCTTCGAAGCAGGGACGCCAGTTCCTGTGGAGCCTCCCTTGAGATACCACCCTTGCAATGCTTGATGTCTAACCGCGGTCCGTTATCCGGATCCGGGACCCTGCGTGGCGGGTAGTTTGACTGGGGCGGTCGCCTCCTAAAGCGTAACGGAGGCGCGCGAAGGTTGGCTCAGAGCGGTCGGAAATCGCTCGTTGAGTGCAATGGCAGAAGCCAGCCTGACTGCGAGACTGACAAGTCGAGCAGAGTCGAAAGACGGCCATAGTGATCCGGTGGTCCCAAGTGGGAGGGCCATCGCTCAACGGATAAAAGGTACGCCGGGGATAACAGGCTGATACTGCCCAAGAGTCCATATCGACGGCAGTGTTTGGCACCTCGATGTCGGCTCATCTCATCCTGGGGCTGGAGCAGGTCCCAAGGGTACGGCTGTTCGCCGTTTAAAGAGGTACGTGAGCTGGGTTTAGAACGTCGTGAGACAGTTCGGTCCCTATCTGCCGTGGGTGTAGGATACTTGAGAGGAGTTGCCCCTAGTACGAGAGGACCGGGGTGAACGATCCACTGGTGGACCTGTTGTTGCGCCAGCAGCAGTGCAGGGTAGCTATGATCGGACAGGATAACCGCTGAAGGCATCTAAGCGGGAAGCCCCCCTCAAAACAAGGTATCCCTGAGGACCGTGGTAGACCACCACGTCGATAGGCCGGAGATGTAAGTGCAGCAATGCATTCAGTTGACCGGTACTAATGGTCCGATAGGCTTGATTTGATCCAGTAACAGACAACCGTTACTCAAATCAAAAGCATCACACCAACACATACTTGACACAAACAACACTCGTTGAATAAAGGCCCGGATAACTTCCGGGCCGCTGTATCTTCCTCGGTTTGGTGGTCATAGCTAGAGCAAAACACCCGGCTCCATTCCGAACCCGGAAGTTAAGTGCCTCCGCGCCAATGGTACTGCGACTCAAGTCGTGGGAGAGTAGGTCACCGCCAAACCTAGAAAGATACAGTCCTCTCGATAAACACAAAAAAAATACAAAAACAAAACCGCCAAGCAAACCGCTCGGCGGTTTTACCCGTTCATATCCAGCTGACAGCTACAGACG
>NZ_JAYLLH010000060.1:0-7451 GCF_035818635.1 Mesobacterium hydrothermale | reverse complement strand
GTTTGGCGGGCAGACCCCAACGACATCATCGCCGCAAGAAATCGAGGGTTCCAAATGTTGGATTCAATCCACTAGGACGGCGCGTGACTTCAGATCGTCATGCCCCGAGTTTGGGTAAGGCAAGGAATTGGCAGACTGCCGCCGGTCTTTGGCGCCTCGCGAAGTAAGTTTGACCCGCGATTGACGATCCATGCAAAGGGCATTGATAGGGCGATCAAAAATACGGATTTGACATCAGACCTGTCGGTCGACCGCACGACCCCTGTCGCGCTGGCAGTGTGGTACGGCGTGCTGGGGCGGATTTCCCCATGCCGCGCTGATGGAGAAATACACCCGACTCGGCTATGACTTTGCGCCCGGGGACGTGATCACCAGCCGCATGACCCTGCTCGCCGGTCTGCACGGGCGGCGGGATCTGCACTGGGGGTTGATGGCGACGCGCAGGACCGGGCTGCGCGATCTTGAGGGGTTGAACCTGACCTATCTCGAGGAAGGGCCGGCCGCCTATGACCAGGTCGACGGCTTTCTGATGATCGGCAGCGCCGCCTGGACCGAAGCGCGCCAGACCCTGCTGGAAAAGGCCCTTGCCCGCAGGCCACGCCCGGTGCTGGTTGGCAATCCTGATATCGTCGCCCCGCGCGAAACAGGGTTTTCGACCGAACCGGGCAATTTTGCGCATCGCCTCGCGGATCGTACGGGCATCGTGCCCGAGTTCTACGGCAAACCTTTCGGCAACATCTTTGACCTGGCTTTTGGCCGGCTGGGCGAGGTGGACCGCGCGCGTGTCGTCATGGTGGGCGACAGTTTGCACACCGATATTCTGGGCGCACAGACTGCGGGTGTCTGCTCGGCGCTGGTTGCAGGCTACGGGTTCTTTGCGGGTGAGGATGTGGAGGACGCGATCCGGCGGTCCGGAATCCTGCCCGACATCATTGTGGAGCGGCCATGACCTATGTCTTGTCATTCGCTTTTCACATCGCGCGGCTAACAGCGCCACGCAGGGCGGCGAAGCTGCCTGAACCAAGCCACAAAAGGGAGCACGACATGAAACACACGATCAGCCTATTTGCTGTCTCGGCGGTCCTGGGATCGGCCCATGCGGCCAGTGCCCAGACCGAGGTCGAGTTTTGGCACGCCTTCACCGGACGCCTGGGTGAACTGGTGGCCGAGCAGGTCGAAACCTTCAATGTCTCGCAGTCCGACTACAAGGTGGTGGCGACGCACAAGGGCAATTATTCGGAAACGTTGAACGCCGGTATCGCCGCGTTCCGCGCGGGCGAGCAGCCTGACATCCTGATGGTGTTCGAAGTGGGCACCGCCACGATGATGGCCGCCAAGGGCGCGATCAAACCCGTGTACGAGGTGATGGGCGACGGCTTTGACCAGTCCAAGTACATCGGATCGGTCAAGGGCTACTACACCTCGTCCGACGGCAACATGCTGTCGCTGCCGTTCAATTCCTCCACGCCCGTGCTGTGGGTGAACCGTGACAAGCTGTCGGAGGCGGGCATCGACCCCGATACCGATCTGTCCACTTGGGAACAGGTCAGCTCCGTTCTGGATCAGCTCAAGGCGGCGGGTGTCGATTGCCCGATGACCACGGCCTGGCAAAGCTGGATTCATCTGGAAAACCTGTCGGCCTATCACGACGTGCCGTTTGCGACCCGGGCCAACGGGTTTGAGGGCACCGACACCGAACTGGCCTTCAACGGCCCGGTGCAAGTGGCGCATATCACCGCCATGGGTCAGTGGGCCAAGGACGGCAAGTTTATCTATGCGGGTCGCCGCAACGAAGGCGGCGCCAACTTCCGCGCCGGCGAATGCGCGTTGTTCACCGAATCTTCGGCGGGCTATGCCGGCATCAAGGCAGAGGCCGAGTTCGATTTTGAAGTGCGCCCGCTGCCCTACTGGAAAGCCGTTGCGGCCGAGCCGCAGAACACCATCATCGGCGGTGCTTCGTTGTGGGTGATGGAAGGCCAGTCGGATGCCGAATATGCGGGCGTCGCGGCCTTCATGGACTTCCTGTCCTCGCCGGAAATCCAGGCCAAGTGGCACCAGGACACCGGCTATCTGCCGATCACCAGCGCGGCAGGCGAACTGACCCGCAGCCAGGGCTTTTACGAGGCCAACCCCGGCACCGATATTGCCGTGATCCAGATGACCGCGAAAGAGCCGACGTCAAACTCCAAAGGCCTGCGCCTGGGCTCGTTCGACCAGATCCGCGGCATCATCGACGAAGAGCTGGAGGCCGTCTGGGCCGGGGACAAGGACGCCCAGACCGCTCTGGATTCGGCCGTGGAGCGCGGCAACGTGCTGCTGCGCCGGTTCGAGCAGGCCAACCGCTAACCTCTGTCGAAGGGGCCCTTCGGGGCCCCTTCACCCTTCGGTTTCAACCGTGTGAGCATCCGCACCAGATGTTTCTGCCCGCCGTGAAATATGCTTGTGACCATTTCCTTTTGCTGGTCTTCGTCCCGCTGCTGGTCGGTCGATGAAATGGAGAACTTGACGGTCATGGCTGTTCTGCTTTCCCTCAAAATGCGACCGCGTCGCGCCAAGGTGAAGGGCTGATGGAAAAACGTGTCACCTTCAAAGGCATCTGGTTGCCCCTGCTGCTGGTCCTGCCGCAGATCATCATCACGGCGGTGTTCTTTTTCTACCCGGCGGGGCAGGCGATCTGGCAGTCGCTGTTCATTCCCGATCCGTTCGGCCTGTCGATGCAATGGGTGGGTCTGGGCAATTTCGAGTACCTGCTTTCTGATCGGTATTACCGTGCCTCCTTTGTCACCACGGCGGTGTTTTCGATCCTGGTCACGTTGGTGTCGATGGGCGTGGCGCTGTACCTCGCCATCCTGGCAGACCGGCTGATCAAGGGATCGGGAACCTATCGCACGTTGCTGATCTGGCCCTATGCCGTCGCTCCCGCCGTGGCGGGCGTGCTGTGGATGTTCATGTTCAACACCCGCGTTGGCGTGGTCACCTGGTATCTTGGCGTTCTGGGCTATGATTGGAACCACGTCCTCAACGAAGGCGAGGCGATGGGACTGGTGGTGGTGGCCAGCGCCTGGGGGCGGATCAGCTACAATTTCCTGTTCTTCCTGGCCGGCCTTCAGGCGATCCCGAAATCGGTGATCGAGGCCGCCGCCATCGACGGCGCACATTTCTGGACACGGTTCCGCACCATCGTCTTTCCGCTGCTGTCGCCCACGACGTTTTTCCTGATGGTGGTGAACATCATCTACGCCTTCTTCGAAACCTTTGGCGTGATCCACACCATCACCAGTGGCGGGCCGCAGCAGGCCACCACGATCCTGGTCTACAAGGTCTACTCCGACGGCTTTGTCGGGCAGGATCTGGGGTCTTCTGCCGCGCAGTCGGTCATCCTGCTGGTGGTCGTGTCGATCCTGACCGTCGTGCAATTCAAATACATCGAACGCAGGGTGCATTACTGATGGCAGAGCGTAACGGCATGGTTGAAAAACGCGGCGCGGGCCTGTGGCTGACCCATCTGGGGCTGATTGTCGGCGTCGCGTTCATCTTCTTCCCGATCTGGCTGGCCTTCGTCGCCTCGACCGTCACCAACACCGAGATCATTCGTCCGCCGATGCCGCTGTGGCCCGGCGACCAGTTCGTCGAAAACTACACCCGCGCTCTGACTGCCGGGGTCAACGCGCCGGTGGCGCTGATGATGGGCAACTCGCTGATCATGGCGATGGGCATCGCCCTGGGCAAGATCGCGATCAGCCTGCTGTCGGCCTTTGCCATCGTCTATTTCCGCTTCCCGGGCCGCAAGCTGTTTTTCTGGCTGATCTTCCTGACATTGATGTTGCCGGTCGAGGTGCGGATCGTGCCCACCTACGAGGTGATTGCGAATTTCGGGATGCTGAACAGCTATCAGGGCCTGATCCTGCCGCTGATCGCCAGTGCGACGGCAACCTTCCTGTTCCGGCAGTTCTTCATGACTGTCCCGGACGAACTGGCCGAGGCCGCGCGGGTGGATGGTGCCGGACCGATGCGGTTCTTCTTTGATATCCTGCTGCCGATGAGCCGAACAAACATTGCCGCGCTCTTTGTCATCTTATTCATCTACGGCTGGAACCAGTACCTCTGGCCGCTGCTCATCACCACCGATCCATCGATGAACACCATTGTCATGGGCATCAAGCAGATGTTCCCCTCGGGCGATGATTTTGCGCATTGGCCCACGATCATGGCGACGTCGATCCTGGCGATGGTGCCGCCGGTGATCGTCGTGGTCGGCATGCAGAAACTGTTCATCCGCGGACTTGTGGAAAGCGAGAAATAGACCAATGGCAACGCTTACCCTCAACACCGTCAAGAAATCCTTTGGCAAAACCGATGTCATCCATGGCGTGTCCATTGACGTCGCGGATGGCGAATTCATCGTGATCGTGGGGCCATCGGGCTGCGGGAAATCCACGCTGCTGCGGATGGTGGCAGGGTTGGAGACCGTTTCCTCGGGCGACATCCTGATCGACGGCCGTCGCGTGAACGAAGAGGAGCCGATGGCGCGCGACATCGCCATGGTGTTCCAGAACTACGCGCTGTACCCGCATATGTCAGTCTTTGAGAACATGGCCTACGGGCTCAAGATCGCCAAGGTGCCCCGCGCCGAAATCGAAGAGCGCGTGGCGCAGGCCGCCCGGATGCTGCAACTGGAACCCTATTTGCAGCGCAAACCACGCGAATTGTCCGGTGGCCAGCGCCAGCGCGTCGCCATGGGCCGCGCCATCGTTCGCAAGCCGGCGGTCTTCCTGTTCGACGAACCACTGTCCAACCTGGATGCCAAGCTGCGCGTCCAGATGCGGTTGGAGATCAAGGCGTTGCAACGCGAATTGGGCGTGACGGCGCTGTATGTCACCCACGATCAGGTCGAGGCGATGACAATGGCGGACCGTATGATCGTGATGAACGGCGGTGTGGCCGATCAGATCGGCAAGCCACTGGAGGTCTATGCCGATCCGGCCACGGAATTCGTCGCGGGTTTCATCGGGTCGCCGCCGACGAATTTTCTCTCCGGCACGCTGCTGGGCCGGACACCGGACCTGCGCATTGGCGTGCGTCCCGAACACACGCGCATCGCCGCCACAGGCAAGCTGAGCGCCACTGTCGCGTATTGCGAGGCGCTTGGCGCAGAGACGCTGGTGCACCTGCACTGCGCTGACGGTGCGCCGGTCACGGTGCGCCAGGACGCCCAGGCGCCGGTGCCGCACGTGGGCCGCACAACCCTTCTGGATTGGCACGACAGTGCTGAAATGCGATTTGACGCGAACGGCAAGCGCATCCGGGCGTGAAGGCGCTGAGCTTCAGCACGTTCGTAGCGTCGAGAAGGGGGCCGGTGCGGATGGTCGGTCTGCTTGCAGCCTCGAGCGGCGCGAGGAACTGGATGGATGAGGTGCCCCCCAGATTTGTAGACGCTTTGCTTCCTGAGTGTTCAGGCCCTCGGTTTGATAGGGGACCTGGACCGGATTGATTGATTTTTCAGAGCGATACGCACCCTCAAGTAGATCGGATCTGACAGCAAGGCACAGCGACGAGTTCCAAACAGGTTGCACGGTCTTTGCGTTCTAAGCAGTCGGTTTCGCTATTGTCGCTACCGGGCTTTGCGTTCACTGCACGTGGGTTGTGTGCCGTGTGGGGTGATGTGGCAGCGACTTGGTAGCGATCGGAACAGTCGGAAGCACATCCACTGTACTTATTTTGTATTCAATAGGAAAAAGGACTTAGCGGGCGAGCGCTAAGTCCTTGAAATCTTTGGCTCCGGCGGTAGCGGCCATGCTGGGTTCCCGGCGGTTCTGACGACGCCCCGCGTTAACATTTAGAGTCAATGGGTTAACGGAAATAATCTTCCCGCTGACTCTTGCAAAGTCCCGATGGTTCCACGATATTTCGTTAGTAGAAATTGAGTAGGAATTTTGGCGGCATGGCATACGACAAAGGGCGCTTGAACGCGAAACAGATCGAAGCGTTGACCAAGCCGGGTCACTACGCGGACGGCAAGGGATTGTACCTGCAAGTGTCGAAGTGGGGCACGAAGTCTTGGGTGTTTAAGTTCACGCTTGGCAAGCGCAAGAACCGGCGGGGCGAGTTGGTGCCCAACACCCGTGGCATGGGGCTAGGGCCGATTGACGAACTCACGTTGAAGAAGGCCCGCGAAGAAGTTGAACGGCTACGCGTTATGGTGCGCGAAGGCCGCGACCCTATCGAAGAACGGGCCGAACAACGCCGCGCCTTGACCGCAAAGTACGAAGAAGCAAACCAAACGATGCTGTTCAGGGACGCCATTGCCAAGGCGCACGCCCGCAAGGAAAGCGAATTCAGCAACGAAAAGCACCGCAAAGACTGGCGTAGCAGCTTGGACACCTACGCCGTCCCGACGCTTGGTGACATGGACGTTGCCCACATCACGCACCAAGACGTGCTTCGCGTCCTCAATCAGCCGGTAGACGAAGGGGGCGGCACACTGTGGGAAACGAAAACGGACACCGCAACCCGCCTTCGTGGTCGTATCGAAAGCGTTCTTTCTTGGGCAACTGTGTCGGGCTACCGGACGGGCGATAACCCGGCGCGTTGGGCGGGCAATCTCAAGGAACTTCTGCCGAAGCCTTCCAAGGTATCGAAGGTCACGAAACAGCCCGCACTTACCCAAGCCGATTTCCCGAAGTGGTTTGCCGAATTGCGCAAGCGCCAAGGCATAGCGACGCGGTGCCTAGAATTCGCCGTGCTGTGCGCGTCGCGGTCGGGCGAAGTGCGCGGCGCGACTTGGGATGAAATCGACCTTGAAGCACGCATTTGGAAGATACCGGGCGCACGTATGAAGATGGAACGCGACCACCGCATTCCGTTGTCTGACGAAGCCGTGGCGCTGTTGAAGGCGACCCCGCGCGTGTCCGGTTCGCCCTATGTGTTCCCCGCCGTTCGGGGCGGTATGCTGTCCGATATGGCCCTGTCAGCGACCATGCGGCGGATGCAGGAAGCCGAAGTGAAGGCAGGGCGGAAAGGATGGCTGGACCCCGACAGCGGGCGTCCTGCGGTGCCTCACGGGCTGCGCTCGACCTTCCGGGTTTGGACGGCGGAGCGGGGCTATGACCGCGACATGGCGGAAATGGCGCTTTCGCATGTAGTAGCAAGTTCCGTAGAACGCGCCTACCAACGCAGCGACATGGTAGAGCGCCGTCGCGCGATGATGGGCGATTGGGCCTCGTTCTGTCATGGCAATGCACCCGCCGAAAACGTCGTGCCTATCAGAGGGGCGGCAGGCTAATGGCGAAGAATACCCACATACCCTACGGTTTTGACACCGACGAACACAGTGCCGAAGACGATCCTTGGACGAAGCTGGCGACGATCAACGAACACCTAGTGGATTGATCGCGACAAACGAGTCCGAATTGGGATTCCCATTTGGTGCTGGCCGTGCGAGTCATGCTGAT
>NZ_JAYLLH010000059.1:0-7689 GCF_035818635.1 Mesobacterium hydrothermale | reverse complement strand
ATCAGCATGACTCGCACGGCCAGCACCAAATGGGAATCCCAATTCGGACTCGTTTGTCGCGATCAATCCACTAGCCTTTGAGGAGCCTCTTTACATCGCCGTCAGGGAATAGCTGGTACTACGTCCGCCAGCTTCATCTTTCTCAAGGGCGCCCAAGTCCATCAGATCGAGGATGTCGCGATATGCCGTGTCTTGTGAGCATTTTTCGATCTTCGCGTATTTAGACGTCGTGAGCTTTCCTTCAAACCCATCCAGCAGGCGGTTCAGCATGTCCCGCTGGCGGTCGTTCATGTTCGCCGCTCCATACTTCTCCCAGAACCGCGCCTTCCGGAACACGGCCTCAAGGATGATCTCGGCACCATCGAATGCGCGGTCCAGGCAAGCCAGGAACCAAACGAGCCACGCCGTGACATCAAGCCCGCCTTTCTGCGTTTTCTCGAGCATGTCGTAATATTCGCTCCGCTCCTGTCGGATTTGCGTCGACATGCTGTAGAACCGCTGCGCGCTGCCTTCGGATCGCGCCAAGGCCATGTCTGCGATCGCCCGCGCGATGCGTCCGTTGCCATCATCGAAGGGGTGGATGGTGACAAACCACAGATGGGCGATGGCGGCATGTATGACGGGATCCGCCTCGGAGGACTGATTAAACCAGGTCAGGAAGCGCGCCATTTCAGGGTCTAACCGTTCGGCGTCTGGCGCCTCAAAATGCACGCGTTCGCGGCCATAAGGTCCTGATACAACCTCCATGGGACCGTCACGCCAATTTCCCACCCTGATCCGGGTCATTCCGCTTCGCCCGGTCGGAAAGAGAGCCGCATGCCAGCCAAACAGACGCTCCGCGTCCAGTGGCTGGTCATACGCTTGGGTCGCGTCCAGCATCATCTCGACAACACCATCAACATGGCGATCAGACGGGATCAGTCCGCCAATTTCCAGACCTAACCGCTTTGCGATAGACGATCGAACCTGATCCTTGTCGAGCGTTTCCCCCTCGATCTCGCTGCTTTTCACGACATCACTGGTCAGTGTCCTGAGCATCGCCTCGTTGCGAAGATCGAAGCCAAGACCCTCCATGCGCCCCAAGAGCTTGCCTTGGCGGTGACGGACCGCAGCAAGTTGGGACGACAGTTTGGCCTTATCCCAGGTAAACTGGGGCCAATCAGGGAGTTCGTGAATGTAGGTCATATTTTACGCACTCTTTGCGGAGATTATACGGCACAATCTCCGCAAGACAATAACAAACACCGCAGACCGCGCGGAGAATAAGGGCGGCAATCTCCGCATGCTCGACTTGGAACTTCAGATGCGGGACACCTGCTACCCATCCCATTACGCCGCCTGGCCGCTCAACCGGCCATAGAAGCTACGCTCTAGATGCAGCTCCCCTGCCCCAGCCTTCTCGACCATACCCCGCAGATATCCACCCGGAGACGCCACTTCGCCGGCGCAATGCTTGTCAAACGTGAGAACGAGCGCTGCTGTCGCGACTTGGGGCCCGAGACGGTCCTGAGCGAGGTTCCAAGCGTGCTCTGAGACGCCGATCATCGGCCTTAGCTGCCCGACAACCCGATGCAGATCGCCCCAATCCTTCAAATACCCGCCCATATTGCGAGCCCAGGACGCGAATTCAGGACAAGCCTGCATCACAGTCGGCAAATCAAGCGCTGCACCACGTTTCCTACGTGTTTCAATCACCCAGTCTTCCAGCTCCGTATCGACCTTCTCTTCCGGTGGCGCATTTGGCACCACGGCCGCCGCTTGCTCAGTTTCTGAGCGATTACAGGTTACAGGATTTAGTTGAGTTGTAATTAGTATATGAGGTTCAGAAATGACCTCCCTGGGGTCCATTTCTTGAATCTCTTTTGGCTCTTGTTCAGTAGTTGCGGGCATGTTTTCCACAACTTCATCCGCTCGAACTGCCTTGAGATAGGTCGCCTCGACACGCTCCTGAAGTTCTCTGAACCAACCTAGGAGCCGCTCAAGCGCCTCAGAGGCCGTGTTCCGGCGTGGCAAGCGGTGCAGAAGATCCTCAAAGAGGCTTGAGAGTTGTGTCCAGGGGCCACTCAGAGCACCCCCCTGGGCCGCTTCGATCCTTGCGCGGATCATTCGGCGCGCAACTGTGATCTGGCGCTTCAGGCGCTGGCAGAGTTCACGTTCAGCCTGTAGTTGGGCATGGAGATGCTCAAACTCTTCGGCGCGAGCCGACAGCGGCGACAGATCAAATCCGTAAGCCTCGAGGATACGACCGTCAGCGTCCCTGTGGCCCCATCGCTTGCCATTTGGACTGTCCTTGAAGGCAATCACGCCGATCTCGGCCAGACGTCTGGCATGGCGCTTGAGCGCCGAGAGCGAGAAGCCTGTTTGCTCCATCAGATAAGAATTGGAAGCCCAGACGATCGGACGCTGCCCCTCCTCCCAGTCCTGGGCCTGTGTGAAGGCCCCAAGCGTGTCGAGAAGCATCATGTCGCCAGCCTTAAGGCCTATATGCGCACCAACGCGTTTAACGGCGACAAAGGCCTGTGTCTTGGGCACGGCTGCTCTTTCACCAGCTTGTGCGTGCTGTTCAGCAACCGCCAGTCCGGCCGTCGCTTTGCGCCACCCCGAGGGTTGGTTGGTATTAGACAAACCTCCACCCTTCTGAGGCATGACTGTCCCAGGCGCTCCATGCGGAGCATCGTTGAATTTTGTCATTAGTTTGCCAGCCGGCAAAGATTTCCCGTTCGCTCAGGAGCGTTTTCTCTTGTGTGGTGATTCGCGGACTGCTAGATTCTAGGTGTCTAATCTAAGAACTGCGCTTTGCGCAGCAGCCCTCGAAGCTCCGGTTTCGGGGGTTTTTCTTTGCTCGCCTTCCTCCTTTCTGCTCATCCTCAATTTTCATCCGTCCGGTTTACAGCTGTAAACTCGGCGTAGGATCTCTTGATAATCTCAGCCAGGTTCTCGTCGAGCCATTCCGCAAACTTCGCATTGGTTCCCGATTTCTTAGCCGACATCGATATCGACCCGCGTCCTGTCTTGATCGTCACACCCTCAACTGGCGTCATCTCCGAGGAGCTACGACCTTGTCGCGCACCTCGTTTGGAAACTTCTTTCAGCAGCACATCCAGTCGATCATCAGAGCTCACTTCCTTACCGCACTTTTGAAGAACGGATACGGCAGCCCTCTCAGTGAGTTTTTTGGCGATGAAAAGCTCGGCGAGAGCGGTCCACTTGGGCCGGCCAGATTTCGGTGCGGCCCCGATAAGATCACCAACTTTGACCGGTACACTCTGGGTCACCTTCATCAAGTGCGAGAGACCCGAGGCAGACAGACTCAAAACTTGCCGCACCGTCGGAGTCGCGTGACCGGCCTCTAGGACTGCCTCCGCAAACCGCGCCTTTTCATAAAACGATAGGTTGCGGCGAGCGGCGTTTTCCAAGCCCTTTGCGAGAAGAGCTGTCTGGTCATCTATGTCTTGTACATTGGCGCGTACTTTGATGCCGAGTTCCCGGCAGGCTCTTAGGCGGCGTCTACCATAGATAGCCTCAAACCGCCCCTCGGACTTCGCCTTTCGAACAAGGATCGGCACCTGCTGTCCACCGTCCTGGATGCTGCTTTTGAGCGCATCGAAACCTTCGCCGTCGTCTTCTGAGTTTACAGCTGTAAACTCGTCGAGCCTGTCCGCAGGGCCCCAGTCATCGATTAGGTTCGGATCAATTTCTCGGATTGCAGCAAGTGATCCTTGTAGCGCTCCGAGAGCCGGAGCACTTGTCTTTGCAACTTTGCCCACCGGCTTAGCGCCAGACCGGGCGATGGTATTCGCAATGCCAGACATATCTTGGAGTGATTTCCTAGCCATTATGAACGTCCCCATGCTTGATGGATCATTCGCTCGACCTCTTCGCCCACGGAATCCATAGAGCCCTTGGCACGATCGTATGTCGCTCGCGTCATTTCGGAACGAACAACCTCATAGATCGACTGCTTGAGCATCGTCGCATCGCTGATTGCTGTGCTTTTCAGAGCAGTTGCTGACATTACGCGATCTTGAAACAATGCGCGCATGAACGATGTGAGCTGCTGAGAAGGCACATCCGTCGGTTCGTCACGGGTGACCAAAAATTTGAAATGATCATATTGCAGCGTTGCGCCGGCCTCTTCAATCACCCCCATGTATGCGCCCGCAAGCTCAAGAAACTGGGCCGTCGAAGAAACGTCCAGCATGGAAGGTGTAAGCGGCACGATAAGCGAGCTCGCTGCAGCCATCCCAGCAATTGTCAAAAAGCCAAGTTGTGGAGGGCTGTCCACGAGAACGAGATCGAAGTCACCTTCAACTTGCGCCAGTGCGTTTCTTATGCGCGTAAAGAACGGCTGATCAGGATTGGAATGAACCGCGGATTCTGTCTCGAACTCTGAAAGGATCAGTCTTGAGGGCGCGATAGACAATCCTGGGAAGTACGTCGCTTGCACGACGTCCGCCATGTACACGGGATCATCGTAGCGAATAGCATCATAGATCGTCAGCCCATCAAACTCGATTTCCGGACTGATCCCACACATAGACGTAAGAGAGCCTTGTGGGTCCAGATCAACTACAAGGACCCTGTAGCCACGAAGCGCGAAATAGTGGGCCAGGTGAATAGTGGTGGTGCTCTTGCTGCTACCGCCTTTGAAGTTCATCAACTGCCAAACCTGGAGCTTTTCTTCGGAGGATCGGCGCGGCACATACCGTCCCTTTGTTCGGGATGAACGCTCCAGAATCTCACGCGCGTCCCAGATTTCCTGGGCAGTGTAGTATCGACGGCCACCCCGGATGTCATCGGGCTCAGGGACGGTTCCCTCCGCATGCACCTTTCGCATAAACTGGCCGGAAACACCCAGAAGCTCGGCGACTTCGGGAGCAGCGAATTTACGTAGGGACTTGGTATTGTCCGGAGCGAATGCCGCAAGTAGGTGTTCTCGAATCGCCGCATTCAATCGCACGGAAATATCAGTTGCGAGAGCTGAAGGCCTTTCGGTTGCGAGTGGTGTCACTGGAATCATGTGGTTGCCCCAATTTCGAAAATGTGGCCTTTTTCGCGCCACTTGGGGATAACAGGTGTGATTCACCCATCTAAGTCAAGGTTTTTCGCTGATTTAGTGTCTAGTGCGGTAGGGTTAGACTATATACGCCACAGAGAAAACCAGATCAGTTTACAGCTGTAAACCCTCCAGCGAGGCCAAAAGCCTCGCTGGAGATTTCGTTTAGGCTTCCTTCGGGCCGCAGGGGATCACCGCCTGGATCGTGTCATCATCCTGGTTTGCAGCCTTGCCGAGATTGGCGTTGAAGCCGAAATCCCGAACGCTCATGGTGAAGTAACCGACGACGGAGTCATGGCTCTACTTCTTCCAAGTACCACCGCATTCGACCAGTCGATCATCGGGCGAGCGACTAAAGACGCAACGCGTGGGAGCCATAGATTTATCGCTTGCGACCGGCCCGACGGTGATGTCGATGTCGGAGTTCTGGGTGGAAATCGAACCGATACCCTTGGCAGTCATGATGTAAGCGCCTTCGAATTTGATGCATTTGGTGGGGATTGCTTTGCTGCTTAGCTGGTGTTGCAATGGTGGTCAGAGGGCCGGTGACAACGACCTGAATACACCGAAAGCGAAGCAACGCGGAGAAGGGCAGGGGGGCAAATTTTGTTCCGCGCAGAACGTCCCGAAGGGACAGGGGAAAATTCTGGTAATTGCTCTTTGTGATCAGGCGTACCCAGCGACCAGCATGTCATGCACACCACGCAACAGATCGAAGGCGACACTCATGAACAAAACGGCTTTAGACCACACCATAGGACCGCATCCCACGAAGAGGAGCGAGGCAGAAATCTGCTCGAAGGCGACAAGGATGGTTTTTTGCACAGAAGTGAGAAATGCTTCGAACGCACAAAACTTGCCTTCTGATTGTTTTGGATATACATACTCCGATGTTGATCCATACCTGAGAGGACGAGATGCAAGTTGCCAAATGGGGAAACTCCCTTGCCGTCCGGCTACCCGCGGATCTTGTGCGGGAACTCGGCTTGAAGGAAGGCGACCAGGTCGACCTAGTAAAGGACGATGGGACCATTCTGGTCAGGCGCCAGCCTCGCGCCGATGAAGTCCTGCAAGGGCTAAGGCGGTTTCGCGGAAAACTGCCCAGGGACGCGCGTCTAAGTCGCGACGCTGCGCATGAGCGCTGAATTCGCTGACACGAATGTTGTGCTTTACCTGCTTGACGATGGCCCAAAGGCGGATAGGGCGGAGGAAATTCTGGGGCAGGGACCTCGGATCAGCGTCCAGGTCCTGAACGAAGCGATGGCCAATTGCCGGCGGAAAGCTGGGCTAAGTTGGGAGGAAACTGGAGCGTTTCTCGAGGGTATCCAGTCTCTGTGCCCGGTCGAGGACCTGACGGTTCAAACCCATCAAGTGGGTCGCGCGTTGGCAGAGAAGTACCAGCTATCGGTCTATGACGCGATGATCGTGTCTGCCGCACTGATAGCTGGGTGTACGACGTTGTGGAGCGAGGACATGCACAACGGATTGCTGGTCGAAGATCGGCTGCGCGTCCTCAATCCATTTGCCTGACTAGCAACCCAAGTCGCTCCGCCCGTTCCAACAGCATCCTGACGGAGGACGGCTGCCAGCTTGTACGTCCCCGTGGAGTCTGCTCACGCATGGATTCCAACCGGTCGCAGATCGCCTTCAGCGTGATATCCGGGTCTGCGCCTTTGATGGCGGCGACGATCGCGGGTAGGCGGTCGTCAGTATCCCGGCGTCCAGCACGATCCAGCACTTCGGCGGGCAGAAACCCGTCCCGGACGTAGGCTTTCACAGCGCGTAGCAAGCGGCTTTGCGTCCAGCGCCGATCATGGGGCAGGGGGCCATTGATGATCCGCAGGACGTCCTCCCAAGCCATATCGGGGCGCAAACGGCGCACATGGGGCACCCAATCCTGCGCGGACTTGTTCAGGCGCTCCATGTAGCCGTCCTGTCGCGCCAGCCGCACCTTGCGCAGCGCGGACGGGTCCTTGGCGCGAAGCCCTGGGTTGCCACCTACGCGCCCTTTGGCGCGTGCCGAGACAAGCCCAGCCTTGGTACGCTCGCGGATCAAGGCACGTTCGAACTCGGCCGCAGCACCAAGAACTTGCAGTGTGAATTTGCCTTGCGGGGATGAGGTGTCGATGGGGTCCTGCAGGGAGCGGAAGAAGGCACCCTTGGCCTCCAGACGCTCAATCACCTCGAGAAGATGCGACAAGGACCGCGCAAGCCGGTCGATCCGCACGACGACAAGCGTGTCGCCGCACTGGACTCGGTCGAGCACGCGCGCAAGCACCGGACGCGCGCGATTGCCGCCCGAGGCGTGTTCTTCGAAGATCTCGACACAGCCCGCCGATTGCAGCGCCTCGGACTGGGGCAGGGGGGTCTGATCCTCCGTCGATACGCGAGCATAGCCTATGAGGGACATGAAAACGGGCCGTTTGCAATTTAAGGCATCGCAATTAAACGACCCTTTAGATTCGGCGATGCAAGGCTCCGAACATTGACCGAAACCTCTCATTGGCATATATTGCCAGCGAGGAGATTTGTTCGATGGTCACACGCAACGTTGTCCTAACAGAAACTCAAGACCAGTTGGTTCAGTCATTGGTCGCGTCGGGCCGATACCAGAATGTAAGCGAAGCCATGCG
>NZ_JAYLLH010000058.1:0-7712 GCF_035818635.1 Mesobacterium hydrothermale | reverse complement strand
CGTTTGGCGGGCAGACCCCAACGACATCATCGCCGCAAGAAATCGAGGGTTCCAAATGTTGGATTCAATCCACTAGTAGTTCACCTGCTCAAAGCCGTAGTTCCCTTCATAGTCACGCCAGTCGACGAAGACAGAACGGTGATAGATGCCGGGGCAGTTCTGGCCCCAGCGTTCGAGGCCGATATGGGCGGAGGGTAGGGCGCTGATGGAAGACCTCTGCCAGGCGAAATCGCCTTGGGTTCCGTATGTGCCGAGGACCACGGTGGCGCTACGGTTGCAGTCGCCGTCACGTCCGGATTCATGCTGTCGCGCATACCGGACATCGAAGACTCGGATGGATCGTACGAAGTTGAACTCAGGTCCGCTGATATCGATGTCCGCGCGATCTTGAATGAGCCGAAGGGCCTGGTCGGCAGGAACGAAGTCACTAGGTGTTTCTGGAATGCGCCAAGCAGCCATAATTGGATCAGCGGTATCGCGCGCTGGAAAGGATTGTCGCGGTCCAGTGCTGTTCTTCTGGAAGAACGCTTCAAAGATGCGGTCTACACTGTTTGCTGCTGGAGCTGTCTCAAAGGACGCGCCCATAGGACAGCGCCAGATTTGAAGCGGGGGTTCCACTGGCCAAGGCGTAATGCGTCGGATGAATTCGGCGCGCGCTCGTGCGCAAGGGACGGAAGCAGGCCAACCGCCAGACAAGCACAGGAGGATCGCGCAATCGATCGGGTATGTCTGCGCTCGGGCGGACATAGGCAGCGAGAGACCTGTCACAGTTAGAGCGACTGCGACCGAGGGGAGGAGCTTCTTAAGTAGATGACGCATGCTGTGGGCCCTCTGTGATAGGGTCAGCATACAACGAAATTATACTATCGCAACACTAAGTATATTTTCGCATAATCAGTCTTATGTTAATTTACTGAGTTGATGAACTCGGAAATCAGTTTCAAGCCCACCCTGTCTTTAGTGGCGATCAAATGGGTCTCATGTTTCTGTGGCATCTCTCGGATCGGAATCTCTTTGACAGACTTTTTGATCAGGCTGCTGTTGCGCAAGAACACCGCGACACCGATACCCTGTAAGACAGCCTCGTACATCAGTGGGAACGTCGCCATCGTTACCGTTCTTTCGAGTGCAATGGCGTGGTTCCGACAGGCGTTCTCAAGCAACTTCCTCGTCAAGGATCCTTTTTCAGGAATAATGACCGTTTCTTCCTGTAAGTCTTTGAGAGATAACGATGCCTGCGCGCTCAACGGATGTTCATTTGGACAATAAAGAACGTATTCGGCGCTCTCAACGTGAATGCGTTCCCATGCATCGGAAACTGGTGCATCTGTGATCAAACCCACATCGGCTAGTCTGTTGCGGAGCATATTCGTCGCGGTGGACCAGTCATAAAGGCCAAAGTTCACTTGAATATTCGGAAAGCGTTGCCTGAACGTTGCGATAATCCTGAGTGCCGGTTGCGGTGCGTTGCCAATGACGTTCAAACGCCCGTTTTTCATGGCATTGAAGCCTTCAAGACGCTCCGATACCTCAGCGTCGAGCGACACCATACGGTCGGCGAGATCATAAAACTCTTGCCCTGTGGGCGTCAGCTCCACCCCGTCTCGACCTCGGCGCAGCAGAAGCGTGCCGACGGTCTTTTCCAGATTGCCAATATGCTGTGTGATTGTGGATTGTGTCACGCCCATACGCGCCGCCGCAGCGGAAAAGCTGCCCTCGCGGATAACATAGGCGAAGGCGATGAACTGATGATGATTGGGGCGCATAGAGCCTCCTTTCGCGCAACTCATAGACCCCATCGGTTTCACTAATATGACGTCACAAATTTGTGGCTCAGCATCAGTAGCCCTGTTCCAACGAATGGGGGAATCGAATGGCTGGTCTGTCGATCTCATCGGTGACCAAACGCTTTGGGAACACCGAGGTGCTGAAAGGCGTGACCTTGGAGGTCGCGGATGCGGAGTTCGTGTCGCTTGTTGGGCCGTCAGGGTGCGGGAAGTCGACATTGCTGCGGATCATTGCGGGTCTTGAGGATCCGACCAGCGGCGACATTGCGATTGATGGCAAAAGCGTCACCGGGATGCGCGCGGCGGATCGCAACCTGTCGATGGTCTTCCAATCCTATGCGCTTTATCCGCATTTGACCGTCGCCGAAAACATCGCTGTGCCTTTGCGGATGCGGTCGCTTACGACCACGCAACGGCTGCCTTTGATCGGCCCTTTTCTGCCGGGTGCCAAAGATCAGCGAGCCGAGATCGCTACGGCGGTGCAGAAAGCCGCCGAAATGCTTGAGATCTTCACGCTATTGGATCGCAAGCCCGGCCAACTTTCAGGTGGGCAGCGTCAGAGGGTCGCCTTGGGCCGCGCCTTGGTGCGGGATCCTGCCGCGTTTCTGCTGGATGAGCCGCTATCCAATCTGGATGCCAAGCTGCGGGTTCAGACACGGGCCGAGATCGCGCAACTGCACCGACGCCTGAACGCGACATTCATCTACGTGACCCACGATCAGGTCGAAGCAATGACCATGTCAGACCGCATCGCGGTCATGATGGGCGGAGAGATCCTGCAATGCGACGCGCCCAGCGTCATATATGAAGATCCCAGCGATATCAGGGTGGCGGAGTTTATTGGCTCGCCAAAGATCAATATCCTGCCGATTGAACTTTCCAATGCCGAGTTGACCCTGTTTGGCCAAGTTTTGGGCCGCATCACTGAGGCGGCTCAGGCCGGCATTTATCAGTTGGGCCTGCGCCCCGAAGCGCTGAAACTCACGCAAACAGAGCCGGTGATGACCGGGACTGTCGCGCATATGGAGAACCTTGGCTCCGAAGTTTATGCGCATATCGCACTGGCGGATCAAACCTCTCGCTTGACCCTGCGTGCGGCCGCTGCGGAGCGTCACAATTTGCGACTGGGTGCCGAGGTGGGCCTTGGCTTTGATCTGCAGGACGGTTTGATTTTCGACGCGGTTGGCAAGCGTCAGCGGCGCATCGAAGTCGCTGTCACGCATGTGCGCGAGGTGGCCTGACATGGCTGCGATTGACGCGCCAGCCGCCGCACGCGCGCCGCGCGAAGTGAACCGGCAGGCCCGGACAGCCTGGGGCTTGGCTTCTCCGGCACTGGCTTTGATGTTTCTGATCCTCTTGGTGCCGGTTGTCGTCGCTGGGGTTCTGTCTTTCACGAACTATTCGCTGGGCAATTCCGGCTTTGATTGGGTCGGATTTGAGAATTACGACCGCCTGTTCTCCCGCTCGACCTATGAGAAAATGTTTGTTGCGACGTTTACCTACGTAGCGGTGGTCGTGCCGATTTCGGTTGCCCTGGGGCTAGGCGCGGCGCTGTTGGTCAATTCGTTGGGGCGGATTGGGGATGTCTACAAGACGATATATTTTTTGCCGGTTATGGCGACATTGCTCGCGATGGCGATTGTTTGGGAATTCATGCTGCATCCGACGATCGGTGTAATCAATCAAACGCTTGAGCTGTCCTGCGGGACCTTCCTTGAGGTGGTCCCCTTCCTAGCCAATGGCTGCGCCGACGGTTTCCCGCTGTGGCTCGGGGATCGGGATTACGCCATCTGGGTGCTCTGTTTCATCGGAATCTGGCAAGGCTTTGGCTTCAACATGGTGCTCTACCTCGCAGGGCTGACGGCGGTGCATCGCGAGCTTTACCATGCCGCAGAAGTGGATGGGGCCAAAAGCGCGTGGGACCGGTTTCGGCTGGTCACATGGCCTGCGCTTGGGCCGACGACCGTGTTCGTCGTCACGATCTCTTGCATCCGCGCCTTTCAAGTTTTTGACACGGTCGAAGCCTTCTGGCCGCAGGGGGGCGGGCCCAACAAATCCACCTATGTGATGATGTTCGCGATCTTTGAGAAAGGCGTGCAGCAGAACCTGATCGGCATCGGCTCGGCCATCACCATGTTGTTTCTGATCTTTGTGATGTTTCTCACCCTGATCCAGCGCTGGCTGGTCGAACGCAAGGTGCATTACTGATGACTCGCGACATCTGGAAACATATGATCCTTGTGATCGGAGCGATCATCGTGCTGGCGCCGTTCTACATGATGCTCAGCTATTCGTTCAAAAGCCCGGGTGAGATTGACCGCGGTGTGGGCGGGTTCTTTGGCGCGCAAGAGATGATGGTCGATCCGCGCTGCGTCAAGTTGCGCGACCCGAACCGCGATGAAATCGCCGCCGCCGCGCCGCAATATCCCGGTAAATCCGACAGCGAGATCCGCGCCGCGATCATGGCGCAGGCCGAAATCGACTGTTCGATGCGTCCCGTGGTTTTCAACTATTCCAAAGCCTTCGTTGAGGCGCCGCTGCTGCGCTATTTGCTCAACGGGGTGATCGTCACCGCGTCGATCTTCTTTATTCAGGTGCTGGTCGCCCTGCCCGCAGCTTATGCGTTGGCCAAGCTGAAATTCTGGGGCCGAGAGGCGGTGTTCGGGTTGGTGCTGTTCTGCCTGCTTATCCCGGTGCACGCGATTGCCCTGCCGCTTTACATCATGCTGGCCAAGGTCGGGCTGACCAACACCTATGCCGCGTTGGTGGTGCCTTGGACGATCTCTGTCTTCGGGATTTTCCTGATGCGGCAGTTCTTCATGACCGTGCCGGATGACCTGATTGATGCTGCGCGGATGGACGGGATGTCCGAATTCGCCATCGTCTGGCGCGTTATGCTGCCCACCGCCATCCCTGCCCTTCTAGCCTTTGCCATCTTCAGTATTGTCGCCCATTGGAACGACTATTTCTGGCCGCGCATCGTTGTCACCGGCAGCCGGGATCTGTTCACGCCACCGCTTGGCCTGCGGGAGTTCAAAGGGGACGCGGATGGATCATTCTTCGGGCCGATGATGGCCACCGCCACCATCATCGTCGCACCGCTTATTGTTGCATTTCTGGTCGCACAACGCCGCTTTATCGAGGGGATCACGCTGTCTGGAATGAAATAGGGTGGGATCGCTCCCACCCTACTCGTCGCCCTTTCGGGCTTATCACCGGGGTCTGCCAATCGCCAAACCGTCAGCCCCAACAACTGGAGTAGATGTAATGAAATACACGCTGACTGCAATGGCTGTGGCGCTCTCCGCCACCGCTGTTTTTGCCGAAGACAAGGTGACAATCGAGTTTGCCTATCCTTATAGCCACCTCTTTGACGTGACCTATGAGGCGATGATGCCCGCCTTCAAAGAGGCGCACCCGAATATCGAGGTGAAGTTCCGCGCGACCTACGAATCCTATGAGGACGGCACCAACACAGTGCTGCGCGAGGCGGTATCCGGCAACTTGCCCGACGTTACCATGCAGGGCCTGAATCGTCAGGCTCCGCTGGTCGACAAGGGCATCGCGCAATCGCTGGAGCCCTTCATCTCTGCCGAGGCTGATTTCGAAAAGGACGGTTATCACCAAGCCATGCTGTCGCTGTCCACGTTCAACGGCGAAGTCTACGGGCTGCCCTTCTCGGTCTCGCTGCCGGTTGGCTACTACAACATGGACATCCTGCGCGAAGGCGGTATCGAAGAGCTGCCGCAGACATGGGGCGACGTGATCGCGGCCTGCAAGACGATGAAGGCCAACGGTATCGACAACCCGATCTTCTGGGGTTGGAACATCACGGGCAACTGGTTCATGCAGGCTTTGCTCTGGAGCCAGGACAAGGCAATCGTCGAGAATGGCAACGTCACCATGGACAGCCCCGAGGCGCTGGTGGCGCTGGAGCAGATGCAGGAGATCTTCACCGAATGTGAGATGCAGAACCTCGAATGGAAAGCCGCGCTGGCGTCTTTCTCTGCCGGCGAGATCGGCATGATGTTCTGGTCCACCTCGGCTTTGGGCGCTGTCGAGCGCAGCCAAGGCGATTTCGAGCTGGTCACCGGCCCCTTCCCGGGTCTGAACGGTGCGCCGAAAGGTCTGCCTGCGGGCGGCAATGCGGCGATGCTGACCTCAACCTCCGAAGATCCCGCCGTGCGTGAGGCCGCCTGGACATGGCTCAAGTACATCACCTCGGGCGAAGGCGCGGCCGAAGTGGCCAAGACCACCGGTTACATGCCGCCGAACAAGGCAGCCAACGAGATCATTCTTGCGGATTTCTACGAGCAGAACCCGAATAAACAAACCGCCGTGGATCAGCTGCCGCTGCTGCGCGACTGGCTGGCCTATCCGGGCGACAACGGCTTGGCGATCACACAGGTGATCTATGACGGGATCGAACGCATCGTCACCGGCGACGCCACCGACATGAAAGAGCTGCAAGAAGAGCTGGTCGAAGAAATCGCCGACCTGCTGCCGAACGGCTAAACCCAAAGGCTGGTCGCCCTTTGCGGGGCGGCCAGCTCTCTTTCGAAAGGCATTTCGATGAAACTCGTCCATATCTCTGACATTCACCTGACCGTTCCGGGCGAGCGGATGGGCGGGCTCGATCCCCATCGCCGTTTTGCGCAGGCCCTGGATGAGGTGCGCGCAAAACACGCCGATGCCGACCGGATCATCATCACTGGCGACCTCACCCATTGGGGAGAGCCGCAAGCGTACAGCGCGCTCAAAGACGCGGTTTTTGATCTCCCTTGCCCGGTTCGACTGCTGATGGGCAACCACGATGATCGTTCGAATTTTCTAGCGGCCTTTCCAGATCAACCGCGCGATGCCAACGGCTATGTGAACTATGCCGAAGACCTTCACGGCACGCGGCTCATCTATCTCGATACCACCGCGCCGCGCACGCATGCTGGCCATTTCGGTGCGGACCGGGTTGCTTGGCTTGAGAAACAACTGGAAAGCTGCAAGCGCGCGCGACTGTTCATGCATCACAACGTCATGACACTCGGCCAGCCCGCCGAGGACAAAATTGCGCTGGTAGAGCCCGACCGCAGCGCTTTTGCGGATCTGCTGCGCAAACACGCAGACAAAATCGACTACCTGCATTTCGGCCACATCCACGCGATCTGCACTGGAACCTATTGCGGCATCCCCTTTGCCTCGGTGCGGTCCACAGGCAATCAGTCCCTGCCCGACTTCACCGAGACCGAACTCCTGCATGGCGCGCCCATGGCGCCCACGTTCGCAGTGATCGAGGCCAGCGAGAACACGACCGTAATCCACGACATTCCTTTCACATGGGACGGCCCGGTATTCTCCTCGGGCACCGGCTGGGAAGACTGGGCCAAGCCTGTCGCAGCTGAATGAAGTTCATCCATCTCACTGATACGCATGTTGTCGCCTCCGGTCTGCTCTACGGTCAGGACCCGGCAGAGCGACTGACCGAGGCTGTTGCGTCGATCAACGCCGAACACAGTGATGCGGAGTTTGTGATTGTCACCGGTGATATGACCCATTGGGGCGACGCCGATGCCTATGCGCGTTTTGCCAACGAGATCACGAAGCTGAAAATCCCCTTTCATCTTATGGCCGGCAATCACGACGACACACCCGCACTGATACAGACCTTCCCCGACCTACCGCGCGATGAGAACAGTTTTGTGCAGCAGGCCATCGACACAGCGCGCGGGCGTTTCCTGCTGCTCGACACGAAGGCTCCCGAAGGTCATGCCGGGGCCTATTGCGACAAGCGCTGCGATTGGCTGGCCCGCCAGTTGGAGGCGCCCGGCGCGGTCTTCTTGTTCATGCATCACCCCGGTATTGTCACATAAATCTGCTCTGATTGTTTGGCGCGTGATTTTGGGCTAGCTGACCGTGATGCAAACACCGTCG
>NZ_JAYLLH010000057.1:0-8208 GCF_035818635.1 Mesobacterium hydrothermale | reverse complement strand
GAGCGGCTGCAAATATAGCCTGATCTCAGAAGCGTCGGTGAACTTTGCGGTCCCCGGACGTTAATGTGACAATACCCTGCTCAGCGATAACGGATCAAGCTACATCTCGGGCGAACTGGCCGATTGGTTGGAAGATCGGCAGATGGATCATGTCCGGGGTGCCCCGTATCACCCCCAGACCCAGGGCAAGATCGAGCGCTGGCACCAGACGCTCAAGAACCGCATCCTATTGGAAAACTACTACCTGCCCGGCGATCTCAGGCAGAAGATCGACGCCTTCGTCGAACACTACAACCACCGGCGCTATCACGAGGGCCTGCAAAACCTCACGCCCGCTGATGTCTACTTCGGTCGCGGACAAGCCATTCTGAAACAACGAGAAAGGATCAAACGAAAGACCATCGAAACGCGACGCTTGCTTCACCGCAAATCCGCCGCATAATCAAAACAACCAGATGAGCCAGACCCTCTCTTAGATCACGCCGCCATCTGTCCCAAAATCCCTGACGACGGACAACATATGCATTTAGTCGCATATGTGGATTTTTGCCATCTTCCATTGATTTACCTCTGTTCCTTGCTATAATTCGAGTTGGAACGGTCAGGAGGCTAAGTATGAGCAGAACCCTACTGGGAGCCTTGATTGCTTTGTTCGGGACACCGGTTGCCGCAGAAGACGCCTTGTTGGGAGAAACCTTGGCCAACACCTGCGCGGGGTGTCACGGCACGATGGGTGTGCCAGCTGTGCCCTATATTCCTCCGCTTGCCGGCCTCACAAACGAGGAATTCATCCGCGCAATGGAGGCCTATCAGGACGGGACACGCCAGGCTACGATGATGAACCGCATTGCACCGGCTTTCAGCGACGAGGAAATAAAGGCCATGGCGGACTATTTTGCTGCGCTGCCGCGTCCCGACGTGACGCGGAGCACAATCCGAAACCGTCCGGGGAACTGACACATGAAAACCAATCGACGCGATTTTCTTTCTATTCTTGCAGCCAATGTGGCCATGACCGGGTTGGCGTCCGGCGTTCGCGCCCAGACAGGTGCAGCCCCGAGGGTCGTTGTCATTGGCGGAGGCACAGGTGGCTGCACCGCAGCCAAGTACCTCAAGATCGAAAATCCGAACTTGCATGTCACCGTGGTCGAACCAAACCGGCAGATTTATCGGTGCTGGGGGTCGAACGAGGTTATTACAGGCCACATTTCGATAGACGATATCACAGAAACGCACGATGCTCTTCGCGATCGGTATGGAATTGATTTCATCTATGACCGTGCCATTGCGGCTGATCCGGTCGCCCGTACCTTTACGCTGGCTGGTGGTGACGTGCTCTCTTACGACAGGGCGGTCGTGTCGGTCGGGGTCGACTTCAAGATGGATGCCGTCGAAGGTTACGATCAGGCGGCCGCAGATGGCCCCATCCCGCACGCCTATAAGGCCGGTGAACAAACGCTTCGCCTGAAATCTCAGATAGAAGCGATGCCTGAAGGCGGGACAATGGTGATCGTCCCACCACCAAATCCCTATCGCTGTCCGCCGGGCCCTTACGAGCGTGCCTCTCTGGTTGCCGAATATTTTCTGTGGGCGAACCCGACCGGCAAGGTTCTGATCCTCGATCTAAAGGATAAATTCACCAAGGATCAGCCTTTCATGCTGGGATGGAACCGTCTTTACGGGTTCAATATCCCGATGGAAAAGATGTCCGGGATGCCAGCGGACGTTCGGACCTATGACACGCCGGGACGGATCGAATGGGTTTCAGGCTCCAATGGCGGGCGAGTCGTCTCGATGGATCCTGGCAACATGGAGTTGACAATCGAGGCGGGCGAGACGATCCGCGCGGATGTGATCAACTACATCCCTCCCCAGCGTGCGAACACATTTGCGTTCGACATGGATCTGACAGACGGCGACTGGTGCCCGATCGACGCCGAAACGATGGAAAGCACCCGTCATCCCGGCATTCACCTTATTGGCGACATGACTATAGCCGGCGCGATGCCGAAATCCGGGTATTCGGCCAATACGCAAGCCAAGATCGCCGCCGCTCAGATCGCCCGCCTTCTTTCCGGAGAAACGTTGATCGAACCGACGTGGTCAAACGCCTGTTTCAGCCGTGTCAGCAACCAATATGGCGTTTCGATCGCCGACCAGTACCGACTGGACCGTGAGAATAACACCATCGTCAAGACGCCAGGTGCAGGTGGAATTTCTTCGTTGAATGCAACCCACCAAGTCAATCGAATGGAAGCCTTCTATCAGGCGGCCTGGATGGAAAACTTCGAAGCCGACGTCTTCGAGTAACAGGCGGCGCTCAACAATACTCTGCGGGGACAGAATGATATGGACGACCCTTACGAAAATGACCCGCTCAGGGTCGATACAGATGAAGCCAAAAGAATAATCGAAGGCTTTTCGCCCCGGGGCACCTTTGCGGTTCTTGCTATCTACGCGATTTGGTTTGCCCTGACCTGGCTTTATTTCTGGTATGGGCTGTTCCTGCCCGCCGGCCCCGTGAACTGAGGAGACTGGCATGGCATTTCACGTCGACAAGCTGGAAAAGCGCTGGATCTACATCATTGGCGGTCTGGTGGTGATGACATGGATTGTAATGGTCATGGGCGCGGCCCGGGACAACCTGCATCCGCCATCGAATGTCGAGGGCATCGACAGCGCGCGTCTGCATCTCGCGGAGGGTGTCGGTGGCGACGAGTTCTCGGAAGACAATATTGGTGTTCGCCGAGGTGATGACGGGATGCTGGAAGTGCGGATCGTCGCGGCGCGTTACGGATTCTATCCCCAGCGTGTAACCTTGCCACAAGGTGAGACATTTCGCCTCCGGATTGCGGCTTTCGACGTTTTGCATGGGGTCTACGTGCCCCAGACCAATCTTAATCTGATGGTTGTTCCCGGCTACATTAGCGAAATCGAAACGGCCCTGATGGAGGTGGGGGAGCAACCCTACGTCTGCCATGAATTCTGCGGTCCTGCCCATGCCCACATGTTCGGGCTCTTCAATGTCGTCCCTGCGGATGAGTTCACCTTACCCGGGGAGGGTGCCTGATGACTTCGGTAACTGATCACGACATCGTTGCGGGCGCTCCCATCGGTATGACCAAACAGGCCAACCGACTGGGCATGGCGAATATGTGGGTGGGCTTTGGAGCCTTCGCGCTTGCGATTCCGATGGGCCTATATCAGGTGGCCGAGCGTTCCGATCTGTTCCCCGCCGTCGAGAGTGCATCGCTTTACTACACGTCGGTCACGACCCATGGCGTTTTGATGGCCTATGTGCTGACGACATTCTTCATCATGGGGTACGGCTACCACTCCGCTATAAATTCGTTGAAAATGCCACTGCCTTCATCGGCATTTTCCTGGATCGGCTTTTGGATCGCGCTGATCGGGACAGCCCTCGCGGCCTGGACACTTCTGACCGGGCAGGCCTCGGTTATGTATACGTTCTATCCGCCTGAAATGGGGCATACGCTGTTCTATATAGGCGTTGCCGGATTGGTGATCGGATCGTGGTTCTGGTGCATCGACATGATCTGGATGATGGGCCGGTGGAAGCGCGCGAACCCGGGCATGGCCGTGCCGCTTGTGATGTTTGGCACGACGATCAATGCGCTGCTCTGGCTGTGGACGTCAATGGGCGCAACGCTGGAGATCGTGACACAAATCCTGCCCCTGAAACTGGGGCTGGTCGACGGGATCGAAGCAGGGCTTGCCCGCACCCTGTTCAGTTGGACCTTGCACGCCATCGTCTATTTCTGGCTGATCCCGGCTTACATCGCGTTCTACACTCTGATGCCCCAGCAAGCGAAAGCAAAGCTTTTCTCAGACGAATTCGCACGAATTGCCTTCGTGATGCTTTTCATCTTCTCGGTGCCGATCGGTTTTCATCACCTCTACATGGACCCGCAACAGGCAGCCGGCTGGAAGCTTCTCCATATGTTCGGCACCTACATGGTGGCCGTGCCGACGCTGATTACAGGGTTCACGGTCATGGCGACGCTGGAACTGTCGGGGAAGTTGCGCGGCGGCAGGGGCCTGCTGGGATGGATCCCCCGGATGCCGTGGCGCAATCCCGTGGTTCTCGCGTCGATTTTGTCGATGATGATGCTGACCTTTGGCGGCTTCGGGGGCGTTATCAACGCGTCCTATGCGCTGAACGCACTCGTGCATGATACGCAATGGGTCACCGGTCATTTCCACCTTATCTTCGGTGGCACATCCGTCATCATGTATTTTGCCGTCGCCTACTGGGCTTGGCCACGCATGACCGGACGGGCGTTGTTTTCGCGCAAACTGGCGCTCTGGCAGCTTTGGCTTTGGGCAATCGGCATGGTTGTAACCACGGGTCCCTGGCATGTTTTGGGCCTGCAGGGCCAGCCGCGCCGCGTCAATACCCTGCCTTACGGGGAGGAACTGAACGCGCTATGGACACCCTATGAAGCGATCATGCTGTCCGGGTCAGTTATTCTGACACTCTCCGCAATCCTGTTCATCGTGATCCTTGTCGGAACGCATATGACAACGCGCAAGGCCGAAACAACCGAGGTGGTTTATGCGACCGCGATCCACCAGCCGCTCAAGGTGCCAAACCTGCTGAACTCTCTCAGCTTCTGGAACTGGGCGATGCTGGCCTACATGCTGGCCAGTTACGGTTACCCGATCGTTCAATTCCTGTTTATCGAATCGCCACTGGCGGTCCCTTACGGATACTGAGGCATAGCGATGATGAAACAGACAGTGATCACCGGCTTTGCTCTCACGGCCATTTTCGGTTTGTCCGCCTTTGCGCAAGAAGGACCACCGGACCCGGAGAAGATGTTGGCCAGTCCATCCTCTAACGTGGCCTGGACCGAAGAGACGCTTCAACTCCTGGCCACGGCCGACCCTGCGCGAGGTGAGTCGGTGCATGGCGAACAGCTTTGCGCTTCGTGTCACGGTGACTATGGCATCGGCCAAAGTGAGAACTGGCCGAGCCTTGCGGGTCAGGTTCGCGGCTATATCTACAAAAGCCTCGTGGACTACCACGATTGGGAACGGTCCGTCGCCGAGGGCGGTGAATTGATGGGTTTCGTCGTGGAAGAACTGACCGAGCAAGATTTCGCCGACCTGGCGGCGTTCTTCGCCGCCCAAAGCCGGCCAGCAGCACAAAACGTAGAACTGACCGAAGAGCAATTCGCCATTGCGGACGGGCTGCACTGGTTGGGCGACCCAGACCGGATGATTCAGCCCTGTTCAGCCTGCCACGGTGAAACCGGCAAAGGCGTCTTCCCCAATTATCCGTCTCTCACGGGCCAATACGTCGACTATACCCGACTGCAGCTTCAACTATACCGGGATGGCGCCCGGCACAGCGATGTCTATGCACGGATGCGGACGCTTTCGGCCGAATTGACGGACGAGGAAATCGAAGCACTTTCGCTGTATTACGCCCAGATGGGCGAAGCACCGGTCGCACAGACCGCTGGAAACAACTGACATGGACCCGATCTGGACATACACGGTCACAGGCCTTTCGATGGCGGCTTTGGTGGTGTTCCTCGTCTATTTTGTCAGGCATCTGAGCCGCGACGAGTGAGCCATGGCGCCTGATGGCTCCACGCCCCAGACCACTCTGTGCTTCCATTGCACCAAGGCCGCGCTGCACCCAGTATGGGGCAGAGTCTTTGGGCATACCGAGACCTTTTGTTCCGAGGCTTGCCGCGACGTTGCCGCGCAGATTGATGCGGCGGGACTGACCGACTATTATGCGCACCGCAACGCACCGCCCGAGGACCGCTCCGAGCGCTTGCGCGCGACCGCCTTTGACGACGACCGGCTCGTCAACAGCTTTGTCAAGGACGGGCCTGCTGGCCGGAGTGCCGCCTTCCTTCTGGAAGGCGTGTCCTGTTCAGCCTGTATGTGGCTGATCGAACAACGGCTTCACAAGCTTGACGGTCTTGTTGATCTTCGGATGGACCAGACTGCGCGGCAAGCCTACGTGACCTGGGACCCTGACCAGCTCAAGGTCTCGGACATTCTCACGGCGGTGGACGAGATCGGCTTCACCGCCCATCCGTTCGATGCGACCCGCCGCGAAGCCTTGCAGGAGGAAGAAAAACGGCGCTCTGTCGAAAGACTGCTGTTTGCCGGGCTTCTGATGATGCCCGTCATGGGCTTCCAGATCGCAACCTATTGGCTTGGGACAGAGCCCGACGGCTCCCTTCCTCTGTTCCAGAAGGTCGGGCGATGGTTCGTTTTGGCTGTGACGATTGCCGTCCTTGTCTATTCGGGGCGGGATTTCTTCGCCGGCGCCTTGCGCGATCTGCGTCAGCGGCGCGCGGGCATGGACGTGCCTATCGTACTTGGCCTCGGCATCGCCTGGGCTGCGTCCGTGTGGTCCACGATCACTGCCTCGGGGCACGTATATTTCGACAGCATCGTGATGTTTGTGTTCTTTGTCCTGTCGGCGCGGATCTGGGAACTCTCCGCGCGCCGCCGCGCAGGGGCTGCCGTGGACCGCGTTCTCAAGATCATGCCGCAGGAGGTGACGCGGCTGACGGCAGATGGAGAAGAAAGGGTTCTCGTCCAGCACCTGTCGCCAGGCGACCGAATTCGGTTGTCACCCGGCGAAATCGTTCCCGTCGATGCGCGTCTCGATGGATGCGAAAGCCATTTCGACGAGGCCCTCATGACGGGTGAATCCGAACCTGTTGCCAGGCAGGCAGGGGAGCTTGTCATCTCGGGCGCCTGCAATATTGACCAGCCGATCCAACTGATTATCGAGAAGTCGCGCGACGACTCCACCCTTGCTGCCATGCAGGCTATGATCCGCCGAGGCATGTCGGAACGGCCCGCCTTCGCGATGGCCGCTGAACGGATCGCGCCATGGTTCGTGGCCATGGTCCTGTTGGTCGCAGCGACGACGGCGACGGCTTGGTTATTCATCGACCCGTCTCGTGCGGTGGAAAACACCGTTGCCGTCCTGATCGTGACCTGCCCCTGTGCGCTCGCCTTGGCCACGCCCGTGGCTCTTGCTGTCGCAGCCGGGCGCATGTCGGACAGCGGCATCCTGCCGATTCACATGGGGCAGATCGAGGCACTGACCCGGATCGACACCATCGCGTTCGACAAGACCGGTACGCTGACGATGGGCCACCCGACCCTGACCGCGCTGCACGGCACGGATCACCTTGGTTTGGCGGCCGCCATGGAGCGAGGGTCCGAGCACCCGATTTCGCAAGCAATCTGCGCCGCGGCAACGCTGCGCGGAGCGGATCTGCCCAGCATCGGCCCAGTGCGCAATCGCTTGGGTCAGGGACTGGAACTGCAGCATGAGGACGCGACGTGGCGCCTTGGATCGCTGACTTTTGTCAGCGAAGAAGTGCCGGCCTCCTTTCGGGAGGCAGTAAACGCCGGCCTTGCCAAGGGGGCAACGGTGGTCGGGCTGTCGCGCGACGGAGTGCTGGAAATGGTGCTCGAATTGCAGGACGGTTTGCGTCCCGGTGCGAGTGAGAGCCTTCGGGCCATCAGCAACACCGGACGGCAGATCGCAATCCTCAGCGGCGACAGACCAGAGACCGTGGCGCGATTGGCAGCGGATGTGTCCATTCCGGCGGAGGTTGCCCTTGGGGGCTTGAAACCGGAAGACAAGCTTGTCTGGGTGAAGGATCGTCAGGCCGAAGCCCACTGCATCATGATGGTCGGCGACGGTGTGAACGATGCGCCCGTCTTGTCGGCGGCGAATGTTTCTGTCTCGTTGTCGGAGGCGACGGACCTTGCCCGGCAGACTGCGGATTTCATCATCCTGACAGGCGAGATGACCGCGTTGAACCGGCTCATGACGCTCTCGGAACGCGCAACGTCCATCATTCGTCAGAACCTGTTCTGGGCGCTCACCTATAACCTAACCGCAATCCCTTTGGCCGCCCTTGGCTATATTCCGCCTTGGCTCGCTGCCATCGGCATGTCGGCATCCAGTTTCATAGTGGTCGGGAACGCCCTTAGGCTGGGGCGATAATGAAAGTGCAGGGCACACGGTGACTCTGTGACACTGGGACTGTTGCATAACTCTTATTGTCGCGTTGCCCCTAAATCTGAGACACGGCGCGTTTGGCGATATTTTTTGCCCTTAATTGTGAGATGAGGCTGTCATGGGGCCGGCGCTTTTCGCGCGCCTTTGCGCGATGTGATCAACCGCGGCAAGCA
>NZ_JAYLLH010000056.1:0-8444 GCF_035818635.1 Mesobacterium hydrothermale | reverse complement strand
TTGGCGGGCAGACCCCAACGACATCATCGCCGCAAGAAATCGAGGGTTCCAAATGTTGGATTCAATCCACTAGGGCATCCACGCCCTGCATTGCTGTTGAGCTTCAGAGCTGACAACCACCAGGCTCTTTGAGAATTCCAGAATTTGTCGATCCTTGACGGACTATCTCACAGGTTTTCACAGAAACAAGTGGCGGCCTCTTTAAAAATACATCATTATGTCGCCCATGAGCGGACAAGAACACGAAAAACTAAAGAACCTTCTTGAGGCTGTCCCCACGGGGTTCCTCGTGGACTCCGCCTGGCTTGAGCACCACGGGATAGGCCGGCGTTCGTCCTACGCTTATGTCCAACGCGGCTGGCTAGAACGCCTTGGACGCGGAGTCTTCCGCCGCCCGGCACCAGGCAGCGCCACCACGAATATGCTCGATTGGAAGACCTGCCTGCTCTCGCTCCAGCACATCATGCACTACCCTGTCCATATCGGGGGGGCGACGGCATTGGGCCTGCAAGGCTATGCGCACTATCTCTCACTCGGCGACAAGAGCACAGTCTGGCTCTACGGCTCAAAAATCCCCAACTGGCTCGAAAAACTGCCGCTCAACACCGAACTCCGGACACGCAGCGTATCGCTGTTCTCCGATCCAGAGTTGGGTGTCAATGACGCGCGAGATAATCAGGGAGAGACAGCATGGTCCCTGCCGTGGGACTGGAAACTGGTGATGTCCTCGCCGGAACGCGCGATCTTAGAGGCGCTGGACGAGTTGCCGGATCAGGAGAGCTTTCACAACCTCGACATGGCGTTCGAAAGCCTGACGACGTTGCGACCGAGAACCCTCTCGGCACTGCTCAGAAGTTGTAAGAAGATCAAGGTCAAACGCCTGTTCTTCGTGTTCGCCGACCGCCACGACCATGCCTGGCGCAAGCGTCTCGATCCGGAAGAGTTCGACCTCGGCAGCGGGGATCGCGCACTGGTCAAAGGCGGCAAGATACATCCGCGCTACAGGATCATGATGCCCGAAGAGTTTGTAGGAAAGGAACGTGGTCATGGCGCGTGAGGACTATGCCGCCCAAGTGGCGCTGCTCGTGCGGATACTGCCGTATGTCGCAAAGGAGAAAATATTTGCGTCAAGGGCGGGACGGCCATCAACCTCTTCTATCGCGACCTTCCGCGCCTCTCGGTCGATATCGATCTGACCTATCTGCCTGTCAAGGACCGCGCCGAAAGCCTCGTCGAGATCAACGACGCGATGGACCGGATTGCCGCCGCCATCGAAGGCGGAATCACCGGCGCCAAAGCGCAGCGCATTGCCGGCGGCGGCGGCGGCGCCACGCGTGCGCTCGCCCGCCTCGGCACAGCCGAAATCAAAATCGAAACCTCCCCCGTTACCAGGGGCGTCGTGCATGATCCGGAACAACGCGAAGTCTCCGAAGCCGTCGAGGAGGCGTTCGGATATGCGATGATGAACATCGTATCCTTCGAGGATTTGTTCGGCGGCAAGCTCCATGCGGCCCTTGATCGCCAGCATCCGCGAGACCTTTACGACGTCAAGCTGCTCTACGAGAATGAAGGCTTCACGGACGAGTTGTTCCGCACTTTTCTGATCTATGTCGCGAGTTCGCCACGCCCGCCGCACGAATTGCTGATCCCAAACCTGATCGATCTGAATCAGCCCTATGTCCGGGAATTCGAGGGCATGACGAAGGAAGCCGTCGACCTTGCGGAATTGATCTCAACGCGCGACCGCCTGATCGCGGACATCCAATCCCGCATGGATGAGGACGCAAAGAGGTTTCTGAGAACCCTGCATGAAGGCGATCCCGACTTCGACGCGATCGGTCGCCCTCAAGCCGCCGCGTTGCCCGCCGTCAGATGGAAGCTGATCAACGTGAACAAGCTGAAAGCAGAGAACCCCGTTAAGCATGCCGCCCAACGGGAAGAGCTGGAGAAACTCCTCGGCTGAAGATGGATCAGAGATGACAGACTTTGAGAACGACCCCGACTACGAAGAATGCCTTGTGACCTTTTTTGATGTCCTCGGCTTCAGGAACCTCCTGCACACGCGAAGCGGAGCAGAGATCAGGCACTTGCTTTCGATGTTTCGTCGGGTATCCGAAGGGGATGCCACGCCACCGACCCGTTCCGATGAAATGCGGATGATCAGCGAAGTCCATGCCGAGATCGTGTCTGATGCGATCGTCAGAACCAGAACCATTGAAACTCAGTACCAGGCCGGCCCCTTGGTCTGGGAGATCATCGATCTGCTGCACATCCAGATCGAATGCGTGGCAAATGGCATATTGGTGCGCGGCGCGATGACGATTGGCCACATGCATCTCGGCATCGACTTCAGTGGTCCGGTGTTTGGGCCAGGCCTTGTTCAGGCTTATTTCATGGAAGAAGGCGAGGTCATCTTCCCGCGCATTGCGATCCATGAAGATGTGATCGAACGCCATCGGCAGGACCAAACACTTTGGCGGGAAGGACATTCCTATGCGGATGAAGAACGCGCCTTGAACAACCTCCTGCGCCAGGACGAGTCAGGTCTCCAATACATAGACTACCTTCGAGCCAGCCTTAGCGAGACTGATGGCGAACTCGCCGGTTGGGTCGAGTTTCTGGGTCGGCACAAGACGCTGGTCGAGAATGGTTTCGCCGACAGCCCGAACGCGACGGTCCGGCGCAAATACAGCTGGCTCAAGAACTACCACAACGCAGTCATCGACGAGAACTTGGCAAACCTGGAACCAGGCGCGATGACCGAGGATGGGGACCCCTGGGAATATCTATTCAGAGAGCTCAGGATCGAATCTTGAGTTCTCAAAACAAGTCACGAGCGGGAGCGTCACGAAATGTCCACGAGATGCCTCACCGTTTGGCCGATACCGAGATCGCCAGCCCCCACTATTCCTATGACCCGCCGTCCAGACCTGCGTCCTGCAACTGCTCCCGCTCTAGCAGATCGGCGAGAGTCTCCAGATCGAACGCGACAAGGAACTGCTCGGTCGTCACAAAGGTATAGGGCACACCGCGGCGCGGCTATCGTGGCCCGATTTCGATAAGGCCGCGCGCATGCAGCCGCCCGATCAGAACGCGGCTGATCTCCTTGCCGAAGATATCCTTGTGTCACTTAGCACTTAAAGATGACAATCTGATCTTCCTGATTTCAATAGCTTAGCTTTGCACCTAAAGCGTCGCTGCATTGCACAGGCGATAGCCGCCACGCTGATGTTCAACCTGACGGCTTGCCCTTCTGGTCAGCTTTGACGCTTGGCCCAGCTACGCATTGCAGCGCAAAGGTATCTGGAGAAACCTTCTTCGATGGCTTCATAGCGAGCCACGAAGTCGGGGTGCTCATAGTTGTCGGCAAGCCCTGAATAGGCCGTCGGCGGACAATCCCGACCCCAGCTTGACGCCACCCAAGCCCGATGCCGTTCGATCAGCGGATCAAGTGATTGGGCCTCGGGCGGCACACCATCCCGTAGCGCCTTGGCAAACTGCTGCTCGATGTCCTTCAGTTCGGACATCATGGCATCTCTTTCTGCGGGACTCAGGTTCTCCATCTTCCGGCGGCTGGTTTCGATGTGCTTCCCGATCTCGGGGCCATATTTCTTTTCAAGCCATGCCTCATATTCCGCTTGCTTCTTCGGGTCGACAATTCCGGAATACAATTCTGCGTCTTTCATGGCGCGATCTCCTTCAAGTTCGGCGATCGTGCGGTCGATCGTCCTCAGCATTTCGGCGGAACGGGCTACTTCTTGGGCGATGCGCTCGCGTTGGCTTTTGAGTGCCGTCAAGCGGTCGAAACCGGGTACATCCAAAATGGCCCCGATCTCGCCGAGCGGGATTCCCAACTCGCGATGGACCAATATTTGTTGCAAGCGCAGTAGTTCCTCGCGACCATAGTAGCGGTAGCTGTTCTCGCCGACATACGCAGGACGGAGAAGGCTGATCTCATGGTAGTGATGCAGCGTTCGGACGGAAATGCCCGCCATCTTTGCTACCTCGCTGACCGTATAGTTCGTCATTTTGCTCTCCTGCGAATGCCCGCTGGACGCCTTGTTAGTCTCTCACGCCGCGTGAGGGTCAAGACAAAGATCAGCCTCCTGCAAAGACTAACGCCCTTCGCCCCTTCAGGTCGTTCTGTCGCAAACTTTCCGCGATCGGGTTATCGAGGGCCAGAAGTAGTCGATAGGGTCAGGTCGATGGTGTCGTTCAAAGGTGCTCAGTTTCCGAAAGATGTCATTCTACTCGCTGTGTTCTTCTATGTCCGGTATGTGGCCTTCGTGATCGACACCTTCGCCAATCGCATCGTTGGCTGGCGCGCGTCACGGTCGCCGCAAACCCAGTTCGTGCTCGATGCCTTGGAACAGGCACTTTACGAACGACGGCCAACTGGTGACATCATTCATCACAGCGACCGAGGCAGCCAGTATGTGTCGATCCGCTATACTGAGCGCCTGGCCGAAGCCGGGATCGAACCGTCGGTCGGTAGAGTTGGTGACAGCTATGACAACGCCTTGGCCGAGACGATCATTGGGCTGTTCAAGGCGGAGGTCATTCACCGGCTGGGTCCTTGGAAGACCGCTGATGCCGTCGAATGGAAAACCCTGAAATGGGTCGATTGGTTCAACAACCGTCGCTTGCTACAACCCATCGGAAACATCCCGCCCGCAGAGGCCGAAGAGAAGTTCTATGAACAGCGTAACGAGTTCGATAAAGTTGCTTGAAACGGAGTAATCAGCCTCCGGCAAAACCGGGGCGGTTCAGGGAAGGCCGCCCTCTTATCGCCGATGCCTATAAGATCTTTCTCGCAGAAGGAGTTCGATTGCTCCAAGTCCATTTCGAAATGAGTTTCGAGGAGATCAACGAAACCATCGGATTTCAAGGCTCCGGCATGCATCGCACGCTCGAAGTCATTTGGCCCGATTGGGATGCGGAACAGGTCGAGCGCCTGGTTCGCACGCTGCGCGCCCCGGACCTGTCCGAAGATCAGGTGAGAGAGTTTGGAGTGTTTCTTCGAGAGAACTTTCAGGATGCGATTTTCCATCGGCTGCAATCGTTCGAAAAGCACGCTTTCGAATACGGTCACGCCCGGATTGCCGGCATGCAAAGTGACCTTCAGGGAATGTCGGTTGCGGTTGAACAAGTGGTTCGTGCCCTGGGCGGACAGGGCACCCAGCCTTCAAAAATGTTCCGTGACCTATGGGATGGAACCGAAGTCGGGCGGATCTTTAAGAAACAGAAAACCTTACTGGAGCGCGGCCTGCCATTTGAAGACTTGCTCGAAGAGATAGACGCACTCAGGGGTAACGGCGGAGAAAATGAAAAAGCGGCGGACCTCATTCTTGCGACGCGTGTCCGTGGTTCTGTCCACCACGCCGTTCAAATCGAAAACCAACTGGAACTTGAGCAGCTGTTGGTCAGGGTACTCCGGGCCGCGGCATTGACCCACGCGTCGCTGAAGCCTGTCGATGCCTCCTAAGAACCAGCACTCATGCCCGCATCCAGCAGCTGCTCGCGATCGGGAAGATCGCGCAGGCTCTCCAAACCGAAGGCGACTAGGAACTGTTCGGTGGTGACGAAGGTATAGGGGGCCCCTCGCCGAGGCGACCTTGGCCCGGTCCCAACGAGTCCACGCGCATGCAGTCGCCCGATCAGGTCGCGACTGATCTCCTTGCCGAAGATGTCCTTCAGCCCGTCGCGGGTGATCGGCTGGTGATAGGCGATGGCGGCCAGCACCGCGACGTCGAATTCACTCAAGTCCAGCAGTTGGTCGCCGACATATGCCGCAGCGCGGATTGCGGGCGCGTAGGCGGCCCGCGTCCGGAATATCCAGCCGCCAGCGACCTGCACAACTTCAAAAGCCCGCCCCTCCAGCTCGGCGGCGAGGTCTTCAACCAGCAGGTTAACCGAGGCCCCCTGCCCCACGACCCGTCCCAGATCTTCGCGCGGCACCGGCGAAGCAGAGGCGAAGAGCACCGCCTCGATCCGGCGCATCCATTCCCGCCAGCGCAGCTCCGGCGGCAGATCAGGCAACTCGCGATCCAGTTCGGGGTCAGAGCGATCCTTCGCCATCGCTACACCCCGTAAAGCCGGAAGGTGTCGCGCCCAGTCAGCTCGCGCACCGCGCCGAGGTCGACCAGCCGGTCGCAAAGCCGCCGCGCGGCGCGATCCGGCAAAGGCAAGGCCGACGGCGCCACCGCGTCCCAGGTCAGGAACATCTCGACAGCGTCGCTCGCCCCCTTGGCCCGCAGCTTGGGTGCGACCGCCTTCAGATGCGTCGCCCGACGCGCGAGGTCCGCGGCCTGCCGAACGGCCTCGATCAACGAAGAGATGAGTGCGCGATGACAGGCCAGACGCAAGTCGCCGCCTTGCTTGCGCAGATCGGCGCGTTTCAGACCCGCGGCCAGCAGCGGCACGAGATGACTCCACCCGAGGGTTTGGGCGAGGGCCGCATCCGCGAGGATCAGCGCAGCTTCGTCAGCACGTGGCACCTCGCGCCGAACGGCTTCCAGCGCCATCGCGGCCCGGTTCACCGGCGCCCCTTTCCCGGCATCAAGCCACGCGGCAATCTGGCCCGGATCGAAGGCCGGCAAGGCTCGGCCCAGAGCCTTGATCGACTCCGGCCGCTCCACCGCGCGCCGCCAGGCCAGGTAGGTTTCACCGGCAGGTCCGGGCAGATCGCCGGGGCGCAAAAGGTGTACGGCATCGCGCAGCTCCGCCTCCCGCTCCGGCCGCCCAGAGAACGCGACACAAGCAGCAGCCGCGCGCAGCGCGAGCCTGTCCCGCAACAAGGGTTGGGACACCGCCTCACGGCCCAACACAAGATTCAGGTGGTTCAGCGCAGCGCCCGACAAAAACGCAACATCCTCAAGGGTTTCAGCGCGTGCAGAGGTGACCCAGGTCGGCGTCCGGGGTAACATGTCGAGGTCTCTGATGTGATCTGGCCGGGCAAAAGTCATGCCTGAAGCCTACATCAGCGCGGCGCTTTCTGCCAGCAAATAGCACTATAACCGCCCCACCCTGCCATTCTTCGATATGTCCAATAAGTTTGCATTATCGGACATAAATGGTGTAAGCTCAGAAACATGATCAATTCACACGAAAATGAGCGCCCAGAAGCCGAGAAATCACGCTCATCGTTCTCCGACACGGCAAACGATGCTCGGGTCGACGAGAGAGATCGTTCAAATCGCGATGCGATCGCGCTGCCCTCGCATGTGGCCGGCTCCGGCACCCTCGATCGGCTGATCGACACTGCCCGGGACTATGCCAAGGCCTCGACCGCTGAGAACACCAACAAGGCCTACGCCGCCGACTGGAAGCACTTTGCCCGATGGTGCAGGCTCAAGGGAACCGATCCCCTACCCCCATCGCCGGAGATGATCGGGCTTTACCTGACCGACCTGGTCGCGCCGACAGCCGGTACCCCTGCTCTCTCCGTCTCGACCATCGACCGGCGCCTCTCGGGGCTCGCCTGGAACTACGCGCAACGGGGGTTCACTCTCGATCGCAAGAACCGCCACATCTCGTCGGTGCTGGCGGGGATCAAGCGCAAGCACGCGCGCCCACCGGTGCGGAAGGAAGCGATCCTGGCAGAAGACATTCTCGCGATGGTGGCCACCCTCCCTTTCGATCTGCGCGGCTTGCGTGACCGAGCAATTCTGTTGGTCGGATATGCTGGGGGTCTGCGCCGCTCGGAAATCGTCAGCTTTGACGTCCACAAAGACGACACGCCGGATTCCGGCGGCTGGATAGAGATCTTGGAGAAGGGTGCCCTGCTCACTCTCAATGCCAAGACCGGGTGGCGCGAAGTCGAGATCGGCCGAGGCTCGAAGGAGCAGAGCTGCCCCGTACATGCTCTCGAGCAATGGCTTCACTTCGCCAAGATCGATTTCGGGCCGCTCTTTGTGCGGACCTCTCGGGATGGCAAGCGTGCGTTAGAGGCGCGACTTTCGGACAGGCATGTTGCTCGGTTGATCAAGGCCACCGTGCTAAAAAGCGGGATCCGATCCGACCTGCCCGAGGCAGAGTGCCTGGCGCTTTTCTCCGGTCACTCGCTGCGCGCCGGCCTCGCCAGCTCCGCTGAGGTCGACGAACGCTATGTGCAGAAGCACCTGGGTCACGCCTCGGCCGAGATGACCCGCCTCTACCAGCGTCGCCGGGATCGGTTCCGCGTGAACCTGACCAGGGCTGCGGGACTATAAAAAATCAAGATTCATTGCTTCTGAGTGTTGTTAGCGCCGCGATGTGGCGCGGCAGATCGCTACGGGAATGCAGAATATCGATGATGATGACTTCTTCAGCCCGATCCAGGAAAACCAGGAAATGCTCCCCTGCCCTTAGGTATCTCAGGTCTGCGGTATCATCGACCAGGATTGAACAGCTTCTGCTGTGTGCCTGGCGGCTTACAATTGCACCGCAACGGGAAAGGAGTTCCG
>NZ_JAYLLH010000055.1:0-8704 GCF_035818635.1 Mesobacterium hydrothermale | reverse complement strand
AGAGCGGCTGCAAATATAGCCTGATCTCAGAAGCGTCGGTGAACTTTGCGGTCCCCGGACGTTAATGTGACAATACCCCAACGACGCAATCAAACCGGCCCGCAGGGCCCGCGCGGTGTTGTCTGCGGCAGAAAACTGGGTCCAGAGCGCGTTGGAGTACGGAGTGCTCTCATGCATGAAGAAAAACACGGCCGCCGCGCTGATGGCCAGGGCCGCAACCAGCACCAGCCAACCCGGGCTGAGGACACCGCGCGTCACCTTGGCTGAACGATAGAACGCTTTACGGAACGGCCAGAGCACCACCGATGCCCCGCCGAGCAGCAGCGCCCCTTCGAAATCCACACCGTTGAGCAGCGAGGCGAGACTTCCCAAGAGCAAAGCGGCCTGGGTCAACCAGAAAGCACCTGAGATACGCCGCGCCAGACCCTGGCTCAGGATCAAAAGCAAAACCCCGAGAACCGCCGACAGGACCGCGCCACCTTCCAGCAATATCGCGGCCAACAGGTCATGCGGATCGGTGTCTTCGGGCCGAACCGAGGGGACGAGGGCCATGAGCGTGAGATATGTCCCAACCGCGAACGCAACAACGCCGCTCAAGGCCGGTGCTGCGGTAACGGCCGATGACAGAACGGGGCGCATTGGCTCCGGGACCTCGCCCAGCAATCGGGTCACCAGCCCGCCGGCAAGGCGCGCTTCATTCAGAGCGACAAAAGCGAGGGCCAGCGCAAATGGCACGAGGTAGTAAATGATCCGGTAGAGCAGGAGCGCCGCCGCCACCTGATCCAGCGGCGCCCCGGCGGGTATTGCGGCGATGATCACGCTTTCGAACACCCCCACGCCTCCGGGGACGTGGCTGGCTACGCCCGCCATCGAAGCTGCCGCGAACACGGCAAAGAACGTGATGAAATCAGGCGCCCCGGCGGGCAACAGGATATACAGCGTCAGCGCCGCCATGGCGGTATCGACAAAGGTAAACCCCAATTGACCATAAAGTATTCCGGGGCTCGGCGCGGACAGTTCGGTATTTCGAATGCGCAGGGTCTTTCCGGAAACCGACAGCCAGGTAAGGACGCCGATCATCCCGATTGCTCCGGCCCCTGCCCAGAGCCGTACGACAGAGGTGGACACCGGCACCACCCCATCGAGTGCATAAGGATGGATAGCAAGCGCCAAAAGGCCAATAGCCGTGATACCCAGACCGAATGCCAGTGAGACAAAGGCCGATACGCTGGCAACTTCGAACGCATTCAGCCCGAAGGCCGAGTAAATGCGATACCGTACGGCGCCACCGGATATGACCGAAATGCCGATCGTGTTGCCAAAACTGTAGCCCAGGAACCCGCCCATCGCGATAACCCGAGGCGGAACCCGCTTTCCCAGGTAACGTAACGCAGACCAGTCATATCCGATCAGGGCAACGTATCCCGCGGTCGTTGCGCCGAACGCAATGGCCAGCGTCGACCAGGGTGTTGCACGCACCTGGGCCATGACATCCGCTGGATTGACCGGTTTCAACAGGTGATAGAGCGCATAGACGCCAAGCGCAAACAGCCCCAATCCGATTGCGATGGGAAGCACATGTTTCAACCTGTGGAGCCAGTTTGATACTGGCGGGTGTGATTGCGCGACATCCGCCATGAAACGCTCCCTTCAAAAACTACCCGTCATTAAATCAACACTTGGCTAAAACACAACCGAACCAAAATGTATCCGGGGCCCGAAACTCTGTTCTGTGACGTATCAGGCGCCCGTGTCTTTCAGCCAGGCAAGTGCGGGCATGACGTCCTCGGCGTCAAAGAGTTTCACCGGCATCGGCATCAGATGCGCAAACACCTCCATACCCTTGCGGATCCAGCCGATATCCGTGACCACGGCAATCCGGGAAAAACTGTTGAAATGTTCCAGTCCGAACACGGCATCCTCGGCCAGTCCTGACAGGGTATAGCCCTCGAACTCCGGGCCGAACCGGATCAGGATGCCGACCTTACCATGGTCCTGCGCGGCCACCTCAAGCGCCGGGATCAGCGTGGTCTTGTAATCGTCTGCCGAGATTTTGCCCTTTGCGTCAAAGGCCAGTACGTCGGGATAGTCTGTCTGAAATTGGGTGAACATCTATCAGATATCCTGTATGATTTTGCAGCCCCCGATCGCGGGGACTGCAGACATGGAGAGATCAGGCGGGAACTTCGGATTGCCCGGTTTGTCCGGTCAGTTCCTCATGCGCGTGATCAAAGGCCGCGCGCAGTTTCGCCTCCTGTTCGGTATCGAGATTGGTCCGCAGAATGGTGCCGCCAAACTTGCCCAGCTCTTCGACCACCTTTTCAGGGGCGTTCTGCTTGGCCAGGATGAACAGGGCCGCCTGCCCGGGCTGTAACACGTCCGACACGTCCTTCATGAACTGGTCGTTGATCCCGTAATCGGACAACGCCCCGGTCAACGCGCCAGCCGCCGCCCCCGTCAGGACACCAACAAGCGGCATGAAGAAGATCAGACCAATCAACAGCCCCCAAAAGGCACCGCCAGCCATGCCCACAGACCAAGGGTGCACGATCTGGCCGAGCTTGACCTTGCCCTTTTCATCGACCGTCGCGACGACAGCATCCGCCACGTCGACCAGGTATTCCTTTGCCATGCCAAAAAGCGCCTTGCGGGCTTCTTCGGCGGTTTTCGGGTTATTGTATCCGATGACCATGAGTTCAGACATTTGCGTTTCTCCTTTTTATCAAGCGAGATGTGAAGGCGACGCCCGATCCCGGCACGCCGCGCGGGTAAACAGATCAGAGCGGCAGGGTCTCAGCCGCCCATTTCGCCGCCGGCAGTCCCCAGTTGGGGATCTTGCCGTGGTTGCGAAAGAACATTTCCTTGTAGAGTAGTTTCTGTGCATAGGGCATGCGGCCCATTTCGAGCACCTGGATATCCCCACCGAATCCGAACCAGGAATTCGAATGGATATAGAATGCTTTGCCGCCGCCCATGTCACCGATGCAAACAACCTCTGGCTGCCAGGGCGCGTCAGCCTTCTCTGCGGAAAGCTTGCCGACCGACTTGGCAATCTGCTTGCCGACCACCTCGCATTCCTGATGGCCGATTGCGCCCAGTTTCGGAACGGTGATCGCCGCCGCATCACCACAGGCGAATACCTCCGGATAGTCGGGATTGCGCATTGTCATGTCAGTTATGATGAACCCGACCTCATCCGAGATCGGCAACCCCTTGAGAAACGCGTGAGGCTTCCAATTGGGCAGAACGATGCTGATCTCGGCGTCCAGTTTGCGTCCGTCTCGAAATTCGATCCCGGTTTCTGTCAGCCGCTCTATACCTTCGACCTTGTTCATGTAGCCAAACCCCATGGACGAAGCGGCATCCAGAAGTTGCCCCACCACTTTCTCGCCAGCGTCCTCGGCGATCAGTTCTGCCGGGGTGAAGATGGTGATGTTCTTGGCGCTGCCCTTGTCGTGTTCTTGCAGCCAATGGGCGAGGGAAAGCGAGACCTCCACCGGAGGGCCTTCGCAGGCCGCCAACGCAACCGGAAGCCAATCTGGTTTTCCTTTTAAACCCTGTTCGAACCGGTCCGACCCGACGGCAATCGGGCCGCCCTTGTAGTCATTCTTCAAATATTCGATCAGGCGATTGGCGTGCCATGCATCCGACACGGTATACCCATGCTCTGCAAAGCCTTCGATATCGTCATAGGCCAGATGTGCGCCAAGTGCGATGACAAGATAGTCATACCCGACGCGGTATTCAGGGGCGCCGGGGCGTTCGTTCGGGCGCACACGAACCTCATGCGCATCCAGATCCAGGCCAAGCACTTCGGCTTGGCGAAACTTGATCCCGTCGCGGGCCAGTGCGTCGATCAAATCCATATGCATGGTTACGGCTGGATCGCGCCCCTCGAAAATCTCAAGCGGGATATTCGGGATATAGTCAAGATAGGCCTTGCGGTCGATGACGGTGATGTCCACCGCGTCTCCGGCGAATTCCCGTATCTTCTGCGCCGCGCCCAAGCCCGCAAAATTGCCCCCGAGCACCAGAACTTTTGCTTGTTTCGCTTTCATTTCAATCGCCCTCCTGACCACGTTGAGGGACATTTTTGTCCCTCTGTGAATTGTCAGATATGGATGGGGCGTACACATTCCATGACCGAGGCTTTACAATCCTGTAAGGATTCTGGTTTTGGACCATTGCTGCCAGAGGATGGGCGATGTGCCGCATTTCTGTGATTGCACAATGGCATCACGTTTCATCGCATCGGCTTGCCGGGCCACTCGGTGTGCTCAGTCACCGGATCAGCGCCAAACTGTACCAGTTCGCCGCCTTCATAAAGTTCGGCGTGGAGCAGTACGGGCAGCATGGTTGAGCCTACAGCGGATGCCTTGATATCTTTGACGATCTTCTCGCCAGGGCTCTTCGTTGTCTTTCTCATCGTCCACTCCTTGGTGGCTACGATGGGCAACAAATCCTTTCTAAGCAAATGACCCTTTTTGGACCCATAAGCGCTGACGTTAGACACTGTCCGTAGTCAGAGTTTTTCGGAGAGCTGGGGCTGTTTCGTAACGGAGGCTCTGGTTCGGTTTCTGTTCAAGTTTAGGCGGCGGCGGCTTGGTGCTGCAACCGGCGTTTTCGGATTGTCTGTTTCTTGATCTCCTCTCTCATCTTTAGGACCCTCGTGCCGCGGCCGTGATAGACGTCGGCGGGGGTCAGGTTGTTCAGGCTCTCGTGGTAGCGGTGGTTGTTGTAGTGGTCGACGAAGGCGCCGATCTGGCGTTCCAAGTCGCCGGGCAGGTAATAGTTTTCCAAGAGCACCCGGTTCTTCATGGTCTGATGCCAGCGTTCGATCTTGCCCTGGGTTTGGGGATGGTGTGGCGCACCGCGGACATGATCCATGCCTTTGTCCTCAAGATAATCAGCCAGATCGGCGGCGACATAGGATGAGCCATTATCGCTGAGCAGCCTCGGCTTATGCACAACGGTCGCGCTGTTGCAGCCCGAAGCATCCAGTGCCAACTCCAGCGTGTCGGTGACATCGCTCGCCTTCATCGTCGTGCAAAGCTTCCAGGCGATAATGTAGCGACTGTAATCGTCGAGGATCGTCGAGAGATAGAACCAGCCCCAGCCGATGACCTTCAGATACGTGAAGTCAGTCTGCCACAGCTCGTTCGGGCGGGTCGTCTTGTCCCTGAACTCGTCCGCAGCCTTGATCACCACATGGGCCGGCGCGGTGATCAGATCCTCGGCACTGAGGATGCGGTAAACCGATGATTCCGACACAAAGTACCGCTTCTCGTCGGTGTATTTGACGGCCAGTTCCCGGGGTGTCAGGTCTTCATGCTCCAGGGCAAAGCCGACAACATCCTCGCGAACCTTGTCCGGGATGCGGTTCCAGACCGACTTGGGCCGGGGAGAGCGATCGGCAAGCGCATCAATGCCACCGTCGCTCCACCGGGCATACCAGTCGTAATAGGTGCTGCTGGGAATGCCGAGCATCTTCAGGGTTTGCCGGGTCGGCAAATGCGACGCCTCGACCGTCCGAATGATCTCAAGCTTCTCGGATGCAGGATACCTCATTCGTCGCCCTCCCCATCCCCGAGCATGCTTTTTTTGAGCAGCCGGTTCTCAAGCGTCAGCTCGGCGACCACCTCCTTCAGGACCAAGGCTTCGGATCGTAGTTCCTTGACTTCGGGTGCCGTTGCCTGATGTCGCGTAGCCCTTAATTGTGAGATGGGAAATTCAACGAAATCAACGGATATGCTTTGCCCTTAAATATGAGATTTTGCCTTTAATTCCGATATTCTTGCCCTTAAACCCGAGACAGGATTCACAGACATGTGCGGCAATTATCGATGGATGATGATGGCGAAGACTCTGTTACCGTTGGTGCTGAAGAGGCGCGCAGGGCAGCTGTGCTGCGTCCGCTTGTTCAGGCATATCTCAATGGGACTGGCAGTCTGGAAAGTGGTATCAATGATGCCGTTTGGGAGCTTGGTGTCAGTAGAGCGACGGTCTGGCGTTGGATAAAGCGGCTGGCGGAAGAGGGCGGGCGCACCAGCGCACTGGCACCGCGGAAACGTGGCCGCCCAACTGGAACAACTTTAATATCCGGCAAGGTCGAAGCGGTGATCGAAGAGCATCTTCGCCGGTATTTCTTGCGCCGAGAGCGTTCGAGTCTCTCGCGCGTCGTGACTGAGATCCGCAGCGCGTGCTGGCAGCAGGGCTTGCAACCGCCGACACGGCGGACGGTTCAGCGTCGTCTGGATGCAATGGATGCCCGCGAAGTTGCAAAGGCACGAGAGGGGGCAAAGGCTGCCCGCCAGAAATTTGCGGCCGTCACAGGCGAGAACAAGGCCAGTCAGCCACTGGAGGTCGTGCAAATCGACCATACACCTGCCGACATCATTCTCGTTGACTGTTTTGAGCGCCAACCAATTGGGCGGCCTTGGGTCACGCTGGCGATCGACGTCGCAACGCGGTTGGTAACCGGATATTACACCTCTCTGGAGGCACCTTCGCGTCTGTCAGTGGCGCTTTGCCTGACACAGGCGGTTGCCCCCAAGGCGGAACTTCTGGCGGAATTGGCGTGCAATATCCCTTGGCCCGCACAAGGCAAACCGCACAGCATCCACGTCGACAATGGCCGCGATTTCCGGTCGCGGGCCTTTCGGTCGGCATGTGCGGAATGGGGGATCGATCTGATCTATCGGCCGCCGGGAAGTCCTCACTTCGGGGGTCACATCGAGCGGTTGATCGGGACAATGATGGGGGCCGTTCACCTGTTGCCGGGAACAACGCAATCCTCGATCGCGGCCAAGGGCGACTATGACGCCGAAGGCCAGGCCACGATGACCCTGAGCGAATTCGATCATTGGTTTGCTCTCGAAATCTGCCGTTACAACAACAGCATTCATTCAAGCCTTGGCTGTACGCCCGTTGCCAAATGGGAAGCGCTCTCAGAGCAAATGACGGGCGACATCCCCTTCGAGATGGAAGCCTTTCAGGTGAGTTTCCTGCCGAGCGAGCTGCGCAAAGTCAGGCGTGACGGCATCCATCTGTTCCAGATACGGTACTGGTCCGATGCCCTTGCAGGCCAGATTGGGCGCGGCGATGGAAAGGTGGTTGTTCGCTACGATCCTCGCGATATCTCAATGATCTGGGTTGAACTGGAAGATGGCCGATATGTTGAGGCGCGGTACAGAAACCTGGAAATTCCGCCTGTGTCCCTCTGGGAATATCGCGAAGCCATGAGGAAGGCTCGTGCCCTTGGCAAGTCCGGGTCCAAAGAGCTGGTTCTGGCTGAGCTGATCCGACTGCAACGCCAGGTCGAGGCTGAAAGCCGCGGCCTGACCAGGGCTGAACGCCGATCCCGTGAAAGAAAAGGGACATTGGAGGGCGCCAACTCGGCTGTCTCGACAAACGAAGGGCTGCGCGCGATCGACACGGGTGATACATCACGCCCATTGTTCAAGGTGGAGAGATGGTGAATTGAGGGCAGGAACAACTGAAGAAGACGGTCGGGTCGCCCTCATTCAATCGGACATCTGGATCGGCTTTCCGCGGGCCGAACAGGTGTTGGGCCGCTTGCAGGTTCTGATCGAAGCGCCACGGCAAACCCGTATGCCTGGGCTTCTTGTGCATGGTGCCTCCGGGATCGGCAAGACGATGATCGCCCGAAACCTGTCGCGCAAATACGCACCAGAATACGATCCGGCGTCAGGCATCACCCGCACACCGCTGCTGCTGTTGCAAGCGCCGCCCGCACCAGACGAACGGCGGTTCTACCTACACATCTTGGCCGCCGTCGGCGCCCCGGCGACGGCACTGAGCGCCCGCGCTCAAAATGTGGCTTCCCTCGAAGTCCGCGTCATCGCGCTCCTGCGCGACCTTGGCCTTCGGATGATCATGATCGACGAGGTTCACAACCTCTTGGCCGGGACCCACGGCGAACAGCGCCGCTTTCTCAATGTTCTGCGGTATCTTAGCAATGAACTCGAGGTGTCGCTGGTCTGCCTCGGGGTCAGCGAGGCCGTCGATGCCATCCGTGGTGATATCCAGCTTGCCAGGCGGCTGGACGAACATCACCTGCCAAACTGGCGCGACGATGCCGAGTTCTCGGACATGATCCAGACACTCATCGCGGCAATGCCCCTCGAGAAGAAATCCAATCTGAAGGTCAAGTCGCTCAAGCAAATACTTGCGCTGACCGGCGGGGTGACTTCGCGTATCTTCGCCCTGATCAAGGATCTTTCCATCGACGCTATTGTCACTGGCGAGGAATGCATCACCGATGACGCGATCGCAAAATGGACGCCGGTTTGGTCGCGCCATGCGAAAGCCGATCGGCGGATCGAGAAGTCCGGGGTGTGAAGCCGCGCCCGCTGCCGAAAACTGTCGCGCCGGTGCCAGACGAGTTATTGTCAGGTTGGTTGTCTCGGCTGGCGGCGGCCAACTACTGTGATGACGCGGAACTGCTGGCTCACATCAAAATCGATTCCGCGCATGGCACCGCCTTGGACTTCAGCGTCGACGCGGCTGCGGCGGAGAAGATCGCCAACGCCGCACGAGTCGACCCAGATGTTGTGCGATCGTTGACCTTTCCAGCAATGACGACACGAGAAGCCTCGTTGACGGCCCAGATGCCATTCCAGCATTGCCCGCAATGCTCCCGAGAGGGCCTTTCGCTGAGGCATTGGAGGCGGGCTTGGGCATT
>NZ_JAYLLH010000054.1:0-11216 GCF_035818635.1 Mesobacterium hydrothermale | reverse complement strand
ATCAGCATGACTCGCACGGCCAGCACCAAATGGGAATCCCAATTCGGACTCGTTTGTCGCGATCAATCCACTAGGCCGCCAGTTTCCGCCGCGCCAGGTCCTTGCGCAGCATGTCGGCGGAATAGATCGCCAGCGCCGTCCAGATCAGGCCAAACGCCATCGCGTGATATGGCCCGAAGGGTTCGCCGAAGACCAGAACCGCGCACAGGAACTGCAATGTGGGGTTCAGGTATTGCACCAGCCCCACCGTCGCCATGGTGCAGCGCTGCGAGGCATAGGAAAACAGGATCAGCGGCAGCGCCGTCAGCACCCCGGAAAAAGCCAGCATCAGCGTGGTGAACATATCCCGACCAAAGGCACCGCCCTGCCCCATTTCCAGCCATAACAACCAGCCCGCCGCCAAGGGCAGCAGCAGCAGCACCTCTGAGGTAACAGAGGTAATGGGCCCCACGGTCAGCCGCTTCTTGATCAGGCCATACAGGCCAAAGGTCGTTGCCAGAACAAGCGAAATCCACGGCGCCACGCCCAAGCCCACGGTCAGCACCAGCACCGCCGCCGTGGCCAGGGACAGGGCGATCGCCTTGCCCCGGCCCATCGGCTCGCCATAGAACACCACCCCCAGAAGCGCCGACACCAGCGGAAAGATGTAATAGCCCAGGCTCGCCTCGGTCGCATGGTCGATCTGGATCGACACGATGAACAGGAACCAGTTCGTCGAAATCATCAGCGCCGCGACGGCGACAAGCCCGAAGTTCCGCCACCCGGACAGCGCTACGGGCAGACGCCGCAGCTTGCCCTGTGCGGTCAGCACACCGGCAAAGGTCACGAAAGACCAGAAGGTCCGGTGCGCCAGCAGTTCGGGCGGCGGCACATGGGACAGCAGCTTGTAATACAGTGGTGACAGCCCCCAGATCACGCAGGCGGCTGTCAGCGCGAAAACACCCTTGGCTGCGTCAGTCATCTGGAAACCCTGCGGAATTTGTCCCTCAGGCTTGGACCCACGCGCGGCGAATGGCAAGGGTCAAAACTCAAAAGGCCCCGCATCCGGGATGCGGGGCCTTTCGGGTCTCAGCGCTGCGCGATCACAGGCGCGACGCGACGTTTTCCCAGTTCACCAGGTTCGACAGGAAGTTCGACAGGTAGGCCGGGCGCTTGTTGCGGAAATCGATGTAGTACGAATGTTCCCACACGTCGCACCCAAGCAGAGCAGTCTGACCGAAGCACAGCGGATTCACGCCGTTTTCGGTCTTGGTGACTTTCAGGCCGCCATCGGTGTCCTTGACCAGCCAGCACCAGCCAGAGCCGAACTGACCTGCGCCCGCGGCGGCGAATTCTTCCTTGAACTTGTCGACCGAGCCAAAGCTGTCGACCAGCGCCGCTTCCAATTCGGACGGCATGTCGTTGTGGTTCGGGCCCATCATCTCCCAGAACTGCATGTGGTTCCAGTGCTGCGACGCGTTGTTGAAGATGCCGTTCTGGGTCACGGCTCCGGCCTGGTAGGTGCCGGTGATGATGTCTTCCAGCGACTTGCCTTCCCATTCGGTCCCGGCGATCAGCTTGTTGCCGTTGTCGACATAGGCCTTGTGGTGCAGGTCGTGGTGATATTCCAGTGTTTCGGCGCTCATGCCCTTGGAGGCCAGCGCGTCATGTGCGTAGGGAAGATCGGGAAGTTCGAAAGCCATTTTGGTCTCTCCCAGTGTTATGGTTGCCTGCCCTTTACCTGTGCCGAAGCCCGTCGAAGGTCAAGGCCGCTTGCATGGATTCGATGCCTGCGGTGTGCAGAAAGGTCAGGCCGGCATCCCGGGGAACGGACCCGACCCACGGCCGACGCTGCCACGCGCGAAGGGCCTAAATCCGGTCGACGCCCCCGACAAGGCGCCGGTTTTCGAAATCAGAAATAGCCCACTTCGCTGCCCGGCACGGCCACGGTGCACAGCAGGTCAAACATGTACTGAGCGACCGAACGGAAGCAGACGATGCGGATCGTGCCGTCCGCTTCCATCCAGAAACCCGCTGCGACCTGACCCAGGTGCGTCCGGCGCACGTCGCCTTCGGCAAAGGCATCGGGGGCCACGTCGGTTGGCGACAGTTTCGCCAGGACCTCGCGCGACAACACCCCCGTCAACGTGAACATCGCCCGCGCATCCGATACGTTCAGCACCAGCGCGTGGGTGTCTGCCAGCGCCTCGGCCAACTGTTCGGTCAGACGCGGCGCCTCGTAGTAGGAACAGATCAACAGCAGCTCATCCGGCGACATCCACAGCAGGCTGCGGTCGCCGTTCGCCGACAGGCGGCGCTCACCGGGCAGCGCCAGGCCGGCCACGATTGACAGTGTGTCGCCAAAGGCTTCGTCCTCGAACGTGCCGCGCAGGGTGATCATGCCCACCGGACCGGCGTCGGCAATCTGCGCGATGCCTTCGTATCGAGCTCCGTTCAGGGCGCTGACGGCTTCAGACATTCTGTTTCTCCCCTTCCGGGTCATAGAAAACGGGGCTGACGATCTTGGCCTTGATGGTGGCCCCTTCGACGGTATTGAACTCGATCACTTCGCCCATGCGGTCTGGCCCTCTGTGGACCAGCCCCATGGCGATGCCCCGGTTCAACGTCGGCGAATAATAGGTCGAGGTCACGCGCCCTTGGGTGTTGCGCTGGCCATTGGCGTTGACGCCCTCGGCCACGGCATAGGACCCGTCCGGCAGAACCGACCCGTCCAGCGTTTCCAGCCCCACCAGTTTCCAGCGGTTCGGATCGGCCATATGGCTGCGTTCCTGTGCCCGCTTGCCCAGGAAATCCTCTTTCTTCTTCGAGATCGCCCAGTTCAGCCCCAGATCCTGCGGGATCACGGTGCCGTCGGTTTCGTCCCCGATCATGATAAAGCCCTTTTCGGCCCGCAGCACATGCAGCCCTTCGGTACCATAGGGGGTGACGTCAAATTCCCGACCGGCCTCGAAAAGCTTGTCCCAAAGCGCCTGCCCCATGTTCGCAGGCACCGCGATTTCATAAGACAACTCGCCCGAGAAACTGATGCGATAAATCCGCACCGGGAACCCGCCCAGCGTGCCGTCCTTCCATTCCATGAACGGCAGCGTTTCCTTGGAAACGTCCATTCCACCCAGCTTTTCCAGCACCTTGCGGGCCTTGGGGCCGACCACGGCGATCTGGGCATATTGCTCGGTCACGTTGGCGGTGTAGACCTGCCAATACCACCATTCGCATTGCAGCCAGTCTTCCATATGGGCGTGGATGCGGTCCGCGCCGCCAGTGGTGGTGTGGCACAGGAACGTGTCCTCGTCTATGCGCGCCACGACGCCATCATCGGTCAGGAACCCGTTTTCGGTGCACATCAGCCCATAGCGGCATTTGCCCGGCTTCAGCGTGCTCATCATGTTGGTATAGAGCATGTCGAGGAACCGGCCCGCATCGGGCCCCTTGACGATGATCTTGCCCAGGGTCGAGGCATCCAGCATCCCCACGCTGTTCCGCACGGCGCGCACTTCGCGGTGCACGGCCGCCTCGGCGGTTTCGCCCGCCTTCGGATAGCAATAGGGTCGGCGCCAGTGTCCCACCGGCTCCCACTTGGCGCCCTGCGCCTCGTGCCAGGCGTGCATCGGGGTGCGGCGGATCGGCTGGAACACCTTGCCGCGCGCCTCGCCGGCGATGGCACCAAGGCTGATGGGCGTGTAGGGCGGACGGAAGGTGGTGGTTCCGACCTGCGGAATGGGTTCCCCAAGCGCATCAGAAAGAACCGCCAGTCCATTGATATTGCTAAGCTTACCTTGGTCTGAGGCCATCCCCAGAGTGGTGTAGCGCTTGGTATGTTCGACCGATTCATAGCCTTCGCACGCCGCCAGTTGCACGTCAGACACCTTGACGTCGTTCTGGTAGTCCAGCCACGCCTTGCCACGCAGCGCGTAGCGGGCGCCTTGCGGCATCAGCCAGACCGGTTCCAGCGCCGCTTCGTCCTGGGTATCGACCAGCGGGGCCGCGCTGTCCGCAGGGCGACCACCCACGCGCTTCAACGCGGTTTTCCCTGCCATATCAGAATCCTGAAGAACTGTCTTCAGGTTCATTGCTCCGCTTGCAGACCCGGCGGTGACCACCATGGGCGCCCCATCCTGCCCGGTCGGCGCGCGGTCGGGATCGGGACGGAAAAACGCCTGTGCGTCGTCCCAGATCAGCTTGCCGCCGCAGTGCGACCACAAGTGCACGACCGGTGACCAGCCGCCCGACATGGCAACGGCGTCACAGGCGATTTCTTCCAGCATCGCGCCTTCGCCGGCCTGGTCGCACATGACCACGCCGGTCACGCGCTTGCCGCCCTTGACCTTGGCGATGCCGCGCCCGGTTTCGACCCGGATGCCAAGGGCACGCGCCTCTGCCATCAGCGCGCCACCGCCCGCGGGCCGCGCATCGAGGATCGCGGGAACGGTCAGACCGGCGTTTTTCATCGTGATCGCAGTACGATAGGCGTCGTCGTTGTTGGTGACGACCACGGTCCGGTCACCCACCGAAACGCCCCAGTTCACGACGTAGTCGCGCACCGCAGAGGCCAGCATGACGCCGGGAATATCGTTGCCGGCAAAGGACAGCGGGCGTTCGATGGCGCCGGTGGCGGTCACGATCTGCCTGGCCCGGATGCGCCACAGACGGTGGCGCGGGCCTTCGCTGCCCGGCGCGTGATCGGCGACACGTTCATAGGCCACGACATAGCCGTGATCAAAGACACCCGCCGCCATGGTCCGGCTACGCAGGGTGACATTTTCTTGATTTGCAAGGGATTGAACGGTTTCGTTCACCCAATTTTCGGGCGATTGGCCGTCAATCGTGCCGCCGTCGACCGGGGCGCGACCGCCCCAGTGGGCGGTTTGCTCGATCACCATGACGCTGGTGCCCTGTTCTGCCGCGGCCTTGGCCGCTTGCAGCCCGGCAACGCCGCCACCGACCACCAGCACATCCACATGCACGTGGAAATGCTCGTAGGTGTCGGCGTCGCGGGCCTCGGTCTCGGGGGCTTTGCCCAGGCCCGCGGTCTGGCGGATGAAGGGCTCGTAGATGTGTTTCCAGAACGGGCGCGGATGGATGAACATCTTGTAGTAAAAGCCCGCGGTCAGGAACCGCCAGACGTAGTTGTTCACCACGCCCACGTCAAATTCGAGGCTGGGCCAGTGGTTCTGGCTGGTCGCGGTCAGCCCGTCGAACAGCTCGGTCGTGGTGGTGCGCTGGTTCGGTTCGAACCGTGCACCGGTGCCCAGCCCGACCAGGGCGTTGGGTTCTTCGGGGCCGGAGGCCACGATCCCGCGCGGGCGGTGGTACTTGAAGCTGCGGCCCACCAGCATCTGGTCATTGGCCAGCAGGGCCGAGGCCAGCGTGTCGCCAGGGTGGCCCTTCAACCGCTTGCCGTTGAAGGAAAATTCGATCTGCGTGCCGCGGTCGGTCAGGCGGCCGCCAGTGGCGAGACGGGTGCTCATATCTCGGTGCCTTGTTCTTGTGGCCGGTGACGGGGGGCTGCCTGCCCCCCGAACCCCCCGGGGATATTTTCAGCAAGATGATGACAGGTGCAGGGCATCAGGCGATGTCCCGCCATTTGAAATCCGGGTGTTTGGTGCGGATTTGGTCCAACAGTTCTTCGGGCGGTTGCGGAGTCTGGGCGGGATAGGTGCCGTAGACCTCCATCGTGTTGGTGTCGCGAGCGGCGAGGAACCACTTTCCGCAGCCATAGGCGTGGCGCCAGCGTTCGAAATGCACGCCCTTTGGATTTTCGCGGGCGAAGAGGTAGGTTTCGAAATCCGCGTCGCTGGATCCGGGGCCGAAGCGTTTCAGATGCGCCTCGCCGCCCGGGGCAAGATCGGTCTCGCAGGCGTCCGCGCCGCAATAGGGGCAGGTCAGGATCAGCATTTTATTTATCCCCCTCGCTGTTTTGAGCTTTCCATCTAGCGCTAAAGTTGATTGGCACACCGAACTCTATTCGATGAATAGCAGCAGAGGCTTTCTCATGACTTCCCTCAGCCGCGACACTGCCAGTTATCAGCGAAACAAGTGGGCCTCCTACTTGGCCTTTTACTCCACCTCCTGTGCGACTATTGGCTTCCACACCAACAGAAAACTTAACGATTTGATCGCCTGACTTTGTTTCCTGATCGTTTACTCTGTGCAGCGCAATCGGGATAATATCTTCGTTTTGAGATATGTCTTTTGCAGTGCGCACGCCACGTGCGATGCTCAGAAGTGTTTCTCGTACGAATTCCTCTAGCGAAACTTCACTCATCAGTGCGCCACCCCCGCCGCCACGGATTCGTCGATGAAGCGGCCTTCGCGGAAGCGGTTCATGCCGAAATCCGCGCAGAGCGGCGATTGGCCGGTGGCCATCAGTTCGGCAAAGCCCCAGCCGGAGCCCGGGATCGCCTTGAACCCGCCGGTGCCCCAGCCGCAGTTGATGAAGCAGCCGTCCAGCGGGGTTTTCGACAGGATGGGCGAGCGGTCGCCGGTCATGTCGACGATGCCGCCCCATTGCCGCAACATTTTCAACCGGCTGATCATCGGGAAGGTTTCGATCAGGGCGCGGACGGTTTCCTCGACATGCTGGAAGCTGCCGCGCTGGGTATAGGCGTTGTAGCCGTCGGTGCCGCCGCCGATGACCATTTCGCCCTTGTCGGATTGCGACATGTAGCCGTGCACGGTGTTGGCCATCACCACCACATCCATGCAGGGCTTGATCGGTTCGCTGACCAGCGCCTGCAGCGGCGCGCTTTCGACCGGCAGGCGGAAACCCGCCATTTCCGCCAACTGGCCGGAATGGCCGGCAACGACGATGCCGAGCTTGTCGCAGCCGATGTCGCCCTTGGTGGTCTGCACGCCGGTGACACGGCCGTTTGCACGGGTGACGCCGGTGACTTCGCATTTCTGGATGATGTCCATGCCCATGGCCGAACAGGCGCGGGCATAGCCCCAGGCCACCGCGTCGTGGCGCCCGGTACCGCCGCGCGGCTGCCAGAGCGCGCCAAGCACGGGGTAGCGAGGGCCGTCGAGGTTGATGATCGGCACCAGTTCCTTGACCCGGGCGGGCGAGATGAATTCGGTCTCGACCCCTTGCAGGGCGTTGGCGTGCGCGGTGCGCAGGTAGCCGCGGACCTCGTGTTCGGTCTGGGCCAGCATCATCACGCCGCGCGGGCTGAACATGACGTTGTAGTTCAGGTCCTGGCTGAGCGTTTCGTACAGGCTGCGGGACTTTTCATAGATCGCCGCCGAGGGATCCTGCAGATAGTTCGACCGGATGATCGTGGTGTTGCGGCCGGTGTTGCCGCCGCCCAGCCAGCCCTTTTCGATGATCGCCACGTTGGTGATCCCGAAGTTCTTGCCAAGGTAATAGGCGGTCGCAAGACCGTGGCCGCCCGCCCCCACGATGATCACATCATAGTGAGCCTTGGGCTGCGCCTTGCGCCAGGCGCGGTCCCATCCGGTGTGATCGCGCAGCGCCTCTCGGGCCACGGCGAAGACGGAATAGCGTTTCATGTCAGCTCGAATCCCCGCGGTATGACTTGGCTTCGGTATTGGACCTCAACACGTTCGCCGCGCCGACTACAACCGTCACAATTCCGCGCAGTTGCGACATGGCGAAACAAGTGAACGATTTACCCTTTTTTCTTGGGGGGCGCGGCTATATCTCCGCCGGGACAGGAATAAAGGGCAGTTTGCGATGACGACGTTCTGGATCATTACCGGGCTTGTGGCACTGGTGGTCGCGGCGACTTTGGCGCTGGCGCTGATGCGCGGGCGGCGCGACACCGGTCCGGCCGAGGCCTTCGATCTGCAAGTCTATCGCGATCAGTTGAAGGACGTGGACCGCGACATGGCACGCGGCGTGATCGGTGAAGGCGACGCCGAGCGCATCCGTACCGAGATTTCTCGCCGGATCCTGGCGGCGGATGCCAAGGCCAAGGCCGCTGGCGACGGCGGCACGCAGCCACAGGCGCTGGGACGCACCATGGCGATCGTCATCGCGCTGTCGGTCGTGGGCGGCAGCCTATGGCTGTACCAGCGGATGGGCGCGCCGGGGTATCCCGACCTGGGTCTGAAGACCCGGATCGCCGCCGCCGACGAGGCGCGCAAGACCCGGCCCACCCAGGACGAGGCCGAGGCGCAGGTGCCGGCGCTGGCAAACCCCGACGCGCCGCAGGAATATCGCGATCTCGTGGCGCGGCTGCGCGAGGCGGTGGCGGCGCGCCCCGATGACGTGCAGGGATTTGTCTTGCTGGCCCGCAGCGAGGCGGTTCTGGGCAACTACAAGGCCGCCTACGAGGCGCAGGCCCGGCTGATCCAGCTTAAGGGCGATGCGGCCACGGCCAAGGATCTTGCCGATCTGGCGGACATGATGGTGCTGGCGGCGGGCGGGTATGTGTCGCCCGAGGCCGAAACCGTGCTGAACCAGACCATGAAGAAGGACCCGACCAACCCGGTGGCCCGTTTCTATGGCGGGTTGATGATGTATCAGACCGGTCGGCCCGACACCGCGTTCCGGATCTGGCAGACCCTGCTGGATGAAGGCCCGGCCGATGCGCCATGGGTCGCCGCGATCCGCTTGCAGATCGAAGACGCGGCGATGCGGGCGGGCATCGACTATACCTTGCCGCCAGCCGGGGGCATGCTGCCCGGACCGTCGCAGCAGGACATGGCCAATGCCGCCGACATGACGCCCGCCGAACGCCAGGAGATGATCCAGGGCATGGTCGACCGGCTGAGCGATCGGCTTGCGACCGAAGGCGGCAGCCCCGAGGAATGGGCGCGCCTGCTGGGGGCGCTGGGAATTCTGGGCGATACCGACCGGGCCGCTGCGATCTGGGCCGAGGCACAGACCGTCTTTGCCGGTCGTCCCGAACTGCTTGAGGTGGTGCGCGAGGGCGCTGTACGGGCCGGGGTGGCCGAGGGCGCCGCGGCCCCTGCCCCCGCCGCGCCGATGCTGCCGGGGCCGACCCAGCAGGACGTGCAGAACGCGCAGAACATGACGCCGGAAGAGCGCCAGGAAATGATCACCAACATGGTGGCGCAGCTTGAAGAGCGTCTGATGACCGAAGGCGGCAGCCCGCAGGAATGGGCCCGCCTGCTGAACACGCTGACCGTGCTGGGCGACAAGGCCCGCGCACAGGCGGCGTGGGACAAGGCGCAAGACGCGCTGTCGGGCAATCCCGGCGGACTGGCCGTGGTGCAGATGGCGGCGCAGCAGGCCGGCCTGGTGGAATGACCCCTGAAAAGGCAGCGGGTTTGGGGACATCGGCATGATCCATGACGAGGTTGAAGGGTTCGCAACGGCCCTGCCCGCCCATGGCGCGCTGATCGGGCTGGACTTGGGCGAAAAGACCATCGGCGTTGCCGTGTCCGACGTGATGCGCAGCGTGGCCACGCCGTTGGAAACCATCCGGCGCAAGAAATTCACGCTCGACGCGGCGCGGCTGCAAGAGATCGTTCAGCACCGGTCGGTCTGCGGCATCGTGCTGGGTCTGCCGCGCAACATGGACGGGAGCGAAGGCGCACGCTGTCAGTCGACCCGGGCCTTTGCCCGCAATTTCGCGCAGCTCTGGGACGGGCCGATCACCTTTTGGGACGAACGTTTGTCCACCGTGGCGGCGGAAAGAGCGCTGTTGGAGGCGGATACGACACGAAAACGTCGCGCAGAGGTCATCGATCACGTCGCCGCCGGGTATATTCTGCAAGGGGTGCTGGACCGGTTGCGACACCTGCCCCCTGGCGGACCACATGGCTGAACAAGAAGGCGCGGACGTGAAAGACGACATCTGGAAACGGGACGAGATCGAAAGCCCCTGCACCAAGATCTGCCTTGTGCACCCACAGGCACGGCTGTGCACCGGCTGCCTGCGCTCGATCGACGAGATCACGCAATGGTCGAAGCTGAGCGCCGAAGACCGCCGCACCATCATGGCGGAACTGCCGACCCGCGCCGGACTGTTGACCCAGCGCCGGGGCGGCCGCGCCGCACGCCTGTCCCGCGCCAACGACCAGGGCCGCCCCCGAAAGGACGGCCCGTAACATTCCAAACTGGTCGGAAGCCGTATCAGGCGACGGCCGCCGTTTCGACCGGCAAGGTTTGCAGGATAAAGACGTTGTCGGCGGTAAAGCTGCCCGCCCCGCCCGCGATCACGGCAACGTCGAACTGCTCGGACCCGAGGAAGACCGACACCAGTGCATCGGCATCGGCCGGGCCGGTCGACGAAATCGACACCACCGGTTCGACATCGCCCAAGTCGCGAAGATCGATCGTCAGGAAGTCGGCGTCGCTGCCGGCCACCGTGAAGTCGGTGATGACCGGAACGTTCGCCGGGGCCGCCGGATCGAGGTTCAAATAGAAATCGTCGCCCTCGGTACCGCCGGTGACAACCGACGCCCCGGCAATGTCCAGGAAATCGTTGCCGGCGCCGCCGTCCATGATTTCGCCGTTCATCAGGTCATCGGGGCCCGCGCCGCCAAACAGTTCGTCGGTGCCATCGGCGCCGTCCAGAATGTCACGGCCGTCATCGCCTTGCAGGGTATCGTTGCCCGGACCGCCAAACAGCGTATCCTGACCATCGCCACCGCGCAACAGGTCATCATCGGTCCCGCCCGAGAGACTGTCGTCGCCATCGCCGCCTTCCAGCGTGTCGTCGTCCTGATCGCCGTCAAGGTCGTCGTCGTTCGAGCCACCGCCGAGGTAGTCGTTGCCTTCACCGCCCACCAGCGAATCTTCGCCCAGGCCGCCCAGCATCTCGTCATCTCCCAACCCGCCCTTCAGCAGGTCGTCCCCGGCGTTGCCTTTCAGGAAATCGTCGCCGGTACGGCCGAAGATCACGTCATCGCCGGTGCCGCCCAACAGCGAGTCGAGCCCGTTGTCGCCGCTGATCAGGTCAGCGCCCGAACCACCGAAGATCGTGTCGTTGTCGCCTTCGCCACTGAGGTCATCATCGCCACCCAAACCAGAGATCACATCGTCGCCGTTGCCGCCGTCGATCGTGTCGGCGCCTGTGGTGCCGGTCAGGACATCATCGCCCTCAGACGGAGTCGGACCGGGCTCTGGCGTTTCGCCCCCATCGTCATCACTGCCGTCAAACGCGCCGAATACCAGCGCCAGAAGTCCAATACCGGCAACAGCCCATAGTCCTAGTGGATTGAATCCAACATTTGGAACCCTCGATTTCTTGCGGCGATGATGTCGTTGGGGTCTGCCCGCCAAA
>NZ_JAYLLH010000053.1:0-11280 GCF_035818635.1 Mesobacterium hydrothermale | reverse complement strand
GTTTGGCGGGCAGACCCCAACGACATCATCGCCGCAAGAAATCGAGGGTTCCAAATGTTGGATTCAATCCACTAGGTCCAGCAGGAAATCGCGGGTAACGATCGTGCCGTCGGCAAACACGACCTGTTCAATCGCCGCGCCCCGGATCAGAACGGAATCGTCGCTGGCCGCAAAACTCAGCAGCAGGTCGTCGCGGTCGTCAGACAGCCGTTCGACCCGCAACTCGGACGGGCGGTAGCCGACGATTTCCAGCGTGTCGGTGCCCTGCTCATCCTCGATCACATCCTGCCCGGACCCGGCCTGGAAATAATAGCGGTCGTCGCCGCGCCCGCCGACAAGGATGTCGTCGCCTTCGTCGCCGCTGATCGTGTCGGCGCGGTCAGACCCGCGCACAAGATCGTCCCCAAGGCCCGACTGTCCGTCAATGAACGCCTGAATCAGCGCAGCCGCATCCCACGTCACCACGTCGATGAACGACACTTTCGGAACAAAGCCAGACCCCAGCGCGCCCGCGATCACCACCTGCGCGCCGTTTTCGAAGCGCAGCAAAAGGTCGTCCGAAGACCCGTCGCCGCGCAGGACCTTGACCTGCCGGCTGGTCTGGTCGGTGATCCGCAGCGTCGCCTCCTGCGCACCCGGCAGCATTTCGACCCGGTTTGTCCCACTGGTTTCGTCAAAGGTGACAACCGCGCCTTCCGCCAACAGGATCAGGTCGTTGCCCGCGCCGGCGTTCAGCGGGATTCCGGCGGGATAGAGACTGGTATCCAGCACGTTCTGCGCATCGAAGGGCGTGGTTTCCAGCAGCTGCAATCGCACGTCTTCGATGCTCAGCTCTGTCCCGTCGTCAAAGGCGAACACCTCGACCGGGGTACGGGATACGCCGCCCAGAACGACGATCCGTTCACCCGTACCCGCCAACGTGACCAGCAAATCGCCATCCACGTTCTGGAAAGTCAGGTTCTCCGCCGTGATCTCTGCCCCGAAAACCAGCCGGTCGATGCCCGAACTGTCGCTGATCGCGGTCGAGGTATCGCCGTATCCGACCCGGTATTCGTCATCGCCGCCGCCACCTTCCAGCAGGTCGAAACCCGCACCGCCGGAAATCGTGTCATCCCGCGTGTCCAGACCGGTCAGCCGTTCGTCGGCGTCGGTCCCGGTCAGCATCCCGTCGATGATCTCGTCCAGTGTCAGGACCGAGCCATCGGCAAAGCGGAACTCTTCCACCCGGGTGTCGCCCAGCCCGCCGACGATGGTCAGCACGTCGGTGCCCATCCCAAGGTCGATGACCAGGTCGTCGCCATCGCGCGTGATCCGCAGCGCGTCGCGGGTGACAGAGGCGCCGAATTGTACCTGGTCGATGATCCCCGGCGCGTCGGGGCGTTCGACGATCCGGTCGAAGTCATAGTCCGCGCCAAAGGCATACAGATCGGCCTCGGCCCCGCCGACCAGCGTGTCGTCGCCTTGCCGCCCGTCCAGCGTGTTGGACAGCGTCGGGTTGCCCTCGATCAGGTTGTCGCCACGGTTGCCGCCTTCGATCTGCAGCCGTTCCTCGATGTCCGAAATCAGAAGGAAACTGCCGTCGTTGAACTCGAACCGTTCGACACCGTTGTCGATATCCAGGAACTGGTTGCGTATGCGCAGCGTATCGGTACGGTTCTCGACCGAGATGACAAGGTCGGTGCCGTCCTTGGAAAAGACCACGTTGTCCTGCGTGATGTCATCGCCAAACCGGACAATGTCATCGACTGGCACGTCGATCCCGTCGCGGTCCATCCACGCCGCGCGCACGCGGGTGTCCTCGATCGTGTCATTGCCATAGCCGACGTCGAACAGGTAGGTGTCGCCGCCATCGGCCCCGACCAGCAGGTCATCGCCGCCGCGCGCATCCAGCGTTTCGCCAAAGTCCGACCCGGCGATCGTTTCGCCCGCATCGGTGCCGACAAGGTCGATGTCCTCGGGGTTGAAGTCGGTGTAGTCAAGCGTCCGGTCGGCGAACTGGAAGAATTCGATCGCGTGGCGCTGCTGACCTGCGCGGACATACTGGTTTTCCAGGATGATCCTGTCATCTGTCCCGTTGATCGAAATGATCAGGCCCAGCGCGGTCCGAGAGAACGTGACCCCGTCGCTGTTGATCCCGGTGAATTCGATCTTGTCCGCATTGCCCGGCCCTGACAGGAAGGCAGTGCTGGCATCGAACACCGTGTCGGTGCCATAGCCGATGCCAAAGACATAAGTGTCCGACGCGCCCTGCCCTTCCAGCCGGTCGTTGCCAAGGCCGCCGTCGATCCGGTCCTGGATGTATTCGAACCCATAGATCGTGTCGTCGCCATCGGTCCTGGCGATATCGACATAATGCTGCAGCAGCTTCAGGTGATCCCAGACCGTGCCGTCGGCGAACACGATCTCTTCGATCAGGTTGGTGAACCCGACAAGGAAAACGTAGTCCAGATAGTCGGTCAGGATCAGTTGATCGTCGGTACCCGCCACCTGCAGCCGCAGCGTATCGCTGGCCCCGTCGCGCAGGAATTCGATATCGGTCCAGCGCAGGTCGTCGATGAAGGTGATCTTGTCATCTTTCGACCCGAACAGCGCTGCCGACAGATCGTTGTCCAGCACCACGTCCCGACCATAGCCCCGGCCATAAATGTAGGTGTCAAAGCCCTGAACACCGGTCAGGAAATCGTCACCCGCGCCGCCGTCCAGCGTGTTGTCGTTCAGCACGCCGTAAATCGCGTCGTCACCATCGGTCTTGGCGTTGGCGATCACCCGGTCGACAATGTCCTCGAATTCCAGCGCCGGGGCGGATTCGAAGGTGATCCGCTCGATCATGTTCGGGGCGATGTAATCCAAGCCGGTTGCGGTGCCGACAGCCTCTTCGAAATAGCCAAGGTTCAGCCGCATGCCTGCGAACTGGCCCACCAATTCAACCGACTGGTCGGTCATCTGGCCGTCTTGCAGAACGTGGATGACAAGGTTCTTCGACGCACCATCGCGGGTCAGGTACAGATCGTCCCCGGTGATGTCGCCGCGGAACATCAGGAAATCCATCCCGGCCTCGACCGGCCCGAACGAGAAATTCCCAAGGTCGTCGATCACGTCATGGCCATCGCCACGCCGGATGTAATAGGTGTCGCCACCCGCGCCGCCGGACAGGTAGTCGTTGTTCAGACCACCGAACAGCACGTCGCCCGAGCCAGAGCCGTAATAGGCGTCCGCCTCGTCCAGCGCTCCGCGTTCGTAGTCGATGACCGCAAACGCCATGCGATAGCGATCCCAGACCGTGCCATCGGCAAAGATCATCTCGGTCACGCCGGAATCGATCCGCGTGCCGTTCTGCAACAGCTTGTTCAGTTCACCCAGGAACTGATCCTGGATCTTCAGCGTCGCGGTGCCACCCTGGCCGTCGTCCCAGGACATGATCAGGTCCTGGCCATCGCGGACAAAGGTGATGTCGTCGGGGTTCAGATGCAGGAATCGCAACTGGTCCACGTCGCCCAGATCGTAGTCGAGGATCAGGTCCTCGCCGGTCTGGCGCCCGACGAAATAGACATCCGCCTGAACATCGTCGGTATAAAGGTGGGCATCCTTCGAATAGCTGCCGGAAACCGTGGTGTCGCCTTCGGAGAGGTAGAAGAAATTCATCCCCTCCTTCGTGCCCATGAACGTCTCGTCAGCCGTGTGGGTGATGATCCGCCGTTCATCGACGTTCAGCGCGTTCGCGATGCCTGGAACATCCAGATCGATGGGCACGTTTTCCAGCGCGGCCAGCGCCATCTGCAGGATGAACGCCTGGTTGATCTCGGTCTTGGTCTCGAACAGCAAACCGGCGTCGGCGGGTTTGTAGTTCGGATAGATCGCGCCAAGGATCATGCTCCATTGCACGAGGTAATCGTAAACCGCGTCGTCGGCATTGCTGACAGGCGCCTGTTCGAAGATCGCCTCGAACATTGGAACAAGTTCGCGACCGGTTGTCGGCAGGTACTTGTCCGCCTCGATGTCATAGACCAGTCCGCGCGCGTACTCCGAGAGGCCCGACTGCACCGCCATCTGCACGGCAAGGCGCTGGCTGGACATGATGAACTGCGCCATCGTCAGCCCGGTCTTTTCGATCATCGGGTCGATGACAGAGTCATAGAACTCCTCAGACAGGGTATAAGACCCGTCCGCCGTCACGCGATAGTCGATCAGCCCGGTATCATTGTCGAGAGTCGCGGTCAGCATCTCCGGCCGGAACTCGACCCCGCCCAGGCTGTTGGCATAGGCCATCTCGCCCGGCGTCATCACCACCACGCGATAGGCGCTGTCGTCGGTCACGCCCACTTCGCTCAGCGTGTCCAGATCGACGGCATAGTTGCGCAGGTTGAATTCGCGGCTGTCGCCGGTCTTGAACTGCAACTCCAGCGCCCGATCCAGGTTGCGCGCCCAGACAAGGAAGGTTCCATCGCGGTCGGTAACCTCGACCGTGTAGTCGACAGTGATCCCGTCGGTCACGCGCACACCGATCCGTTCAGTCGGCAAGTCGGCATAGGGGTTGAAGCTGATCTCTTCGACCCGCCATTCCTGCCCGGGATCGCGCGACAGGGCCAGGATATCATCGACCGTCGGTTGCGCGATGACCGCGCCCGTGCCATCGGTGATGTCCCGCCCGCTGGCCAACCGCCAACTGCCATCGGCGTTCTGAACGCCCCAATCGTCGATCACCGCGCGCCCGTCGATCAGCCGCATCAGGTAGGGCGCGGCATCGCGGTGCACCGGGTCGAACCCGCGCGACGCGGGCGACCAGGTCTGTTCCATCTGCCAATGCTGACCGGCGGCGGTGGCCTGCGCCATCACGTCCTGCAACGTCGGCCGGTCGATCACGACGCCCCCGGCACCGGTCACCGCCGTACCGCTGTTGAGTTGCCAGAACCCGCCGTTTGCGTCTTCGACATAGACACCGAAATCGGCCAGCGTCACCACGCCGTCCGCGTCGGTCGCCAACAAGACCGGCGTCAGTTCGCGCGTGGTGGACATGGTCTGGCCCCAGTAGGACAGGACCGGGCCAACCTTGGCGACGATGTCCAGGAAATCGGGCGTTGTCATGCCTGCCCCGGCCTGCGCCGCGACGTGGCCCAGCAGCAGGTCGTTGGCCATCGCCACGCCCAGGTTGGTGACATGGCCATAGCCATGGATATTCACGTCGATCAGCGGCTGCCAATCGGGTGTCCCGTCTTCGCCGGCATAGACGCTGTCGGTCTCGTTGGTTTCAAAGATCGTCTCGAACATGTTGACGATCCGGCCATCGGCGAATGTGACCCCGGCATTGGCCAGCACCTCGTTCCCCTGCGGCTGGGTGATCGCAAGGTCGGTGGCGTTCAGATCGAACGAGACGATCCCAAGCTGATCCAGCGTCAGCAGTTCGCCGTCATCGGTGACCCCGTCTTCGTTGCTGTCGCGCCAGATCAACAGGTCCGACCAGATCGCATCGGCAGCGGTGATCCTGCCGTCGCCGTTGCCGCCATGCGCGGCCTGATCGAACACCGCCAGATCGTCGAAACCCCGCCCGGTCTGACCGCCGAACATTTCCGAAACGTCATCAATCCGGCCATTGTCGTTCACATCGCGGACAAGAAACCCGTCGTCGCCTTTCAGCCAGCCAGTGCGTTCGCCGAACAGATCGTCGCCCATGTCGAAATGCACGCCCGACTGATAGATCGACAGGGTTTCCAGCCCGTCCCCGTCCAGGTCGATCACCAGCGGATCGTCGCCATCGACCCAACGCACCGCCTTATCATACCGGATCGAGGCCGCCGCGATCCAATAGGCCACGTTGGCCGCGTCGATCGCCCCCCAGGCCGCCATCAGCGGGCCGATCATCGGTGTGGCTTTCAGCAGTTCCTTCGCCACACCCATCTGCCCCATGATAAAGGCAAACACGCTGGGGAAGTTGAACAGCATCCCCAGGTCGGCGGTGTCATTTGCCAACGTCTGGGTGAACGCCTTGATCCCGCCGATCAGGTCATCGCTGCTTGCTGCGCCGCCCAGAAAGCTCAGCGGCGTGACGAACAGCCCGGCATCGTCAAAGCTGTATTCCGGGATCGACTGGAAATTGACCTTTGCTTCGGTCTCTTCACCGCTGCGATCCGGACCCGATACCAGTTGCCAAAGCGTGTCCCCGATATCGACAACCTGCATCCCCTTCTTGGGATCCGCGACATAGGCGATGAACGGCAGCCACGTGTCATAGAAAATCCGCAGCCCCAGACCGACCTCGGCGCTCATCAGGATCGCCTGCGCCGTGAAAAAATTGGTCACACCGGACATGACCGTGCCGAACAGGCCGCCCGCCATGCCCGCCATGCCCCAGACGGCCGATCCCGGGCTGGTGTCCCCGCCGGTCAGTGGCACGCCGCGATAGAACAGCACGTCGTTCTTGTCGGGGTCCATGATCGTGGTATCCGCCGCCCAAAAGAACATGTCGCCATTGGCCGGGTCGTCTTCTGGCGGGGCTTCGACGGTTGTGCCGTCGATCACCATGCCGGTGATCGTGTCGCCATACAGCAGCCCGCCGGGGGTGAAGTTCAAAACCACGTCGCGGCCCAAACCGCCCGCGGTTGTGACCGTGGTATCGCCCGTGGCGATGACAATATCGTCACCCTCGCCGCCCATCAGCGTGATGTTCGATCCCTGCGGCAGGTCCTTGGCGTACATGACGTCGACGCCGCCTTCGCCGTCGATCACGCCCTTGCCGGACATCTTCGACAGGTCACCTCCGGCCCCCAGCAGCACGATATCGTCGCCCGAGGTCAGCCCGACCGAGTCGATCTGATAGAACCCGATGTCATACGGCGACAGGTTGCCGGTGACCGCAGTCAGCGCCTTGGTCGCCTCTTCGATCAGCTTCTGCTGGTCTTTCTTGATGTCATCGGGGGCGATTCCGCCGGTTGACGGCCCGAAATCACCGTTGTGAAACACGATGCCGGCGCCAAGTCTGCCGTCATCGGTAAAATCCAGAAAATCACCGTTCGACCCGCCGCCGCCCTTGCCAAGATCGAACTCCATCGCAATCGACGGCAGGCGGTCCACCGTGACGCGGACCGTGTCGGCCTCGTCGCTCAGCGTGATCTGCTCGACCTCGTACAACTCGTCGCTGGCCTCTTCCCCGGCCAGCAGCCCTTCAAGCAGCGCATCGACATCCGGCTCGGACCTGAACGTCAGGTCAAAATCGTTCAGACCATCATAGAAAACACGGTCATAACCGGCACCGCCAAGGATGATGTTGACGCCCGCGCCGCCGGCCAGCGTGTCGTCGCCCTCGCCGCCGTGCAATTCGTCATCGCCGTCGTTGCCTTCGATGCTGTCGTTGCCGTCCTCGCCATCCAGCGTGTCATTGCCATCGTCTCCGAACAGCGAATCCGCCTCGGTGCCGCCATAGACAAGATCGTCTTCGGCGCCGCCGCTCAGCAGGTCTGCGCCTTCGTCGCCATACAACTGGTCGATGCCCGCGTCGCCATAGAGCGTGTCGTCGCCCAGCCCGCCGAACAGGTCGTCGTCGCCGTCGCCACCGTAAAGCAGATCATTGCTGAACTCGCCGAACAGCTCGTCGTGACCGGCGCCGCCTTTCAGCGTGTCTTCACCGGTGCCGCCATACAGATCGTCATCGCCGTCCCCGCCATCCAGCCCGTCGTTTCCGTCGCCACCGTCAAGGACATCGTTGCCACCGCCACCAGTGATCGAATCGGAACCGGCAAGACCGCGCAGGGTGTCGTCTTCATCACCACCGTCCAGCGCGTCGTTGTCGAGGGTTCCGTTGCGATCCATCAGGTCATCCCGCGAAAGTCTGTCCGGCGGCGGCGCGCGGGCGAAGCGATTTGTCCGGCAAAGGCCGCCAGCGGAACGGCGGGCTGCGCCCGGTCACGAAATGGCCGATCGCGGAACGCCCCGCATCGGGGCGCCAGCGATCTTTGAAAATTATGCGCAGACAGCATCTGAACCCTGTCTTCGTTCTATCATCTCGAAATCGGCTGCCCCGCGGCAGCCGCGTCACCGGGAAAATCCGGTGAACCGGCACCAACCCGTCACTTAATCACTTGCGGGCCATGGCCCGAACCCGATGTATTTTTGAACACCAAACACAGCGTATCACAAAAATCTCCGGTTGACGAAAAACCTGCGACGTCCGTGCCGGAACGCCTGACCGCTCAGGTTGGCTCCTGCACAGCGGTGCGGGTCATTTTGTCCAGCATGTCCTTGTCGACCAGCCGCGCGATGATCGGATGCAGGCGCAGGTCGCCTTCCTTCACCACCTGCCTGAAATTGGCGATCACCGCACCGGCTGTTTTCCGGTCGCTGGCCAGCACATCCAACAGCCAGTTGATGTCCCCGGAATTCCAGTCCTCGGGCTTCAACCGGACCGGAAAGACCCCGGCCTTGATCTGTTCGCGGATCCGGGCGTCGGCCTCTTCGGAAACGCTGGCCCAGATCGCCATGCCCGCGACGTCCTGCACTTTGCCGTCGGCGCTCTTGGTGTGGGCAAGGGCAATACGGTCGCGGATCAACGGCTCCAGAACAAGGTGGGTCAGGTCCATGATCGACTGGTGGCGATAGCGCGGCAGCCCCATCATTGCCATCACCGCATGACCAAAGCTCTGACGCACATGATCGCGCATCTGCGCGATGCGTGCCATCATCGCAGGGTCGATTTCAGGCGGGGTGCCAGGGCCCTGGGGCTTGGGGTCGGATGCGTCGGTCATGGAAAAACCTCTGTTGGAAACAGTACATTTATCCATTCTCCCTGCGCGTCGCGCAACGATTATGTCGTCCGGCCCGGGTCAGGGCTTCGGCCTGTCAACCGCCGGGGCCGCCTGCGGCGACCGGGTCTTGTCATCGCGCACAGGGACCACATCCAGCCAGTCGTGATAGGGCGACTGATGCGCCTTTTCGCACAGCGTCCGCAGCGCACCGACAGGGTTTTCGGCATGGTCGATGCGCAGATCCAACGGAGGATGATCGGGCCGCAGCACCAGCAACGCCGCAGACAGCAATCCGCGTGTATCACCCCCGACCGCCTGCGCCTGCTGCAATACCGTCAGAATGCGCTGCGCCGGATCGGTCCACGGGCGCTGCGCCGCGTCGACCATCGCGCGCAACACCTGATCAGAGGTCAGCATGTTGCCCGCCACCACCAATCCGTCGAACACGACGTGCCCGGCGTAGGGCACGCTCTGCGCCCCGGTAAAGCCCGCGCCGGTGCCAGAGCCGTCCAGCGCCGTAAGTTGCCGGTGATCGCGGCCCGCGTCCTGCCGCGTCACGCGGGCCACCGCGTCTGGCGCCGCATCCCCCGCATACATCGCGCGCAGCACGTCATCGCGCCAGAAGGTGCTGGGCGCGGTGCCCTGGCTGGCCACCAGGCCCGATTCGATATCGCCCCGCAAGACCCAGCCACCGACACACAGACTGCCCGTGGCGGCGCCGGCTGCGTAGATGCCCGTTTTCCGGTCAAAGGTCAGAACTGAAAAGGTCATCGCGCGTCCCTGGAACAATTGTCTTGAATTTATCATGAAGATTTGTCTGAATGCAATTAATCATGATAAATAGTTCACCCAACAGAGAGGACCCGCCATGCACTTCCTGAAGATGACCCGCCGGGCCATGATGGCCACGACCGCCGCGGTCGGCATCGCGCTGACCGCCAGTGCGGTTGTCGCGCAAACGCCGCCGGGCGTGCTGATCGTTGGTCAGATCGCCGAACCCAAGGCGCTGGACCCGGCCGCCGTCACAGCGGTGAACGACTTCCGGATCCTGATGAACGTCTATGACGGGCTGGTGCGGTACAAGGACGGCACGCTCGAAGTCGAGCCGGGCCTGGCCGAAAGCTGGGACATCAGCGCCGACGGCACCGAATACACGTTCCACCTGCGGTCCGGGGTGAAATTCCACGACGGGTCAGAGTTCAATGCCGAGGCGGTCAAGTTCAACTTTGACCGGATGCTGAACGAAGATCACCCTTATCACAACACCGGCCCGTTCCCGCTGGCGTTCTTCTTTTCCGCCGTCCAGTCGACCGAGGTGGTCGATGACATGACGGTGAAATTCACCCTGAACGCGCCCTACGCGCCGTTCCTGTCGAACCTGGCCTATCCGACCGGCTTGATCGTGTCGCCCGCCGCCGTCGCACAGTACGGCACCGATTTCGGGCGCAACCCCTCTGGCACCGGCCCGTTCAAGTTTGCCGAATGGCGGTCGAACGAGGCGGTTGTCGTCGAAGCCAACCCCGACTACTGGGATGGCGCCCCGGGGCTTCAGGCCGTGGTGTTCCGCCCGATTACCGACGCCAACACCCGCACGGCCGAAATGCTGGCCGGAGGCATCGACCTGATGGTGGAAGTGCCGCCGGTGGCGCTGTCGGAATTCCAGGGGGACGGGTTCACCGTGCATGAACAGGCCGGCCCGCACGTCTGGTTCCTGATCCTGAACGCCAAGAACGGCCCGATGGCCGACAAGCGCGTGCGCCAGGCCGCGAACTACGCGATCAACAAGGAAGCGATCGTGAACGACGTGCTGGAAGGCACCGCCGAAGTTGCCGCCGGTCCGACGCCGCCGGCCTTTGCCTGGGCCTATAACGCGGATCTGGAACCCTATCCCTATGACCCCGAGAAAGCCAAGGCGCTTCTGGCCGAGGCCGGCGCAGAGGGCGCGGAGCTGACCTTTTATGTCACAGAAGGCGGGTCGGGCATGCTGGATCCGATTGCCATGGGCACCGCGATCCAGGCCGATCTGACGGCCGTCGGACTGAAGGTGAAGATCGAAACCTATGAATGGAATACCTTCCTGGGAGAGGTCAATCCCGGGCTGGACGGCAAGGCCGACATGGCCGAGATGGCCTGGATGACCAACGACCCCGACACCCTGCCGTTCCTTGCGTTGCGCACCGAGGCCTGGCCGGACAAGGGTGGTTTCAACTCGGGCTACTATTCCAACCCCAAGGTGGACGCGCTGCTTGAAGCCGCCCGCGTATCGACAGACCAGGGCGAACGCGCCAGGCTTTATAAGGAAATGCAGACCATCGTGCATGACGACGCGCCCTGGGTGTTTGTCGCCAACTGGAAGCAGAACGCGGTCACCAGCGACCGGGTTGCCGATTTCGCTTTGCAACCGTCGTTCTTCTTGTTGCTGGACGGTGTGACCAAGAACTGATCGTTTCGGACCGGGCCGGGGCCCGGTCCGACCGGGGGGGGGGGGGGGGGGGGGGGGGGGGGGGGGGGGGGGGGGGGGGGGGGGGGGGGGGGGGGGGGGGGGGGG
>NZ_JAYLLH010000052.1:0-11538 GCF_035818635.1 Mesobacterium hydrothermale | reverse complement strand
CATCAGCATGACTCGCACGGCCAGCACCAAATGGGAATCCCAATTCGGACTCGTTTGTCGCGATCAATCCACTAGGTTTTCGCCTCAACGAAGGATCGCTTGCCGACATCTCAGTTACTAGAGGCGATGCCCAGTATATTGCATCCACTTTGGCGAAGAAGCTTCTTGATGAAGAGGTTCGAGTACAGCTCGTTGACGGCAGAGAGCTGACGCAGCCTTTTTCGAACGCGATGAATGCTCTTCGCGATGGATGGCTTCTCAGCAGCACAAAAACGAAGGCACTAAGTACGTTCGACATCTCTACTGTTGGGGCCAACTATGTCGGCGTGGGGAAGCCATTCGTATTTATTAGGGCTGGGAACCAGACAAGGCTGGCAGAGGAACGCCAGAAACGGAATCTCCTCGATCAAGATGACTTGAAGTTATTTCTTACACGATCTGGGTCACAGGGCCAAATTTTTGATACTGCCGTAATCCAATCTCAAAGGGACTTGGATGATGAAAATGCAAATGAACGACTTGCGAGGCTGTTTTATTCGCAGCTGAGGACACTTGTTTTTGCACATTCCTTCTATTTGCGCCAGGTTGAGGCAGGACTGATCTCTGGTCCGAGGTCTCTAGAGTCCGCGCTCAAATCACTTGTTGACCGTCTATCGGCCTTGGAGCCGGTAGAAGATCAACATGGCGACGCACTGACCTGTGAAGCACTGCGTCAGATTCTCAGGAGTGCGGATATCGACGTTGCTCGCATGAGCCACGAAATAGACGAACAGCTTAAGCCCGGATGGGTTAGGCGCAACCTTGGAGGTTTTTTCGGCTATTTCGACAGGAAAGCTGACTTGGCAATTGAGGCCGCCGCAGGTGCCGCTACTAAGCAGCTACTCTCCGGCGGCCCTTAAAATATTGGGCAGCACCGAATGCTTAGCCCGTCTATGCCGGTGAGGGAACCAACCCTCTTACTTCAGAAATAGTATGGCACGTTCGCCATTGCAAGTGGTGATGGTGGGAAGTTTCGCGGTGTCGGCATCGATCTATCGTGGCTCTCTCAGAGTAAGAGGGGTGCCGGGTTTTCCGTGACGGGTTTGGAGGTCGGGAGAGAGGCTCCCGGCTGGCCTGTCGCGGAGATATCCCGATGACCAAGCACCAGAAGATCACCCTCAGCGCCTCGCGCGACATCCCCTTCAACAAACTGATGCTCAGCCAGTCGAACGTGCGCCACGTCAAGGCGGGCGTGTCGATCGAGGAACTGGCCGAGGATATCGCGCGGCGGACGCTGCTCAGCTCCATCACGGTGCGGCCGGTGCTGGACGACAGTGGTGCCGAGACAGGCATGTACACGATCCCCGCCGGCGGGCGGCGGTTCCGGGCGCTGGAACTGCTCGTCAAGCAGAAGCGCATGAACAAGACCGCGCTGGTGCCCTGCATCGTGCGCACGGACGGGCTCGCCGAGGAAGACAGCCTCGCCGAGAACGTCCAGCGCGCGCCACTGCATCCGCTCGACCAGTTCCGCGCCTTCCAGGCGATGCGCGAGAAGGGTCGCACCGAGGAGGAGATCGCGGCCGCCTTCTTCGTCTCGGCCACCGTGGTCAAACAGCGGCTGAAGCTCGCCGCCGTCGCGCCGTCGCTGCTCGACGCCTATGCCGAGGAGGAGATGACGCTCGACCAGCTCATGGCCTTCACGGTCAACCCCGACCATGCGCGCCAGGAGCAGGTCTGGGAGGCGCTGCAGCGGCATTATTCCCGGCAGCCCTACGAGATCCGCCGCATGCTGACCGAGGGCGCGGTGCGGGCCTCGGACAAGCGGGCGCGGTTCGTCGGACTCGACGATTACGTCGAGGCCGGGGGCGAGATCCTGCGCGACCTGTTCCAGCAGGACGATGGAGGCTGGCTGCAGGATGCCGCCCTTCTCGACGCCATGGTGCGCGAGAAGCTGGCCGAGGAGGCCGAAGCGATCCGCGCCGAGGGCTGGAAATGGGTCGAGGTCGATACCGAATTCCCCTATGGCCACACTTTCGGGATGCGCCGGATCCATGGCGAGGCGGTGCCGATGAGCGACGAGGAAGCCGCCAGCTACCAGGCTCTGAAGGCCGAATACGACGCGCTCGAGGCCGAGCATGCGGAGGCCGACGAGTTGCCCGACGACGTCGATACCCGGCTGGGCGAGATCGAGGAGGCGATGGAAGCACTCGAGGCACGTCCGATCCGGTTCGAGGCGGAAGACCTCGCGCTGGCAGGAGCCTTCGTCAGCATCGACAGTTCCGGGCGGCTGCGGGTCGAACGCGGCTATGTGCGGCCCGACGACGAGCCGGTCGAGGAGGTGGAGGATATCGGCGAGGTCGCATCGCAAGCGGCGCCGGTCGAGGACACCGACGACACCATCAACTCCACCACGGACGAGGAGGAAGAGGACGACGGCCTCAAACCGCTCTCCGACCGCCTCGTCATGGAACTGACGGCCCATCGGACCCTGGCGCTGCGCAACGCACTGGGCCAGGACCCGCAGGTCGCCTTCCTCGCGGCGCTGCATGCGATGGTCCTGCGGCTCTTCTATCGCTACGCCGTCGACAGCTGCGTCGAGATCGAACCGCGCAACTCCGCCTTCGGATCGCAAGTGCCGGGCCTAGGCGACACGGCCTATGCGCAGGCCATCGACCAGCGCCACGAGACCTGGGCGCGGAACCTTCCGAAGGCATCCGAGGACCTCTGGGAGGCCCTGACCGAGTTCGACAGCTGCAGCCGCAAGGCGCTCTTCGCCCAATGCGTTGCGATGAGCGTGAATGCCGTCCACGACCCCTACCAGCGCCGTCCGCGCGCCATCGCGCATGCGGATGTGCTGGCCGGGACGATCGGGCTCGACATGGCAAAGGCGGGCTGGACGGCGACGGGCGACAGCTACCTCGGCCGCGTGACCAAGGCGCGCATCCTCGAAGCCGTGCGCGAGGCGAAAGGTGAGGACGCCGCTGACCGGATCGCCGGGCTGAAGAAGGCGGAGATGGTGGCCGCCGCCGAGGACCTGCTCTCCGGCACCGGCTGGCTGCCAGACCCGCTGCGCACGCCGCCGCTGCCGGAAGAGGACGCACCGGAGATCGAACTGGTCGACCATGCGGACACCGCGGATGAAGAGCCTTCGAACGACGATCCTGACAGCGGCGAAGCGCAATCGGCGGAAGACGGCGACGAACCGGCTATCGGAGATTCCGAGCCCTCGGGAGAAGATGATCCCGTCGCCGGTGACGCCTTCGCCCGGACAGCAGCCGAGTGACCTTAGAGCAGGTCGGAGCTCCTTCCCCCCGAGTTCCGGCAGCCGGGGTCCGCCAGAAATGGCGGGCCCCTTTTTCTATCCACGACAGGAGGCACAAAGCATGCTCAGCCCCGCCGCCGACATCGCCCGCCGCCTTGCCGAGGATGCCGAGGCCGTCTGCCGTCACTACCTCACGAACGGGCGCAAACAGGGCCGCTACTGGGTTGTTGGCGATGTGCAGAACACACCAGGCCGCAGCCTCTATGTCAGACTGACCGGTCCGATCTATGGTCCCGGTGCCGCCGGAAAATGGACCGATTCCGCAACCGGGCAGCACGGGGACCTTCTGGACCTGATCGCCCTGAACATGGGTATCACCACCCTGAGGGACGCGCTGGACGAAGCGCGCAGGTTTCTCAGCCTGCCGCAGACAGACAGGGACCGCGTCGCCAATCCGCCAGCCAGTCGTGGCTCACCTGAGGCGGCACGGCGGCTCTGGGCCATGGGCCAGCCGATGTCGGGCACCTTGGCCGAACGCTATCTCGCCGGACGCGGCCTCACCGGGCTGGGCCATCTCGACAGTCTACGGTTTCACCCGAACTGCTTTTATTGGCGCGAGGATCACGCACTGAACGATCCGCCCGAGACTTGGCCCGCCCTGCTCGCCAAGGTAACGGACCTCGATGGACGGCTCACCGGCCTGCACCGCACCTGGCTTGACCCCGCCACTGCGGACAAGGCCCCGGTCATTCCACCGCGCAAGGCGATGGGCAATCTCCTCGGCTATGGTGTTCGCATCGGCAAACCGGTCAGCGTGCTGGCCGCAGGCGAAGGGCTTGAGACCATGCTCTCCCTGCATCTGGCCCTGCCGGAGTTGCCTGCGGTGGCGGCTCTGTCCGCCAATCATCTCGCAGCCCTGCAGCTGCCCGCCGATCTTCGCCGCCTCTACATCGCCGTCGATGCCGACCCGGCGGGCCTGTCCGCCGCGGACCAACTGGCGCATCGGGCCATCGGGGCCGGGATCGACGCCGTCCATCTCTCCCCCTGTCTCGGCGATATCAATGACGATCTGCGGGCCAATGGCCGCGACGCGTTGCGCGCGCATCTGCGTCCGCAACTGGCGCCCGAGGATGCCGTGACCTTCCTCGACCACGCCGAGGATTGATCGGAGTCGGCGCAGCCGGCCAGCGCCTCCGCGATCAGAGCCACGCCTTCCGGCCTTCCGAGAGCGGGCAAAACGGAGCAGAGCCCGGACGGGCCCGCAACGGCCATGGCCGTCCTCCGCTGCGCTTCGGTTCCACCCCATCGCGCGGGCGCGACGGGGACCCCTGAGAATGCAGACCCGTCCGGCCCCCGCTTTTCCGTTGCCCGGGAAGGCCGCGAGAGGCGCGGTCTTCGACAAACGGAGACGACATCATGACCGACACACATCTTCAAACCCGATCTTCCACCGCCGTCGTGCTCGAGGAACTGCAGCTCTACGGCTGGCGCCCCTTCACCGACGAGCCCGATCCCCGCCCCCTGCCGGAGCCCGACGCCATTCGCACCGCCGTCGCCGACATTTTCGACGCGCTCGTCTCGACGCTGTCCGACACGCGGTTGGAGCCCGACCTCGAAGACCTGCTCTGGTCCACCACGAACCTTTTCCACCGCATGGCGACCCGGACCGGCCGCGAACTCGACAGCAACGAACAGGTGCAGAAACGGGCACAGCGCGAACAGGACGGGTCCGAAGTTCGCTCGGTCGAGCTCGAGACCCTGATCGCGGAGGGCATCACGCTCATCGAGCGGCGCAATGCCTTTGAGGCCATGCGCGATCTCGCGGCCGAGGGCTTCGAGGCGCATCTCGGCCAGACCTGGCACCCGCGCACAGGCAGCCACTTGAACCGGCGCACCCTGACCGCCTCGTTGATCGACAGCCGCGATCACATCGCCGCCAAGCGCCGGGCCGATCTGGAACCGCTGCTGCCGCAAGGCACGAAGATCGCCTTCAGCGGCGGGCTCGACTGCACCGATCACACAGCCATCTGGGCGGCGCTCGACCGCGTCCACGCGAAACACGCCGACATGGTCCTGTTGCACGGCGGCGCGCCGCGTGGGGCCGAGCGCGTCGCCACTGCCTGGGCCGACAATCGCGCCGTGACGCAGATCGTCTTCAAACCCGACTGGACGCGGCACGGCAAATCGGCCCCCTTCAAGCGCAACGACCAGTTACTCGACACCCTGCCCATCGGCCTCATCGTCTTCCCGGGCTCAGGCATCACGGAAAATCTCGCCGACAAGGCCCGCACGATGGGCATTCCGCTATTCGACTTCCGGCCGAAAGCTGCCCCAACGGCATGACTGGATTTCCGCCGACGCCCGCCCCGAACTCTCCCGGGGCGGGCCGTTTTCTGCTATGATCCGCCCGTGCCAATGGAGGAGGTGGCGGCGCGATCCTTGTTCTCGAAAGGAGTGCCTCATGTTTTTCTCCACCCTCTTCACGCTGTTCGGCCTTGGTGCCCTCTGCTGGATCCTGTTCAACCTGGCCGTCTACGCCCTGCCCTTCGCGATCGGCCTGACGTCCGGCATGTATCTGTATGAGTCCGGCCAAGGCGTCTTCCTGTCGATCATTGCGGGCCTCTTCATCGGCGGCTTCATCGCGGCTCTGGGGGAATTCGCCTTTGACCGCATCCGGTCCGTTCCTCTCAAACTCGCCATCGGGCTGATCTACGCGGTCCCCGCCGGGATCGCCGGGTTTCATGCGGCAAAGGGTCTTGCCGAATTCGGCAGCGCGGGCGCTGCGACCATCACCCTCCTGTCTTGGCTGGGCGCGCTGGTCGTGGGCGGGACCGCTTGGGCGCGGGTATCGGGCTGGTCCGAGGTCAACGCCTTGTCCGACCCGCATCCGCACAGGTCTTTCGACGAACGCTGAACGCCCTGTGAAGCTTGCGCCGGTGCCTGCCGTCCCGCCACATCGTCAGCGTGCGCCGCAACCGATTGCTGCAAAAGGTCTCGATCCTCGCCGACACAGCAGCTTTGCGGTTGGGCAGGATCGGCTGAGCAAAGCCAGATCGCCGAAACCCACGTTGTGGCGCATGGCCCCGGTCGCGCATGCACCTGGATTGTCGGCAGACCGAACATCACGGCAGACAAGCACAGACACGGCGAGAGGGGGCAATCCCGGAGCAGCGAGGCACGTCCGGGACATGAACCGTCCCGCCTGCACGCCAAAACCTGTCTTTGCACGACGGCCGCTGCCGGGGTCTTGCGCGGTCCAGAGGTAGCCTGTCATTCCCTCTTCCATGGCATGACGCCATGCGTCCCATGCGGGCCTCTCAGCGGCTGATCTGACCGGGATCGGCTGACGCCTCGACCGCCTTGGCCGCAACGGCCGGTCCGGACTTTCTTCCCCTGGCGCCCCCGAAAAATATCGGGTCCGCCATTCCTCGCGCGGCAAGAAAGACCGGCCTTGCCGTCCTCCGCTGGCGCTGCGGGCCACAGGGGCTGCGTCGGCGGATCGCCCCGGTCCTGACGATCGCCATCGAGGCCGCGAAGGGCGCGGGCTCGGACAAGCCAAAAGGAGATATGACATGGCCACCATCGGAACCTTCATAAAGACCGGCAGCGAATACGTCGGCGAAATCGTTACCCTCAGCGTTCAGGCGAAAGCCGTCCGCATCGTCCCCGAGGACAGCACCCCGAACGACAACGCCCCCTCCCACCGCGTCTTCGTCGGCCGTGCCGAGATCGGGGCCGCCTGGTCCAAGCGCTCGACCGAGGGCCGCGACTACCTGAGCCTCAAGCTCGACGACCCGAGCTTCACCCAGCCGATCTACGCCAACCTCTTCGACGATACGGTGATCGAAGGCGGCGAAGAGACCTTCAGCCTCATCTGGTCGCGCCCCAACACCCGCCGCAACGGCGACTGAAAGCAAACCGCCCCGCCCGGGATCGCCGGGCGGGACGGGATTTGCTCGTGTTGGGCTGACCACGAGCGGCTCGCGGTCACGCTTGAAACCAACGCGTCCGGCCCGGGGCTGCCGTTCAGTCAACGTGTTTGTTGCTGCGGTGCGGCCCGTCAAAGCAGCCTTTTAGTGCCGGAGCGAGAGGAGAGCCGGTGTTCACCAGAGGTATGAACATAAAGCGCCCCATCATTCATTTGATCCGGCAGCACCCCTACTTCGAACAACAAGCGTTCGAAGTGTCGGTTGAGGAAAAACACTTCATCAAAGTTCGCCCAGTCTTCCACACGGCGATCAAAAGCGGCAAGGTCTTCTTCAAAGAGCTTTGACCACTTCAAAAGCTCAAGCTGCGTGAGGGTTCGATCCAGAATGCCGTTTGGTCTCTGCGGACCGATCATCGAAGCGCGCGCCGCGAAAAACCTTGCCATTGCTGTCATGAAACCCGACACATGGGCGGCACAGATTTCGAAAAAGCGTTCATGATCACCTTCCTCATGATACTGGGCATGCGCATCTTTCGTGACGGAAATCATCTGTTCAAGTTGCAGATGCGCTTGTTCAGAATAGAATTCCAGCGTCTCCATGTTAGAAGCGACGAGACGGGTGGAGAAATAGGTCGCTGGAAGCGTGTCATTGTACCGATAGAGCCAGCCCTCATACGGGTCTGGGTATGAGGAAAGAAGCGTACCCGGAAACTTACCCTCTACAAGCGCGTTGAAAGCAACCGTCCCCAAGCAATAGCAGATGACCGAAATGGCCTCTATGCTTTGGGTTTCATCTTCCGAAATCAACTGCTCTGCAAGGTAGCCTCTGAGGACTACGTGGGTCTTTATGCCATCGTCACGTCGCACTGCAAGCGGCATGGCAACGCCGTTGGGGTTAGCGCCCGCCGAGGGATCAATGCCGCGACCAACACCCAAGCCACGATCAATTTCCTGTAGTGCCGCCGCATAGTCTATGGCAAACGTGATGCCGTCCAAGCGATGAATGGGAAGGTGGCCCCCAAACGCTTTGACTGTTTCATTGAGGCATTGTGCTATTTTTTGCGCATAGGCCTCGTCGCCGAAATCCTTGAAGGAGACAGAGTACGAATAGCCTTCACCTGCTGACAGATCAGTCCAAGTTACTGGCTGAGTTTCCTTCTTCGGGGCGTTCGAGCCATCGCCGACGAATTCCTCAACAGCTCCGCGCAACGCCGACGAAGTAATGCCAGCAATCTTGGCGCGTGCTGGGCCACCGAGTTCCGCAAGATGGGTTCCTGGCACTTCCTCCCTTCGGTTCGTCAGATAAAAGGTGAAGCAGCTGTCGCGGGCTATTTGGTTATAGATTTCTGTAACCTCTTCCCGGTCATTTGCAGCACTTCCGACTGCCAGCTTTGAAGGGGTCAGGGGAATGACGACTCGGGTCATGCTTTTGTGTTCCGCCAGCATGTATGGCCCCCACCCTTCAGCATCTTCGGCGATAGCAACACAATCAGGCAGAACAGCGTCCCCGGACGGAAAGTCCACAATCCGCCATTGAAATTCTTCCAGCATGGCTTTCCGGGGCGCAGGCACCAGGTCTTTCCCAAGAACCTGAACATGCACGCTTTGAGGCATCGTTCGGAATTCCCCCTGGAAGCGTTCCATGAGCGCCGAGAATTCCTCTGAAGCGGCCTTCTGAAGGAGGTCGTAATCCTCTCGGATAGCCTGATACAGCAAACGTACAATCGCTTTAGGCGTAACATTGGTAAGCGAGCTGAGCAGGTGTTGTTCGAACTGCTGAATCGCCATCGCCTCGAATTTTGATGGCACGCGGTGTTTGGGTAGCTCCAAGCCTTCAAGAAGCTCAGTTGGTCGGTGAATGAGAATATCAATTGACGAAACGAGTTCAGATGCTCCTGCATCGATAAACTCACGCAGATACGCTGCGCGCATTGTCAGATGCGCCACTATCTCGCTTATCAAGTGCGCGTGCAGTGTTTCGCCAACTGGAACATCGCGAGCTTCCTCGACGCGGAATTTCAGTTCCTTTTCGTATTCCGTGATCAAGTCGTCCAGTGTGGGAGCACCGGTGGTTGCGGGCTTGGAATAAAAGTCCCTCTTGGCGGCAGCATCATCGCGGGAGACCGGTTTGGGATCAGGCAGGCCACGCCGGTACATCCAGAGCTTGTCACTTCCATCTGGAATGACAAACTCCTTCAAGAAGTGCCTTGGGATGAAATGCTGTTTTCGACCTGCCATGAAAGTATCCGCCCCAAAATGAGAGAACTTGAATTCGCGAATGCAATCGGAGCAAGTGGCTGCAGTAAACTTGAACGTCCGCTTGCGCTCTTTTGTCGATGCAATGTCTCACCCGCAGCGAAAGTCCACAACCCGGCCCTCCCCAAAGCGGTTGCATGTCTTCAAACCCTCGCTAAGATGACTAAGTCATACCCTGGAGGCAACGATGACCGTCAAGACAACCCTCAGCTTCACCGACCGCCACCACCAGTTCCTCACCGACAAGGTGGGCCAAGGCGTCTTTGCGTCACAAAGCGCGGCTGTAGCGGCGGCGCTGGAGCAGATGATGCGCGATGAAGAGGAGCGCGAGTTGGCACTTGGGGCGATGGCCGAAGAAATCCGGGCGCGGCTCGACACGCCGCGCTCCGATTATGTCCCCGCCGAGGACGCCTTTGCCGCCGCGCGGGCCCGGCTGCAGGCCGCGCGCGAGGCGTGACCTATCGCATCCGCTTCCATCCGGCGGTCGCGGATGATCTCGACGCGATCACACGCTGGCTGATCGACTATGCCGGCCCACAATCCGCCGCGCGCCGGCTGGACGAGATCGAGGCCACCATCGCCAGCCTTACCGATCTGCCGCACAAGGGCAGCCGCCGGGACGAGATCGCTCCCGGGCTGCGCGCCATCCCTGCAGGCCGCAAGGCCGTGATCGCCTTCACGGTCGACGATGATGCGCGCGAGGTTCATATCCACGCCGTGACTTATGCCGGGGCCGACTGGATCACGCGCAGTAAAGTGCGCGGGCGGTAGCAGGATGGCGCGCAAATCCGTCCACAAATGGGCCTTCAAACCTGGCATGCGCGCAAGCGCTTTCGGATGGCGCGGCTCCGCCAAGGCGACCCAGCGGTTGAAATCGGCCAGCGCGGAGATCCGGGCCGTCAATCGCGCGGATCCTGTCACGGCGGCGGACGGCGTGGTCGCATTGGCCGCACGGATCTGGCCCGCGTTTGAGCAGATCGATACCTCGTCAGGCGCGCTTGGCACCGCCGTGCGCCGCACACTTGACGACCTTGTGCCGATCCTGATCGCCGCCCCTGCCGATGAAAAGACGCGCGCAAAATGGTTGGAGCAGCTGCGCGCGGCGATCGAGGACGATGGCGTCGACTACCTCGCCCCGATCTCGGAGCGGTTCGGGGAGATTGCGGCATATCCCGCGCTCATGACCTTACATGCCGACAGGGATCTCGCCCTGATCCATCGGGCCTGGTCGGATTGGGAGCGGTATTCCCATGTCGGCACAGCGCCGCTCACGCTGTCCTGCCTGCTCGAGGCGGAACGGTATGACGAACTGCTGGCGCTCCTCGCGGTCAAGAAGACCCGGCTGTGGTTCGATGACAAATTCGGAGCCGAAGCCTTGCTCCGACAAGGCCGCGAGGATGACGCATTGGCCTATGCAGAGGCGCTGCTGCAGGCGGACCGCCAGACATGGGGCCATCACGACATCTGCCGCTTTTGCGAGGCGATCCTGGTACGCCAAGGCAAGGCGGACGAGGCCTATCGCCGGTTCGGCCTGCCCACAACGAGCGGAAACACTTGGCTGGCGATGTGGCGCGATCTGGTCAAACGCTACCCTGACCGGGATGCTCGTGCATTACTGGAAGACCTGATCGCGCTCCACGGTCGCAAGGGCAAATGGTTCGCCGCGGCCAAGACCGCGACGTATTTCGACATCGCCCTCGACTGCGCAGCCGATCATGAGGCGGCACCGGCCACGCTCATCCGGGGCGCCCGCGATTTCGCGATCAAGGAACCGGCCTTCGCTGCCGATGTCGCTCTGCATGCGATAAGGCATCTTCTGGCGGGCCGTGGCTATGAACCCAGCCCGTTCGACATCGACGAAGCGGTCGATCACCTGATGACCGCCAGCACGCGCATTGACCGGCGGGGCTGGGCCATCGCGACGCTTCAGCGACTGATGGAGACCACGCCCGGCGATGATCTGATGCAACGCCGCCTTGGCCAGAAGCTGACCGAACTCAGTGCTGAATAGCGGATTGATCGCTATCGAGAAGCAGCTGGAATAGCCCCCTGAAAGTGGTCCACCAACTGGGATAGATTTGTCCCGCAATTGGAGGATCAGCGATGGCTGGGA
>NZ_JAYLLH010000051.1:0-12018 GCF_035818635.1 Mesobacterium hydrothermale | reverse complement strand
CCCCCCCCCCCCCCCCCCCCCCCCCCCCCCCCCCCCCCCCCCCCCCCCCCCCCCCCCCCCCCCCCCCCCCCCGGTCGCGGCGGCACCGCCGCCGCGAAACCGCGATGCCCCGGACCGTCAGTGCCGGAAATGCCGCATGCCGGTGAACACCATCGCCAGGCCGGCCGCGTCCGCCGCCGCGATGACTTCGTCGTCACGCATCGACCCGCCGGGCTGGATCACGCAGGACGCGCCCGCGGCCGCGGCTTCCATCAGCCCGTCGGCAAACGGGAAGAACGCATCCGAGGCCACGGCCGATCCAATGGTAAGCGGCTGCGGCAGGCCCAGCGCGTCGGCCATGCGCTCGGCCTTCTTGGCGGCGATCATGGCGCTGTCCACGCGGCTCATCTGGCCCGCGCCGACGCCCACGGTCGCGCCGTCCTTGACATAGACGATGGCGTTCGACTTGACGTGCTTGGCGACCTTCCAGGCGAACAGCAGGTCACGCATCTGCGCATCGGTCGGGGCCTTCTTCGTCACCACCTTCAGGTCGTCCATTCCAAGATGGCCGTTGTCGCGGTCCTGAACCAGCATCCCGCCCGACACCTGGCGATAGGCCAGGCCCGGCGCTGCGGTGTTGGCCAGGCCGGGCGTCAGCAGCAGGCGCAGGTTCTTCTTCGCGGCAAAGACATCGCGGGCGTCATCGTCGACACCGGGGGCGATCACCACCTCGGTAAAGATTTCCGCGATCCGTTGTGCGGTGGCCTTGTCCAGGGTCGAATTCAGCGCCACGATCCCGCCAAAAGCCGAGGTCCGGTCGCAGTCGAACGCCTTCTGATAGGCCTCGGCCAGCGTTGTGCCGGTGGCCACGCCGCAGGGGTTGGCGTGCTTGATGATGGCGCAGGCGGCACTGTCGGACGGCAGGAATTCCGACACCAGTTCAAACGCCGCGTCGGTGTCGTTGATGTTGTTGTAGGACAGTTCCTTGCCCTGCAACTGCCTGGCCAGCGCCACGCCGGGGCGGTCCGATCCGTCGGTGTAGAAAGCGGCTTTCTGATGCGCGTTTTCCCCATAGCGCAGCGCTTGCGCGAAGGTACCGGCAAAGACCCGGCGGCGCGGCGTTTCCTCGCCAATCGCGGCAGCCATCCAGGTGCTGACCGCGGCGTCATAGGCACCGGTGCGGGCATAGGCGATCTGCGCCAGCTTCTGGCGGAAGGCCAGCGTGGTGTGGCCGTTGTTGGCCGACAGTTCTGCCAGAACCGCCGCATAGTCTTCGACATCCACCACGGTGGTGACGAAGGCGTGGTTCTTGGCGGCGGCACGGATCATCGCGGGGCCACCGATGTCGATGTTCTCGATGCAGGTGTCGTAGTCGGCACCCTTGGCCACGGTTTCCTCGAACGGGTAAAGGTTCACCACCAGCAGGTCGATGGGGGCGATGCCGTGCTCTTCCATCGCGGCCAGGTGCATGGCGTTGTCGCGCAACGCCAGCAACCCGCCGTGCACCATCGGGTGCAGGGTCTTGACCCGGCCGTCCATCATTTCCGGGAACCCGGTGACCTCGGCCACGTCGGTGACGGTCAGCCCGGCCGCGCGCAGCGCCGCGGCAGAGCCGCCGGTGGACAGGATCTCGATCCCCATGTCGGACAGGGCGCGGCCCAGGTCGGTCAGGCCGGTCTTGTCGGAAACGGAAATCAGCGCGCGGCGCACGGGTGCAAGGTTGGTCATTCGGGCAATCCCCAGGTGGTTCAGCTTGTCAGGTCAAGCTCGTCCCGTGCCAGATCGCGGATTGCAACGGCAGTGTCCTGCGCCTTGGCCAGGGACCAGCGGATGCGCGTCGCATACTGCATTGCCCGGCCAGATAAAACGATCTGTTTCGTCGCGCGCGGCCTTAACCGGCCTTTTTCCAGGTAAACCGATGGCTCCAAAGACAATTCAGCGCTGCCATCGTGGCGGAAAACCCAGACTTCGCCGCTGCGCAGCACCATCGAAACCGCCGCACCGCCCAGATCCAGCTCTGCATCGACCTCGGGGTGCAGATGGAATCGCGCCGCATAGGCGATGCCCTGAAGCGTGGTTTCATCCAGTTTGCGGTCGAATTGCTTCTTATCGGCGGGTTGCAGGGCCAACAGCATGTCCTCGCCCACCACCCCGCGCCCGTCAAAGGTCAGTTCCAGAATCCGTGCGTGAGTCAGGCCGTGGGTGGCGACATAGCCATCGTGCCCGCCTTCAAAGCGTACCCCATCGGACACGCTGCTGATCTCGACCGGCACATTGGTGGGCGTGTCTTCCAGCATTTCACGCCGTGCGGCCCCGATCCGGCCAACCTTGCCCAGCCGCGCCGAGGAATAGCCATCCAATGACAACGCCGAATGCGACGGCGTCGCCCGACCGGCGCGGCGCCAGTCTTCGCCGAAAACCGCGCCAGAGCCGCAATTGACGATCAGTGGCCGCCGCCCCGAGGTCAGCTCGAACGCCAATGTCGAGGCGTGACCGTTCATTGAAACCGCGCCCTGCGGCGGCGGGGCTGCGTCGACGATGACAGAGGTGCGCCCGGCGCTGAGCCGGGCAAACCCCATCGAAAGTCCCTCGGCCTGCCATTTCTTGACACCAGAGGCCGCCAGCGCCTGATCCAGCCGCCCGTCCAGCCCCCGGCCGCCGCCGTGAAACCGCGCCAAACCGCCATCGGCGTGCCGCAGGCTGCGCAGGGTGGGGGCGATGCGGCCAATCGCGGCGGTCAGTTCCGGCCCCGGCCTGCGATGCGCTTCGTCCAGGGCCGAGGCGACCCAGGTCAGCAGGGTGAAGACTTCGAGCAGTTCTTCGGGATTGCGGGTGGGAATACCGCCCTGCTTGTCGACCTGTTTCGCGCAGGCCTGCTCCAGCGCCTTCAGCGCCGGATCGACATAGGCTTCCATCCCGGTCAGCGACAGGCCCGCATAGATCAGCCCGGTCAATGCCTCGATCTGCGGCAGGCCTTCGGGCGCGGTATGCCAGCGCTTGCCCAAAAACAGGGTCTGCTGTCCAAGCGAGCGAAAGAAGATGTCAGAGCGCGGCTTGTCCTGTCCGCGCAGCAGGAAAATCGCATGATGGATCCAGCGGATCAGGCGCCGCCCGGTCTGTTCCGGCGTCCAGCCCGGCCCCGCGCCCCGGCCATAGCGGCTGATCCAGCCCCAGGTCCAGGCCTGCGCCACCTCGCGCGGGCCGGCCTCGCCCACGGCGGCAAGGTCATCCAGCCAGGCAAACCCGTGAATCTCTTCCTCGAACGGGGCGTCGGGCGGATCCAGATCCCAGATCATCGCGCCGGGGGCCTCGATCAGATGTCCAGCGAACATCAGGTTCCCGGCGGTCAGTTGCCGTCCACGGGCAAAAGAGCCGACTGTCCGCGGTTCGGGGGTCGAGACAAAGGCGGTGGCTGGGCGCGCACGGGCTGACCGTCGTGCCTGCACACGATTCATGAAACGCGCCCATCGCGCCCGCCATCCGTCGGGATTTGCCATCCGCTCTGCCTCTAGACCCACGTTTGCCGTGGTGTTCGCGGAAAAGTGTATCGCGGGCGGCGTTCAAAGTCACCTTTGAATTGCTTTCAACGGGTTGGTCGGCGGCGGCGATGCGCAGCAAAGCGAACGACCGCCGCGTTTTCGGCCGTCACCGTGCCCGTCACCGCGCCGGTCGCTGCGCCTGTCACCCAGCCCTTTGCAGTACCGCCATATAGAAGCCATCCATCCCGCCGCGGTCCGGCCAGTAATCCGGGCGCAGCCGCAGCCCGCCCTCTTCGCTGCGCCATCCGTCCTCGATCCCCGGGGCCTCGGGGGCGGTGACGGTCAGGCCGGGGTGGCGCGCCAGCGCCTCTACAACCTGGCATTCGCCCTCGTCGGGGATCAGCGAACAGGTGCAATAGACCAGCCGCCCCCCCGGTTTCAGCAGCGACAGCGCGTGGTCCAGCATCGCCACCTGCAGCCCGATCAGTTCTGCGATACCATCGCCGGTGCGGGCGTGTGGCAGGTCAGGGTGACGGCGGATCGTGCCGGTGGCGGAACAGGGCGCATCCAGCACGATGGCGTCATAGCTGCCCTGGTGGTCCCGCGCATCACCAGCAACGCACCGCGCCTTGAGCCCGGTGCGTGCCAGGTTTTCGCGCACCCGCGCCAGCCGGGCTTTCGACAGGTCCAGCGCCGTCACCTGCGCGCCGCCCGCCGCCAGTTGCATCGTCTTGCCACCCGGGGCGGCGCACATGTCCAGCACCGCCAGGCCGGTGACATCGCCCAGCAGGCGCACCGGCAGGGCGGCGGCAGCGTCCTGAACCCACCAGTCGCCCGCGTCGTATCCCGGCAGCGCGCTGACCTGCCCGGGCGTGTCCAGCCGGACAGAGCCCGTCGGCAGAAGCGTGCCACCGGTCGCTGTTGCCACGGCCCGCGGATCGGTCTTTGCGGTCAGGTCCAGCGGCGCGCCCGCGAAATGCGCGGCCTCCATCGCCATGACGGCCTCTCGGCCCCAGGCCTCGACCAGCGGCGGGCGCAACCAGTCGGGCAGGCGCGGCAGGCGCAGCTTGGGCCATTCGGTCGGGCCCTTGTCGGCCACCTTGCGCAGCACCGCGTTGACCAGCCCCTTGTAGCCTTGGGTCTTGCGCCCAGTGGCAACCACGGCCACCGCTTCGTTCACCACACCATGGGCGGCACCCCCGGTGCACAGTTCGACCGTGGCGAGCCGCAGCGTGTTCATCACCCGCAGCGGCGGCTCTTTCTTGAGGAAAGGTTTCAGCAGCCGGTCGGCCCGCTCCAGCCCCCGCAGCGTGTCCAGCACCAGTCGCTGGGCGGCGGCGCGGTCGGCGGGGTCCAGACGGTCCCAGGTCGGGCCGCCCATCGCCTCTGACATCAGCCTGCCCTGGCCAAGGACGGTGTCCAGAAGCATCACGGCGGCGAAACGGGCGTTGGGCTTGGTCATGGGTGGGCTTTCATGCGCTGTCGGGCCGCGCTTGCCGCGGTTCCGGCGGGCGGTATATCATGGGCGCAAAGATAAGGAAGCCAGAGATGTCCGACGAACTCCGCGACGACCTGCCCCCCGCCGCCCGGCGTGCGCTGGCCGAAGCCGCCGAACGCCGCCGCAAGGCCGAAACCGAGGCCAAGGCCCGCCCCAAGGAACTGGGCGGGCGCGATGGCCCGGAACCCGTGCGCTACGGCGACTGGGAAAAGAAGGGAATCGCGGTCGATTTCTGACGCTGGCGGGGCGCGGGGCTCAGTCCCGTTTCAGCCCCAGAACGTCGATCATGTCGTATTCGCCGGGGCCCTTGTCCTGCCCCCAAAGCGCGGCCTTGAGCGCGCCACGGGCAAAAAGCGCCCGGTCAGAGGCAATGTGGCGCAACACGATGCGTTCGCCCTGGCCGGCAAAGATCACGTCATGTTCACCAATGATGTCGCCGCCCCGAATGGCGGTAAAGCCGATGTCGCCCCGCTTGCGCGCGCCGGTGATGCCGTCGCGGCCCCGGTCGGACACCTCGGCCAGATGCACGCCCCGGCCTTCCGCCGCCGCTTCGCCCAGCATCAGCGCGGTGCCGGACGGCGAATCGACCTTGCGGTTGTGATGCGCTTCGACCACCTCGATGTCATAATCGGCATCCAGCGCGGCGGCGACCTGGCGGGTCAGTACGGTCAGAAGGTTGACGCCCAGGCTCATGTTGCCGGCGCGCACGATCACGGCATGGCGCGCAGCGGCCTTGATCTTGGTCAGGTCATCGTCCGAAAGACCTGTCGTCCCGATCACGTGCACGGCACGGGCCTGCGCGGCCAGTTCGGCAAAGGCCACGGTCGCGGCAGGCGCGGTAAAGTCGATCACAGCCTGCGCGCGGGCAAAGGCCTCCAGCGGGTCATCGGACACGGTCACGCCGATGGCCGCGCCCCCCATCGCTGTACCAAGATCCTGACCAACCCACGCATGACCTTCGCGTTCGATCGCGCCCACGAGTTTCAGGTGCGCGCTGGCCTGTACCTGCTGCACCAGCATCTGGCCCATGCGGCCCGATACGCCCGTGATCACCACACCTGGCTGGTCTGTCATCTTGCGTTCCTTCCCTTGCGCTGCGGGTCGTCTTAGCGCGATGAAGCGCGCTTGGCAAAGGGCAGTCGAAGGCGTAAGTGGATCATATGGCCAAGAACAGATTCCACGAGGGCGGCGGCCCCAGCCAGCGTCAGTTGCGTGTCGGAGAATTGATCCGGCGCACGCTGTCGGATGTACTGAACCGCGGCGAGATTCATGACCCGGACTTGAACCGGCTGTCGATCACCGTGGGAGAGGTGCGCACATCGCCCGATCTGCGCGTGGCGACCGCCTATGTCATGCCGCTGGGCGGCACCGGGCAAGAAGACGTGCTGGCCCTGCTGGCGCGCAACAAGTCCGAACTGCGCCGCGCCGTGTCGCGGAACCTGACGTTGAAATTCGCGCCGGAACTGCGGTTCCGCCTCGACGAGACTTTTGACCGGATGGACGAAACCCGACGGCTGTTTTCCCAGGATGACGTGCGCCGCGATCTGGAAGAGTGATCCGGATGCGGCGCCTGGCCCGTGCAATCTTGTCCTTCGGCGCGGCCTTGCTTGCGCCGCTGGCGGCGTCCGCGCTCGACTGTCAGAACGTCGTTTTCCGCGATAACAGCTATGCGCTGTGCAAGGTCGACATGGCGCAGGACGACCTGCGGCTGTTTCTGTACGACAAAACCGGTGAACCGTACGGATATTTCAGCGCGGTGAACGACGCGCTGGCCAGCGATGACCAGACGCTGGGGTTTGCGATGAACGGCGGAATGTATCACACCGACCGCGCGCCGGTTGGCTATTATGTCGAAGACGGCAAACAGGTGCGCGGCGTGGTGCCCAATGCGGGGCCGGGCAACTTTGGCCTGCTGCCCAATGGCATCCTGTGTTTCGGCAAAGGCCACGCCGAAGTGATCGAAACGCTGTCTTTCCTCGACCATCCGCGGGACTGCCGCTTTGCCACGCAGTCCGGCCCGATGTTGGTGATCGACGGGCAATTGCACCCGAAATTCCTGCCTGACAGCACGTCGTACAACATCCGCAACGGTGTCGGCACCAGCGATGACGGACGCAGCGCGGTTTTCGTCATCTCGAACAACGCGGTCACGTTTCATGACTTCGCGGCGTTCTTTCGCGACGGACTGGGGCTGAACAATGCGCTGTTTCTCGAAGGCAGCGTCAGCCGCCTTTATGCGCCTTCGCTGGATCGCAACGACCTGGGCCGTCAGTTGGGGCCAATCGTCGGCGCGGTCGTGCCGCTGACCGCGAATTGACAGCGGCAGCGGTCTGGTCTAGGCGACCGCCCTTGCAAAAGACTGAGGACAGGCATGGGACGCAAACGCAAGGGACGCGCGATATCGGGGTGGCTGGTGGTGGACAAGCCCGCCGGCCTTACATCGACCGCCGTGGTGAACAAGGTGCGTTGGGCCTTTGGCGCGGCCAAGGCAGGCCATGCAGGTACGCTTGATCCCGAAGCGACAGGCGTACTGGCGATTGCCCTGGGCGAAGCGACGAAAACCGTGCCTTACATTACCGACGCGCTGAAAGCGTACCGCTTCACCGTGCGGCTGGGCCAGGCCACCAACACCGACGACGCAGAGGGCGAGGTGATCGCACAAAGCGACCTGCGCCCCTCGGACGACCGGATCAAGGACGCACTGAATGGCTTTGTCGGCGAAATCCAGCAGGTTCCGCCCAAGTTCTCTGCCGTCAAGATCGATGGTCAGCGCGCCTACAAGCTGGCCCGCGACGGCGAAGACTTCGAGGTTGAGGCGCGCCCGCTCTGGGTCGAGGAACTGGTGATGACCGATCGCCCCGATGCCGACCATGTCGAGCTGGAGATGGTCTGCGGCAAGGGTGGCTATGTCCGCTCCATCGCCCGCGACCTGGGCGAGGTGCTGGGCTGTCACGGCCATGTACTGCGGCTGCGCCGGATTTGGTCTGGCCCGTTCGACGCCGAACACGGCCTGTCGCTGGACGAGATCGACCGTATGGCCAAAACGCCGGAACTGGACAGCCACCTGCTGCCACTGGAGGTCGGGCTGGCCGATCTGCCAGAGGCCCGCTGCACCCCGGAAAACGCCACCAAATTGCGCAATGGCAACCCGGCAATGGTGCTGACGACCGATGCGGAATACGGCGACGACTGCTGGGCCTCGCTGGACGGACGCGCGGTGGCCGTGGGCGTCTTCAAGTCAGGTCTGTTGCACCCCAGCCGGGTGTTCGTTCACGACGACTGAGCCAGGGCCGCACCCCGGGCCTTGCGGATCCGCGCCAGGCACGTCACATCTGGGCACATGATCCGACGCAGGCACAGCACTGACGAAACCCGGTCTGTCGCGCTGTTTTCCGACTGCGGCGCCTATCGCTATGGCCTGTCGCGATACTGGAACCGCGACGCGGGAACGGTGTTGTTTGTCATGCTGAACCCCTCCACCGCCGATCACCGTCGGAACGATCCGACAATCGCACGTTGCGAAAACCGGGCGCGGGCGATGGGGTTCGGTACGCTACTGATCGCCAACCTCTTCGGGTTTCGTGCCACGCTGCCGCGCGACCTCAAGCGCGCGCAAGACCCGTTTGGCCCTGACAATGATGCGCTGTTGCGGCGCTGGCACCGAACGGCGGACATGACGATTGCCGCATGGGGGGTGCACGGTGCCTTTCAGGGCGCTGATGTGCGCGGCATGGCACAGTTCACCGGACCGCTGCACCATCTGGGCTTGACCAAGGCGGGCCATCCACGCCATCCGCTGTATGTACCCAATGCCCGGAAACCGATCCTGTGGGAGCGATGACAATGGACGAGCAGATGCACAAGGACGCGGTGCGCCTTGCCAACGCGCTGGAAACGCTGAACGCGCACCGTTTCGTGCGGATCCACAATTCGACCTTGCGACTGGTTTGGTACCAGTTCCTGCGCGGTCTGGCCTTTGGCTTTGGCACCGTGGTCGGCGCATCGGCACTGGTGTCGGTGGTGGTGGTGTTCCTCAGCCAGGTCGAATTCATCCCGGTTCTGGGCGAACTGGCGACACGGATCATCGAGGAAATAGAGCTGGGGCGGCAGTAAGCCCGGGTTAACCATGTACCGCGATTCCCGTTGCGATTTGTCAAGCGGTCGCGGAAACTGGGGCCGGATGTTTGTAAACAGGTGTGCCCAATGCTGTGGTTGACGGGATTGATGGGGATGATGGTGCTGGGCTCCTTCGCCGCCGTCGTCCTGCCTGTCCCCGAGGTCGAGGAAGACGAGGCCGAAACCGATATGGCAGAGGACGGTGGCCAGGCGCTGGCCCAAGACCCCGACATTCCCTTTGCCCTGCCGTCGATCTTTTCCCATGACGGTCCGATCAACGCGGACCCCGTGCGCCCGGCGGACCCCGCGCTCAGCTTGCTCAGCGGCGGCGAAGGCGTGGATTTTCTGCAAGGTGGAAACGGGCAGGACATGCTGCTTGGACAATCGGGCGGGGACGAATTGCGCGGCGGGGACGGCGATGACAGCCTTTGGGGCGGCGACGGCGACGACACGCTGCACGGCGAAGCCGAGGATGACGCGCTTTGGGGCGACACCGGCGACGACAGCCTGCTGGGCCACGATGGCGATGACGGCCTGGACGGCGGCGACGGGCAGGACACGCTTTGGGGTGGGCTGGGCGATGACACGCTGACCGGCGGCAGCGGCGACGATGCGTTGCACGGGCGCGAAGGGGCCGACGTGATGGATGGCGGCGCCGGGGCCGACACGCTGTTCGGCGGCGATGGCGACGACCTTTTGCTGGGCCGGTTGCTGGGCGATCAGGGCGGCGATGTCGATTTCCTGAACGGCGGCGACGGGGCGGATACGCTGGTTGCGGGGGCCGGCGATATCCTGACCGGGGGCGACGGGACGGACGAATTCGTTGTGGGCGAATGGGGCGATGATCCAGACGACGACACGCCCGCGCAATTCACCGATTTCGACCCGGACGAAGACCGCATGGTCGTAGTTTACGACGACAGCACCGATGCCGAGCCAGAGGTCGATCTGCGGCCCAACGCCGAGGATCCGGCACTGGTGGATCTTGTGGTCAATGGCGCGGTGCTGAGCACGCTGGCTCAGGCCGATGCGCCCAGCCTCGACAGTATTGTCCTGCTGGGGCAAAGCAGCGCCGCCGCGATGTTGGGCGAAAGCTGAACCGCGGCCCGGCACGCAGCGCAAAATCCACGCTTTTCTTCAAACCCGATTCGGCTTATACGCGCCCATCCGCCAGCCGATGGCGGGTATCTCCACGGGCCCTGCTGGACGACATCCCGGCTTGAGCCATAACCCTTAACTTCCGAAAGGAGACCCCGATGTCGATCACTGCAGAAGAAAAAGCACGCCTGATGAAGGAATATGCCACCAAGGACGGCGACACCGGTTCGCCCGAAGTGCAGGTGGCCATCCTGACCAGCCGGATCGCGACCCTGACCGAGCACTTCAAGACCCACAAAAAGGACAACCACTCGCGTCGTGGCCTTCTGAAGCTGGTGGCCCAGCGCCGCAAGCTGCTGGACTATCTGAAGGGCAAGGAAGAGGCGCGTTACACGAATCTGATCCAGCGTCTGGGCATCCGCCGCTAATCAGCGCAGCGAAATTTGGGAAAACCGCGTCGCATCCGGCGCGGTTTTTTCATGTCCGGGTGTCAGACCAGTTCCGGTTCGCGCCCGACCTTCCGTGCCAGACGCCCGACGGTCAGACCCTGCACCACGATCGAGAACACGACGATCACATAGGTCACTGTCAGGATCATCGGTTTCCAGTCGCTGTCGGGCAGCGACAGAGCCAGCGCGACAGAAATCCCGCCTTTCAGGCCGCCCCATGTCATGATCGACACCACCCCCGGCCCGAATTCGCGGAAAGGCCGCAGCGCCAGCACCGGGATCGCCACCGCCGCCAGCCGCCCGACCAGCGCCAGGAGCAGCGACAGCGTCGCGGTGACCAGCAGGCCGGCGTCGAACACCACGGCGAAAACCTCGAACCCGATCAGCAGGAACAGCACGGCGTTCAGGATCTCGTCGATCAGCATCCAGAACGCATCGACATAGTTGCGGGTGGTCTCGCTCATCCCGTGTTTCGCTCCGACGTCACCGATCAGCAACCCCGCGCAGACCGCCATGATCGGGGCCGACACATGCAGGAAGATGGCCAGTTCGTAGCCGCCGAACGCCAACCCCAGCGTCAGCAGCACCTCGAGCGAGGGATCGTCGATCCGGCGCATGACGCGGAACACCAACCAGCCCAGAAGCAGGCCCAGCGCCGCGCCTCCCAACGCCTCTTGCGCGAACAGCATCAGCCCGGCAGACGCGCCGCTGGCGTGGTGATCGCCACCCGCCGGAAAGGCCAGCCCGATCAGGACAAGGTAGACGACATAGCCCACACCATCGTTGAACAGGCTTTCACCCGCGATCTGGGTTTCCAGCGATTTGCGCAGCTTGGCCTTGCGCAGCACGCCCAGCACCGCAACCGGGTCGGTGGGCGAAATCAACGCACCAAAGATCAGCGCGATCAGCAGCGGCGTCCCCGTCAGCCAGTGAAACCCGATCCCGACGACGGCGGTGGAAATCCCCACGCCGATCGTCGCCATCACCAGCACCACCGTCCAGACCGCGCGCAGGTCGGACAGTTTGACGTGCAGCGCCCCGGCGAACAGCAGCAGGCCCAGCATGCCTTCCAGCAGCGCATCTGAGAAGTCGATGCCCAGCACCATACCGCGGATCTGGTCGGCGATTGCCAGTCCCGGAAAGGCCAGGTCGAACAGCAACGTGGCAAAGGACACCAGCAGCGCCACCACCAGGATCCCGATGGACGACGGCAGCCGCAGGAAAAGATAGTTGATGGTGCCGAACGCCCCGGCCAGCACGATCAGAAGCGACGCAATCTGTAAAATAGTCATGATGGACGACCCGTAACCCGTTTCGCCGGCTCTAGTGGATTGATCGCGACAAACGAGTCCGAATTGGGATTCCCATTTGGTGCTGGCCGTGCGAGTCATGCTGATGC
>NZ_JAYLLH010000050.1:0-12474 GCF_035818635.1 Mesobacterium hydrothermale | reverse complement strand
GTTTGGCGGGCAGACCCCAACGACATCATCGCCGCAAGAAATCGAGGGTTCCAAATGTTGGATTCAATCCACTAGGTGCGCTAAGAATGCACCCAGTGAACATGTCCGCCAATCACCTCACATGCGTGACAGTCGCTCTTCATCATCCACCACTGCCAAAGAACCTTTATTGTCAGTCCAGACCCACAACACGATGTTGAAGTCCGATGATGACGCACCCTTCGCAAAACTTTGGATCAGAAGCCCCGCAAACCGATCCGCTATGAGGGCGCGTTCTAAATCCTGTGTCGGAACCGATTGACCATCGAGCATCTTCATGCGCCATGCAGGATCTGCAAGCATCGCCGCAGTCGCGCCATACCGGTCAAGTCCGCCCGGATCGCGGGTATCGAAAATCGGCCCAAGGTCGGCGTTGTAGGACACCAGGATCGTGGGTTGCAGGCTGCCGACCTGATTGGCTTCTCGGAGAGCGGTCGTGGGATCCAGCGAGGTGTAGAGGGCAGGGGTCCCCTTGGAATTGAAGCGCCCTCCATAGAGTTCAGCGCCTCGTCCGGAGAGAGGTTCACGCGCATAGACCGGATTCAGGGCGCGATAGAGTGGCCCTGTGTAGCATCCATCTTTCAGAGGCATCAGGCAAAGACGCCCGCATCGACTGCATCGATGTATTCGAGAACTTGCTGCGCTTTGCCTTCCTGCACAAGCTGCATGGCTGTCCGGCCATCAAAGCCGGGCAGGGGCTCTGATCGGTACCATGCATAGGCCATCAGTTCCGAGCCGAAGCGGGGTTCGACTTTGTTCAGCACCTCTACCAGTTCGCGCAGGCGGCGCTGCGTCTTGTCCGAACCGATGCGGGCTCGCCTCTGCAACGCGTCTTTGCCCAAGCCGACGGTCAATGCGATCTCTTCTGCTGATGTGCGTAGCACCGCGGCGATCTTGCGCGGTTCGAATTGCCCAGCTTCAGCAAAGTTCGTGATGTGCATGATCTATGCTCCTACAGTTATACTGACGGTATATAGCGGCAATATTGCTGAAATGCAAGTTGTCAGGCGGGTCTACGCGTTCGTTTCCCATTGTTTTCGGTAGCGCTGAATTGCTCTGAACGTCGAAGGTCCTGATCTTTGGGTATTCAAAGTCGCAGGAGACGCGTTTCTCTGCCGATCCAAAAAACCAGATAAGTTATTGATAATATGACAAAGACTGCAGCAGTCGGACCGGGTTTGCCGATATGCCTTGCCGATCTTGGACCCCAACCAGCACTTACTGCATGAAGTCACTGGGTACCGCGTTGGTGTCGGCCCCTCGGCAGTCAGCTCGGTCCAATTGGTCCAAGAAAAGGGAAAGTGGACTTCGGGTTTTGTGACTGACGGATGAGGGCCTTTAGGGTCCCTCGGATGGGTCCGGGCCGGATTCTGGTCTGTCTTTCTCACCAACATTCGAAAGGAGGCCAGCCATGGCCCGATCCCGCACGCCCAAATTCGATGCCTCCGAGGTTATCACCAACGAAATCATCCGCATCATCGAGCGCGGCGTCCTGCCGTGGCGCAAACCCTGGACCGCAGGTGGCAGCTCTCGCCCTCTGCGCGTGGGCGGTGAACCCTACCAGGGCGTGAACAACTTCCTGCTGACGATGCGGACCGTGATGGCGGGCCACAGCTCACCTTTCTGGATGACGCTTCCGCAGGCCAATGCGTTGGACGCAAAGGTCCGCAAGGGAGAGAAGTCCTCCGTCGTCGTATACTACGGCCAAAGCCGGAAAGACGCGGGCGGCGAGGATGACCGCAGCGACAGGGATGATCGCTCCGAGGAAGCCCGCATCTTCCGCTTCCAGAAATCCTACCGCGTGTTCAATGCCTGCCAGATCGATGGCCTGCCCGACAGTTTCTACCCCGACCCGGAGCCCGCGCCCGAGCATCCGCCGTCCGAGCCCATCCCGCACATGCAGGCGTTTTTCGATGCTATCGACATCACGACCGTCTTCACGGGGACGGAAGCCTACTATCTGCCGCCCGTGGATAAGGTCTTCATGCCACAGGTTGCGCGGTTCGAGAACCCGCGGAACTTCTATGGCGTTTGGGCGCATGAGCTCGCCCATGCCACCAAGGCACGGCACCGGCTGAACCGCGATTACGGCCTCTCGCGCTTCGGCAACACGGCCTATGCCCGCGAAGAGATCGTCGCCGAGCTGACCTCGGTGTTCCTTGGCCAGACGCTCGGCTTTACAGCGCATACGCTCGAGATGAACGCGGCGTATCTCTACAACTGGCTGCGCGTTTTGCGCTCTGACAAGAACGCGATCTTCAAGCACGCGGCCGACGCGCAGCGCGCCTGTGATTACCTGATCGCACGGTCGGAGGCGGGTAGGGCAGGGGAGGGCGCCCAGGCCGCCTGACGATTCTATTGCGGCAAAGCAGTAAATGTCAGCAAAGCACTCTTAGCAGGTGGCTCTTACCCAAGCTTCTCCAACACTCGTTTCAATGTGTAAGGCGAAGCGTATCCAACTGCTTGAGCGGCGCGTGCCAAGCTTACCCCACGGGCCATGTACTCACGTGCCGCAAGGCAACGCAGCCGTTGTCGCCAGGCGTCGAAGCTAAGACCCGTCTCGCGCCGGAATGCTCGCGTGAATGTGCTTCGGCTCATGCCGCATTGTTCGGCCCAGTGATCGATGCCATGATTAATCGAGGGATCGGCCAGCAGTCTTGCACAGGCGCCGCGAAGCCCGTCACTTTGCGGAAACGGCAAGGCCAGCGGGGCGTCCGGCGCATCTGCAAGCTCCAGAAGGATGAGTTGCGTTAGGTAGGATACCCTGCCCGTACCGTCGTCTCGATTGTCCATCTGGCACAAGCGCAGCACAAGAGCCGACATCAACTCGGACATAGCGATGATCCTGCAGGGGGGCCGGGACCCGGCCACCTGATCCGCCACGGAAATATAGATGGAACGCAGTTCAACCTCGCCAACCATACGGGTTTGATGCGGGGTCTCTGGGGGAATGATCAGCCCATAGCCGGCGGGCACGGCCCAGTTTGCGCCAGTCGTTTCGGCAAGCATCAGCCCGGAGATGGCGTGCATAATTTGCACGCGTGTGTGCTGGTGGCGTTGAGAGACATAGCCGTCAGCATAGGTCTTGCTGAGACTGACAATAGGAGCAGGCAAAATCTGCAGATGGTCCGCTGAAGATGATCCAAGCATTTTCGAAACTTCATTTGACCCGGCTGAGAGAAAAGTGACCCCATTCGCCAATCAGGTCAACGTAGGGTGCGGGAAACCTGAGCGAGGACACCATGCCACCTAAGAAAACCTCCGTCATCGTCTTCGATATCGACGGCACCCTGACCGACAGCGTTGCGCCTCACCAAGCTGCTTTCGAAGCTGCCTTGCGCAGTTTTCCGTTCCCTGCGCTGCGGACGGACTGGGCCTCCTACAAGCACCATTCTGACAGCGCGATATTTCAGGAAGCCTGGGAGGAAGCCGGGTTCGATGGCCACCCGGACATGGATGGGGTGGAAGCACAGTACCGGCTGGCGTTGGACAATACGATCTGCGCCCATCCAATCCTGGAGATCCCCGGGAGCTCCGCATTTCTATCAGCACTGGAACAGACCCAATGGGTTGCTTGTTTCGCAACCGGGAGCTTTCGATACGGCGCATTGCGCAAACTGGATGCTCTTGCCTGCCCGGTTGATCTTGATCTACTCGTCACGGCATCCGAATACCAAACGAGGGAAGATATTGTCGCGGCCTCAATCGAGAGTGCGCGGAGCAGGCATTCCATTTCTGATTTGGATCGGGTTCTGTCGGTCGGAGATGGTTTGTGGGACCTATTCACGGCGAGGAACCTTGGGTTGGAATTTTTGGGTGTCGGCGGCGACAGGAAGGCAGACCAGCTGCGGGCACAAGATGCCCGTGTGGTTGCCGATCTGGCGGCCGGCTTGGAATTGCTTGATGACTTGAACTGACGGTGGTTCATTCGGAAGGTTAGCCTCGTCCGCACGGCGGACACTGTTAACTGTCGGGTCGGGTAGGTTTAGTCTGGTGCCCCGTGGAAGAGAAAAGAAAAAGCAGGCTTTGGGAGGGGTGTTTCAACTTCTCAAAGGATTGCCCCATGACCATCATCGCACAACCCCAGACAGACCGCCCTGATCCGAGTGTGATCGCAGCGCAGAACGACGCGTTTCGCAAGCTCGCGTGCCTTGGAGTTCCGCCCGCGCGGCCTATCCAGGGCCGGATGCATGTCACCCGCTCGCTTATGGAGGCCGGTGACGGCTTCATGGCCGAGGCGGTGAAGGCCACGGGCATGTTCGAGACCTTCGAACCCGAGAACGATCCCGAAGGCTGGCATGATTTCGGGGCGGTCGAGATCCGGGGCGAGACCGTGTTCTGGAAAATCGATCTCTATGAGGCGGACTCGGATTTTCGCTATGGCGCCGAGGCCCCGGATAACCCCGCCACCACCATGCGCGTGCTGACTATCATGCTGGCGAGCGACTGGTAGGGAAGGGGACACCCCCTCCTGACACCCCAGGTGATGAAGGCCCACTGACCCCTCAAAGGGAGAGTGGGCCTATTGTCGTTGTGATCCCCGCCCTTGGGGATTGACCGCGCATCTGAATGCGCGGGCCGCTCCAAATCCATTGAGAAGGATATCCAATGACTGCAAGCTTCAAACCCGTCTCCGTCGCCATCGGCGATCTGACAGCTCACCCCGCAAATGTGCGGAGTAACTCCCCGGAAACCTACGATCCTGAGAACATCGCACATCTGAAAGCCAGCATCGCGGTGCTGGGCCTCCTCCAGCCGCTCCTGGTCCAGAAGATCGACGGCAAATATGCCGTGCTGGCCGGCGGTCGCCGTCATGCCGCGCTGAAAGAGCTGGTCGCGGACAAGAGCGAGAAGGGGTTCACCGCGAAAACCAAGATCGACTGCCGCCTCGTGCCGGAGGATTGCGACGTCACTACGGCTCTGTCGCTCGCCGAGAACATCACGCAAGCCCCGATGAACGCTATCGACGAGTTCGAAGCCTTCGCGCGGATGATGGAGGTCGACGGCCAGACGCCCGAGACAATCGCAAAGACCTTCGGCACGACAGTTGCCGCCGTCAAAGGCCGGTTGCGTTATGGCCTGATCCACCCCGACATTCGCGCCGCAGCCCGGGCCAAGACGATCACGCTCGACACGATGAAAGCCTTTGCCGACCATCCGAGCCAGGAGGTGCAGAAGGAGGTCTATGAGGCGCTGACCAAGGAAGACAGCTACCTGCAGGCCTATTCTGTGCGTCAGGCGCTCAAATCCCGCGGTGTGCAGGTCAGTGACGATATTGGGGCCTTTGTGCGCGAGGACTATGAGGCCCGCGGCGGAGCGATCGCTGCCGATCTTTTGGAAGAACATTCGGTGCTGGAAGACGCCGCGCTGGTCGAGACCATCCTGCTCGAGAAGCTCGGTGCCGCGGCCGAAGAGGCCCGTGCAAGACTGGGCTTTGCCTGGGCCGATGCGATGGTGCGCTATGATTATGCGACCATGGCAGACTACGGCCGCGTCTATCCCGGCCCGATCGAGCCTGGTGAGGCTGCGCAGAAGCGCGTGGAGGAAATCACCGCGGAGCTCGAGCAGCTGCAGCTCGAGATGGAGGATGAGGGGCTCGAGGACGATGCCTACAATGAGCTCTACGACCGCGTGGACGACTTGGAAGAGGAAGCCCGCGATCTGCAGGAAGCCTACAGCGCCGAGGACCTTGCCCGTGCAGGCGTGATTGCGTCTTGGTCGAATGGGGAGGTGACGCTCCATGTGGGCCTCGTGCGCCCGCAGGACAATGTGAAAGACGAGTGCATACGCGGCGCCTCGACTAACCCTGCGGGTGAGGAGGCCCCGGACGCCGGCGAAATCACCTATCCAGCCTCGCTGGCCGAGGACCTCAAGACCGAGCGGGCCATGGCCCTTGGGGCCGCGATGGCGCTGCATCCCGAGGCCACGCTCGACCTGACGCTGTTCAAGCTGGTCAGCGACGTCCTCGGCACCGGGATGAGCATCACGCAGGCGGTCAAGATCGATGCCCGCAAGGAATACCGCAGCCACGCCAAGATGGATGAGATCGACGGCACCTCGCTCGAACAGGTGGGGGCGGCGCATGATGCGCTCGATCTGTCCTGGCTCGACGACGCCCGGTCTCCCGCCGATCAGTTCGCGGCGTTTCGCGCGCTCAATGCTTGTGAGAAGGCCAAGCTCGTCGCCTATGCCACGGCCAGCACCACGCAGTCCTGCTTTGCGCGGGACCGGCAACGCGACAGCCTGATGCATGACTTCGAGGTCGAGATCATGCCTGACATCCGCGCCCATTGGACGCCGAACGTGGCGCTCTTCAACCGCTTCAAGAAGGCATGGCTCCTGAAGATCCTCGGCGAGGATCTGGGCCTCGCCCAGGAGGCGGTGACGCTGGCCTCGTCGAGCAAGAAGGAGATCGTCGCCTTTTGTGACAAGCTCTTCGCCGAACCTTTCGCCACGCTGACGGATGCACAGCGCGCCGCGGTGGCCGCCTGGTGCCCGCCCATGATGCAGACCGCTGGTGTCGCCTTTGATGAGGTGGCGCCTATCGCGGAATCTCCCGAGCCTGACAGCGAGTTCGCGCAAGCGGCCTGAGCCCTCACGCGACCCGCGCGAGCCAAGCCGCCCGCGCGGGTCGCCCCTCCCACACCCCACGGAAAGATATCCCCATGGCTATTCTCAAGTTCTCTGCGTCTGCTGTCGCGGCGCAGATCGCCCATGCGCGCGCCTGCAAGACCTTCTTGCCTAACTGGAACGTACCAGTGGACAGGCCCGCCCTGATCCTCATCGTCGGCAATGGCGTGCATCTGCGTTCGAACGGTATCGACGGCACCACCACCCGCATCGTCACGACCGAGCAGGCCGATCCCTCTTTCGCCTTCGCTGATGGCATGAACCCGTTTCGGGACACCGACTGGATGGCGCAACGCCGCATGGCGTTCCGTGATCTGACCGGCCAGTTCTACACGGATATTCTCGACGATGTGCAGGTGCTCATCGACCGGGGGCAGGGGGCCATCCGGCTCGCCACCGATGGTCAAAGCGTCCGCGTCTTCGTGCGCCGGGCCTCGGACTATCTCATCGGCGGGACATACGACGTGCCATCGGGCCTTGGCGGCAAGTTCCGGGTCATCCTCAAGGATGCCTGCGATTCCTTCGCGATCGTGCAGAACTGCGGCAATTGCGAGGATTTTGATGCCATGCAGCCCTATCGCGTGCCGCTCGATGCGCTGATGGAACTCGATGATCGGAGGGTGGCGTAACGCGCCCTTTCTCAAACATGCATCGCCAATACCCTGCCGGGCCTGCGGCCCTCTCGGGACATTGGCGACAACAATTTCCCCAATGAGAGAAAGGACTCTGAGATGGGTTGGCTTTTCTACACCGACGGCCGCGTTAAGAACTACGCGGACGAGAAAGCGGAGATTGCCCGACTCTGCACCTCTCATGGCGACACGCGCAAAACCGAACTGGTCAAGGCCTGCAAGGTCGGCTCCACGTGGTATGCGGCGGGAAGGGTCACCAATCTCGACGGAACCGCTGTCGAAGACGTGACCTATGTGACCGATCCTGACGGCTCCATCACTTTCGGGGCTGTCTTCCTCACCCGATACGATGATGGCTGCTGGGGCTACAAGGACATGGAAGAAAGCGCCGGCCCCGTCGAGTCCCGCGCACCGCTCAGCCTTCTGGCGCTTCTCTCCGACCTGAAAGACCCAGACAGCTACGCCCATGCCTGGCGCCAGCGTTGCTGGGACTGGGCTGCGATCCCGGACTATGCCGAAGGCGACAAGATCAGGCTCGCAGCACCTGTGACGCTCACCGATGGCAGCACCTGCCAGATCGTCACCGCGACGCACTACAGACGCGGGCGGCAAAAACGCCGCTGCTACCGCATCGAGGAAACCGGTGGACTCGTGCGGCTTTCTAAGGCCTCGCTTGAGGGCTCGGAGCTGCTCAGCTCCGCGAAGGGCGAGGCCAGTCCTGTGCTGGCGGAGTTCCTGGCGGGGCAGAAATAGGTGCTGCGCCGGATTGTTCATCGACTTGCCGGCGACAGCCGATCCTGCGGCTTGTCTTGACAAGACAATGCAAATGCATTACCTATCGCGGGCAGCAAAGCCCCTTTTCTTTCAGGAGACTGCCATGACAGCGCTCGCACAAGATGTCTCGAAACTCACGGATCGGTATCAGACGACCGTCCCGGCGGGTGTGCGCAAGCAGCTCAAGCTGGGCAAGGGCGACCAGATTCGTTACTGCACCGAGCCGAGTGGCAGGGTCTATATCGAGCCCGTGCGCAGCGACGAGGATGATCCTGCGCTCAGCGCCTTTCTCGATTTTGTCGAGGCTGATATCAAGGCGCATCCGGACCGCATTCGGGCGTTCGATGGGGCTTTGCATGACCGTCTTGCAGCACTGGTCGGAGACGTTGACGTCGATCTCGATGCGCCGCTGTCACTCGAGGATGAATGAGCGGCGGTAGCGTGCCCGCAGGGGCGCCCCTTTTCGTAAACGGATGGTCGATCTATGCGCATCCGCTCTTTCTGGACCAGCTCGAAGGGCTGATCGAGGAAGTCGAGGCGCGTAGGGCACGCGATCCTAAGACCTGGCGCAAGAAAAATTCCACGAAACGGCTGGCCGCCATCTTCAAGCTGGTCACCGAGGCCATACCGGCAGATCCGGGTGCCGCCGCCTTCCGGCAAGGCGGCACTCTCGGCGATCACCGCAAGCACTGGTTCCGAGCGAAATTCTTCCAGCAGTATCGGCTGTTCTACCGGTTCAACAGCGATGCGAAGGTCATCGTGGTGGCCTGGGTGAACGACGACAAGACCCTACGCGCTTATGGCAGCAAGACGGATGCCTATGCGACGTTCAAAGGGATGCTGGAAAATGGTAATCCACCTGACAATCTCGACGCGCTCTTGAAAGAAGCAGCGGCGGCGAACAAGCGGTTCGCGAAATCCCTTGAAGCGGCGCCCGATCGGTAAGTGACCCGGTTAGCTGTGAGTCTTTCGGCATTGCCGTTTACGGCACCACTGTGGTCGATGTAGCATCGACCCATAGTATGGTCGGAGAAAGTGTAATGGATCCAATAGGTAAGGAAGAGCCGTACTTCGGCACCGGTGAGCAAGGCGCATCTTGGATGAAATGGAAGCATTCGCAATTTGCTGTGCGCGTTGCAGACATGCCCGATGACCTCGGCAAGCTGCTGGGTACGGGTATCGAGGAGTATGTCCGTGGCCGTTGAAGCGAATGCGTATGACGCGTGGTTTCGCAAGAAGGTAAAGGCCGCGCTTGAGGATGCACGCGCTGGAACTTCACAGGTTCAGGTAATGCAAGCCGCGCAGGCCTTGATTGATGCGAAGCGCCAGGGCCAACCCAAGCCCTGACCAAGCCTTGGAGGTCAGCGCGGTCTGACCTCATCACCCTGAAAAGCGAAAGCGGGCTTTTTGTCCTTTGGAACTCAGACCCTGATCCAAAGGAAATTTCCCGTGTCCAAGCCCTGCTCAACGCTCCCCAATCCTGTTGAATCCAACGCTAACCTCGCCTCCGCCCTCGCGCTAATCGGCACAGATATCCACCACCACCCCCTGCGCAGCTCTGCGCTGGCGCGCATCATGCGCGAGGCGTTTCTTGGCAGCGATGCCAGCGGCGCATGGGACTGGCGGATGGCCTACGACCTGATGCAGGCCGCGGCCATCCAGGTGCTGCTTCGTGGGGACAACGCGGCGGGTGATATCGCTACCGCAAAGCTGCTCGCCTCACGGCTCCTCACGGAAACGCGCCGGTCAGAGCAGCAGATCAGACTGCAGCAGTTTTCCACGCCGCTGGCATTCGCGGCAATGGTCGTGCGGGCGGCTGCCATTCGCAAGGGCGAGACCGTGCTGGAGCCCTCGGCTGGCACCGGCGCTCTCGCCGCTTTCGCTGCCCGGGATGGTGCCACACTTCTGCTCAACGAGATCGACCCCTTCCGCCAGCGCCTCCTGCGGGTGGTTTTCGGCGGCGAGGTGACGGGCCATGACGGTGAGCATATCGACGATCTGCTACAGACGCCGGTTCTACCCGACGTCGTGGTGATGAATCCGCCCTTCGCGTCCTCAGTCGATCGTTCCCGGGACAAGCACATCGCCGCCAAGCACCTCATCGCTGCTGCCAAGCGTCTCGCGCTCGGTGGGCGGCTGGTGGCTATCATGCCGCCGGGATTCACGCCCGAACGCGATGCCGCGCATTGGTCGCGCGCCCGCGGTCTCCTGACGCCGCGCCTGGCCCTCACGGTGCCGGGGCAGGTCTACCGCAAGCTCGGCACCTCTGTGGAAACCCAGCTCATGGTCTTCGACAAGGTGCATGAGGATGGCGAGATGATCCGCGCTACAGTCCAGGACCTTGAGGAAGCCGTCCCTCTTGTTGATACCGTGGCCGCGACCCGACCCGAGAAGCGCCCCGGCCAAGGGGCTGAAGCGATCCCTCATGCTCGGCCGACCGTTCCATCATCTGCCCCACGCAAGGCCGCTGCCGGTGTTGTCACGACCCTCAAGCCCCAGGCCAATGCCGTTGTCCCGCTCAAATTCACAAGCTTCGATGTCCCGCGCGATAATACGCCCGTCTCGGACATCTATGCGCGCTACCGTCCGCAGCGGATTGAGATCGCGGGAGCGCAGGAACATCCGACGCCGCTGGTCGAAAGCATCGCCATGGCCTCTGTGGCACCGCCGGTGCCCTCAGGTGACGGTAGTGCGGAACTGCGTCTGCCCGGCAAGCTGATCGAGGAGGGACATCTCTCCGAGGCGCAGCTCGAGACCATCATCATGGCCCATGATGCCCATGGGCGCGACCTGCCCGGTCGGTTCACCATCGATGACGACCAGACCAAGCTGACGCGGGCAGATGATGACCCGGAGGCACGGAGCTATCGCCTTGGCTATTTCCTCGGCGACGGCACCGGTTGCGGCAAGGGGCGCGAATGCGCGGGTCTCATCCTTGTCAACTGGCTCGCCGGACGCAGGAAGGCGATCTGGGTCTCCAAATCCGCGACGCTCATCGAGGACGCGATCCGCGACTGGACCGATCTTGGCGGGTCGCCAGCCGACATCCAGCCGCTCTCCAAATGGAAACCGGACCAGCCCATCCCGATGGGCGACGGCATCCTTTTTGTCACCTACGCCACGCTGCGCTCGTCGGGCAAATGCGGCACCACGCGGCTCAGCCAGATCCTCGACTGGATGGGCGTGGAGTTCGAAGGCGTGCTGGCTTTTGACGAGGCCCATGCCATGCAGAACGCGGCAGGGTCAGAGCAGGGCAGGGGGGTCAAACCCTCTCAGCAGGGCCTTGCAGGCCTGCGGCTGCAACTCGCGGCCCCGCGCGCCCGCGTCTTCTACATCTCGGCTACGGGTGCCACGAGCGTCCACAACCTTGCCTATGCGGCGCGTCTCGGTCTCTGGGGGCACGGGCCTGAATACCCCTTCCCGAGCCGCGAGAGTTTCGTTTCAGCGATGGAGGCGGGCGGTGTCGCCGCCATGGAGGTGGCTGCCCGCGATCTCAAGACGCTCGGGCTCTACACGGCCCGCGCTCTCAGCTTCGATGGGGTCGAGTATGACGTGCTGGAACATGTGCTCACCCCGGCCCAGATCGAGATCTACGACGCCTATGCGGGCGCGTTTAGGACGATCCACCACAATCTCGAAGCGGCGCTGACTGCGACCGGCGTCAACGACGCCTCGGGCGAGACCAATGCCTCGGCCGCACGCGCCTCGGCCAAGTCCCGCTTCGAGAGCACGAAGCAGCGCTTCTTCAATCATCTGCTGATGGGCATGAAGGCACCGACCATCATCCGCGCCATCGAGGACGATCTGGCAACGGGCCACGCGTGCGTCATCCAGGTGGTTTCGACAGGCGAGAGCCTGCTGAAACGTCGGCTTGAAACGATGGACGCGGAAGACGAGCTCGTCGAGGGTGCCTTGACGCCGCGCGACTATGTTCTGGGCTACCTGGAACAGGCCTTCCCGATCCATGCGCAAAAGCTCGTGGAGATCGACGGTAACATGGTGGCGGAACCCTTGCGGGATGAGACCGGCGCACTGGTTGTCTCGCGCGAGGCGCTCGCTCTGCGCGATGCGGCCATGATGGAGTTGATGACGCTGGCGCCGATCCCCTCGGCGCTCGATCAGATCCTCTGGGCCTTTGGTGACGAGGCCGTGGCAGAAGTCACGGGCCGGACTATTCGACCGCTCAAGGCCGACGACGGCCATCTCTTCATTGAAAAGCGCGCCGCCAGCAGCAATTCGTCCGAGACCCAAGCCTTCATGGACGGTGACAAGAATATCCTGATTTTCTCCGATGCGGGCGGCACGGGCCGCTCCTACCATGCCGCTAGTGGATTGAATCCAACATTTGGAACCCTCGATTTCTTGCGGCGATGATGTCGTTGGGGTCTGCCCGCCAAAC
>NZ_JAYLLH010000049.1:0-12925 GCF_035818635.1 Mesobacterium hydrothermale | reverse complement strand
GCATCAGCATGACTCGCACGGCCAGCACCAAATGGGAATCCCAATTCGGACTCGTTTGTCGCGATCAATCCACTAGCTCACAGAAGAAGCCGCCGAATGGCAAACGGGAGTGGGCCCATTGACCGTCCGACGGCTTTCACTGTGCCCCCCAACGCATGGTGAATGTGAGGTGAAGGTCACGTACCTGCCGAAATTTCAGATACGTCCACGTCGCGGGCTAGGGTTAGTTAACAACGCAGACATCAAACCGGAAGAAACCTGACTGCATCAAACCATAACCGCAAGTTTGTCGGACTTGTGGCGGAAATTTTCTTGGCTTGCCGTCTGATTTTGGCCAAGTTGCGTTTGGGGATGTAACAAACAGGATTTTACCCATGGAGATGTCTCAAATCCGCTATGTGCTTTCTGCGGCGGAGCATCTGAATTTTACCGTCGCCGCCGAGGCCTGCAACGTATCACAGCCCGCTTTGACCAAAGGTATCAAGAAGTTGGAGCATTCCTTGGGGGCACCGCTGTTCCACCGGGAAGGCAAGCGGATCCTGGTCAGCGACTTCGGCCACACGATGATGCCGCATTTGCGCCAGATCGTGCAAGAGGCTGAAACCGCACAGGAACTTGCGCAGAACTTTCGCCTGCTGAACCAGGCGCCGCTGAAACTCGGGGTCATGTCGACGATCGGGCATCTGCGGCTGGCGCGCTTCCTGGCACGGTTTGAGAAATCCTTTTCCGGGGTCGAACTGTCGGTACAGGAAACCTCGCCCGACACGCTGCGCCGTGACCTGGCCGACGGCAAGATCGATGTCGCCGTGATGACCCAGCTGGACGACGTGAGCAGCGAACAATTCCGCATCATGCCGCTCTACCAGGAGCGCTATGTCGTGGTGATTCCGCCGGGCCATCACCTTGGCGCGCTGAACCAGATCGGGCTCCGGGATATCTCCGGCGAACCTTATGTCGATCGTCTGGCCTGCGAACTGCGAGAGATGGTCATGGGCGTCTGCGAAAGCCGCGGTGTCGAACTGTATGCCAAGTTCCGCTCGGAACGCGAAGACTGGGTTCAGGCGATGGTTCTGGCCGGGATCGGCTTTGCCTTCATGCCGGAATACTCCGTCACCCTGCCCGGCCTGATCCAGCGCCCGTTGGGCGATCCCGAGGTCACGCGCCAGATCTCGCTGTTTACCATGCCCGGGCGGCCGCACACACCGGCCCTGTCTGCCATGATGCGCGCGGCCCATATGTTTGATTGGCCAGGCTGACCCGGCCGCGTGAACCTATCGCCGAAACGGCGGGGCCTTGCGCCCCGCCGTTTTGCGTTCATGGCGTGGCTTGTGCAGCAGCGCGGGCGGGACAAAGACAATCGGATCAATCATCGCTCCGGTCCCGGTCAAACAATATCCGGTCGCCTGCGGTCCAGAACCGGGCCGGCGGCATCCAGGGCCGTTCCTTGCGGTTGGGGCGGCTGGGTCCCTGGCGGCTTGCGGTCATCATCATGTCTGCGAATATTCCTAACATTTTCTTGTCTCCTTCTTCACGATTAATTCTTGATATATTGAATAAAAAGATGACACTTGCGACTCTGGAATATGCACATCTTGTAAGGTCTTCTTACATATGGACTGGAAGGGCCTGCCCCCGCTATCGGCGCTCCGCGCCTTTGCCGCCTACGCGGAAACCGGGTCTGTCACCCGGGCGGGTGATGCGTTGAACGTGACCCACGCCGCAATCAGCCAGCAAATCCGCAATCTTGAGGCCAGCATGGGCCTGACCCTGCTGAACCGGTCCGGGCGCAGCCTGACCCTGACGCCACAGGGCGAAGTGCTGGCCGCAGCGCTTGCCGACGGATTTGGCCGCATCGCACAGGTGACAGAGGCGCTGTCGGGGGCTTCACAAGACCGCCCGCTGCACGTGGCAACAACGCCCAGCTTTGCCGCGTTCTGGCTTTTGCCACGACTGGCGCGGTTCCGCGACCGGCATTCCGCAGCGGATATCATCGTGAACCCCAGCCCGCAGTTGATCGACCCCTCTCCGGGTGGCGTTGATCTGTGCCTGCGATACGGCGGTGGAGAGTGGCCAGGGCTGCAATCGGACCTTCTGCTGAAATCTCCGGTCGTCGCCGTCGCAGCACCCGATTTACTGCCGGACAACGTCCCGCATACCCCCGACAGCTTGCGTGTCCTGCCCTGGCTTCAAGAGATGGGCACCAACGAAGCCAGCCGCTGGCTGGAGCGGCAAGGCCTGACCGAAACCCGCGTGGCCAGCATCGTGCACCTGCCCGGCCACTTGATGATCGAAGCGGTCCGCCAGGGCCAGGGCGTCGCCGTGACAGCACGAAAATGGGTCGAGAGCGACCTGAACTCCGGTCGCCTTGTAGAGCTGTTCCGCGATCCCGGCAGCGACGGCTATCATCTGGTCACCTTGCCCGGCATCCAGCGCCCGCTGGTCAAGGACTTCATCCGCTGGCTGCGCACCGAAGCACGCGATGCGCCTTAGGCGACGCTGCGAAACGACCCAAATATAAATATCAAATGTAAAAAATTGACACAGGTCAATGCCCGGCCACGGCATGACTGGAAGAAGATCAACCAACTCATAACAAGGAAGCGGAGCGATTCTGCCGTGTCCAACGCCGACCAGCCAGCCCCCCAACTTTACGAAGCACGTGAACCGATCTTTCCCCGTCGGGTCTCGGGTAATTTCCGCAATCTGAAATGGGTGCTGATGGCACTCATGCTGGGTATCTACTACATTACCCCGTGGATCCGCTGGGACCGTGGCCCGGCCCTGCCTGACCAGGCGGTTCTGGTCGATCTTGGCAATCGCCGGTTCTTCTTCTTTTTCATCGAGATCTGGCCGCATGAATTCTACTTCATCGCCGGCCTTCTTATCATGGCCGGGCTTGGCCTGTTCCTATTCACCTCGGCGCTTGGCCGGGTGTGGTGCGGGTATGCATGCCCCCAGACCGTGTGGACCGACCTTTTCATTCTTGTCGAACGCTGGGTCGAAGGCGACCGCAACGCCCGCCTGCGTCTGCACCGCCAGAAAAAGTGGGACTTCCGCAAACTGCGTCTGCGAATGACAAAATGGGTGTCTTGGTTCCTGATCGCGCTGGCCACCGGCGGTGCCTGGGTGTTCTATTTCACCGATGCCCCGACGCTGGCCGTTGACCTTGTCACCGGTCAGGCAAGCCCGGTCGCCTATACCACGATGCTGGTTCTGGCGGGGACCACCTTCTTCTTCGGCGGGTTTGCCCGCGAACAAATCTGCATCTATGCCTGCCCGTGGCCGCGGATCCAGGCCGCGATGATGGACGAAGACACGCTGACCATCGGCTACCGTGAATGGCGCGGTGAACCGCGCGGCAAGCACCGCAAGTCCGAAGGCGCCGAGAACCTGGGCGATTGTATCGACTGCATGGCCTGCGTAAACGTCTGCCCGATGGGCATCGACATCCGCGACGGTCAGCAACTGGCCTGTATCACCTGCGGCCTGTGCATCGACGCCTGCGACGACATGATGGACAAGATCGGCAAGCCGCGCGGCCTGATCGACTACCTTGCGCTGTCCGACGAACCCCGCGAACGGGCGGGCGAAGCCCCGCGTTCTGTCTGGAGCCACGTGTTCCGTGTCCGCACCATGGTCTATACCGCGCTGTGGTCGCTGGTGGGTATCGGCCTGCTGGTCGCACTTATCATGCGCCCAGAGATCGAAATGAACGTTGCCCCGATCCGCAACCCCACCTTCGTCACGCTGAAGGATGGCACCATCCGCAACACCTATGACGTGCGCTTGCTGAACAAGCACGGCGAAGACCGTCCGTTCCAGCTGACCCTGTCCGGCGATGACGACTTGTCGATTGCTCTGGAAGGGGTAGAAGGCAACACTGTGCTTGTGCCCGCGAACGAAACCTATCTGCAAAAGGTCTATGTTCTGGCGCCCAAGGACACCGCCGCCGCAGCCAGCGAGCGTACGCCGTTCAGCTTCAAGGTCGAAGACATGACCACGGGGGCCACGGCAACCCATGACACGGTCTTCAACGGGAGAGCCAACTGATGGCAAAGAAGGAGTTCAAGTTCACCGGCTACCACGCAGCGGCAGTCTTTGGTGGTGCGTTCACGGTCATCATCGGGGTGAATATCGCCCTGGCCTACAACGCCATCCGGACCTTCCCGGGGCTTGAGGTGAAGAACTCCTACGTTGCCAGCCAGGAGTTCAACGCACGCCTGCACGAACAGCAGTCACTGGGTTGGACCGTCTGGGCTGAAGAAAAGGATGGCCGGGTGATCCTGGCCATCACCGACACCGACGGAAACCCGGTGGAAGTCGATCGGCTGGACGCGGTGATCGGCCGCGCCACGCAGATCAAGGACGACCAGTCCCCCGATTTCGTCTTTGACGGACAGGCCTATGTCGCCCAAACCAACTTGGCGGACGGCAACTGGAATATCCGGATGAAGGCGGTTTCGCGCGACGGCCGGCATTTCCAACAGCGTGTGATCCTGCATGTAAAGGATTGAGTCCATGACAGCCCCGATGCGTCCCCAGGCCAGCGCCTGCCCCGCCTGCGCCGCGGCCCCTGCCGCCGAAGCACTTGCAGAACTGGACAAACCGACCGAGGCTGACATCATGCTGTCGCTGCCGGCGATCCATTGCTCGGCCTGCATTTCCACCATCGAACGCGCCCTGAACGCCGCCCCCGGCGTGCACAACGCCCGCGTCAACCTGACCCTGAAGCGCGCCCAGATCGAAGCCGATCCCGGCCTGACCGCAGCCGACATGATAGCCGTGGTCAACGGTGTCGGATACGAGGCGCATGAACTCGACGCCGGCGCCCTGCGCGCCACAGCGACGGACCGTGCGGGCCGGGATCTGCTGATGCGGCTGGCCGTGGCCGGCTTTGCCGCGATGAACGTGATGCTTCTGTCTATCGCCGTCTGGTCCGGGGCCGAAGGCGCAACGCGCGACATGTTCCACTGGATCAGCGCCGCCATTACCCTGCCGGCGATCGGCTTTTCGGCCCAGCCATTCTTCCGCAATGCCTGGAAGGCGCTGTCGGCCCGGCAGTTGAACATGGATGTGCCGATCTCTCTTGCGATCCTGCTGGCGGTGGGCACATCGCTTTGGGAAACCACGCTGTCGGGCGAACATGCCTATTTCGACGCGGCCATCGCGCTGACCTTCTTCCTGCTGGCAGGCCGCTACCTGGATCATCGCACCCGCGCCATCGCCCGTTCCGCCGCCGAGGAACTGGCCGCGCTGGAAGTGCCCCGCGCCTGGCGTCTGGACGAGAAAGGCGAGGAACAGCAAGTGTCCGTCGCGGACCTGAAGGTTGGCGACCTGATCCGCGTCCGTCCCGGTGGACGGATGCCTGTCGATGGCGAAATCGTCTTTGGGCAGTCTGAACTCGACCGGTCGCTGCTGACCGGGGAAACCCTGCCGGTCTATGCTGCGCCCGGGCAAAAGGTGTCTGCGGGCGAGGTCAACCTGACCGGTCCCCTGACCATCCGCGCCAGCGCCGTGGGGCGCGATACGTCCCTGCACCGCATGGCGGACCTTGTGGCCATCGCCGAATCCGGCCGCTCGCGCTATACATCGCTGGCCGACAAAGCGGCACAACTCTATGCCCCCGGCGTTCACATCCTGTCTGCGCTGGCTTTCGTCGGCTGGTATCTGTACACTTGGGACGCCCGCGTCGCGATCAACATCGCGGCAGCCGTGCTGATCATCACCTGTCCCTGTGCGCTGGGTCTGGCCGTCCCCGCGGTAACCACCGCCGCCTCTGGCCGGTTGTTCCGCAAGGGGCTGCTGATCAAGGATTCCACCGCGCTGGAACGCCTTGCACAGATCGATACCGTGGTTTTTGACAAGACCGGTACGCTGACCACAGGGACACCCGACCTTGCCAATCTCGGCGATTTCACCAGGGTCGAGTTGGAAGTCGCTCTGGCATTGGCCGAAGGCTCGTCGCACCCGCTGTCCGTCGCGCTGACCGCAGCCGCGCGGGCCCATGGCATCACCCCCGCCCCACTGGACAACCTGGGCGAAATCCCCGGTTACGGGACCGAGGCGACCTGGCAAGGCCGTACCGTTCGCCTGGGCCGTGCCGCATGGGTCGGCGGTGGCCAGACGCGGCAGACCTCGGCCTGGCTGGCCATCGGCGATGACCCGGCCCGTCCCTTCCTGTTCACCGACAGCCTGCGCGACGGCGCGGCAGAGGCGGTGCAGGCGCTTCAGGACATGGGCAAGAAAGTCATCCTGTTGTCCGGCGACACCCCCAGCGCGGTCGAGGATCTGGCCAAGCGGCTTGGCATCCCGCAGTGGGCCTCCGAATGCCTGCCACAGGACAAATCTGCCCGGATCCAAAGCCTGACCGACAAGGGCCAGAAAGTGCTCATGGTGGGCGACGGGCTGAACGACACCGCCGCGCTTGCTGGCGCACATGTGTCGATCTCGCCGGCGTCCGCGCTCGATGCCGCCCGCGTGGCGTCTGACATCGTGCTTTTGGGGTCCGACCTGTCGCCCCTGCCCGATGCCGTGAAAACCGCACAATCGGCGACCCGCCGCATCCGCGAGAATTTCACGATCGCGACCTGGTACAACATCATCGCCGTGCCGCTGGCCATCGCGGGATTGTGTTCGCCGCTGATCGCCGCCTTGGCGATGTCAGCCTCTTCGATTACGGTGTCGCTGAACGCATTGCGACTGAGGTAACAAGATATGAACGTCATCGCCTACCTGATCCCGATCTCGATCATACTTGGGGGCATTGGATTGCTGGGCTTTGTCTTTACCGTCAAGTCGCGCCAATACGAAGACCCCGAAGGCGACGCGCAGCGCATTCTGTCAGGCGACTACGACGACAAGCCCAAGGCCTGAGCCCGCGCCGACCGACCCCCGCAGAAAAAGAAAGGGCGCCGCAAGGGCGCCCTTAAGTTTTCGTGCCTTTTCGTAGTCGTGTTCCCGGATCAGCCGGGCCCGATCATGAAACACTGGACCTGACGCGCCTGAAGGCGACGGCAGGCCAGGTCCGCGGTTTCCCGCGTAAGCCCCATGAAATTCGCATCGAACCCGGAATTGCGGCCCACCACCTTGCGCAGCGTGCCGTCCAGCGTTTCCAGTTCCAGCAAGGCGGTCTTCAACAGTGCCTTTTCGGCGTGGAACCGCGTCGGAAAGCGCCCGACGTTGATTCCCCAATGTCGTCCGCCACTGGTGGAAAGCCGCGTGACGACCTCGCGTTCGGGCCGCGGGGCGGTTGCCTCATCGCCGGTGCTGGCCAGAAACAGGGACTCTGGCCGCATCCGCGGCAAGGGCGAATCCTCTGGCGCGATCTCGCTGGCCACAACTTCAGGCGGCACGTCCACCGCCTGTGCCTGTTTGACCAGGTCGTCGATGTCGTCCTTGACCGCATCGGCCACCAGCAAGGGCGGCGGCGCGGTGCTGCCCGGGCGTGCCTTGGGCCGCAGGCTGCGCTTGACAGCTGCAGAGGCGACGCGGATCGACTTTCCCTGCCGCCCGTCCGGATTGGGGTTTGCGGTTGTCAGGCGCTCGACCTCTGGCTTGCTACGCGCGACACCGGGCTTGTCGGGCTTGTGCAGCGCAACATTGCTGGGGGCCCGGCGGAACCCAAGGTCCAGCAATTCCTTGACCTTGGCATTGCGGCTGGCGGTCGATCGGCCACCGAACACGGTGGCGATGATCCGCTCCTTGCCACGTTCGGCAGAGGCGACAAGATTGAAACCCGCCGCGCGGGTATAGCCGGTCTTGATGCCGTCCGCCCCGGGATAGCTTTCAAGGAAGCGCGTGTTGGTATGGCTGACCGTCCGCACCCCGGCATCCGCGGTCTTGCGTTTGAACAGGTTGTAGTACTGCGGGTAGTCATAAATCAGATGCCGCCCGAGAATGCTCATGTCGCGCGCAGTGGAAAGGTGCCCCGCCTCGGTCAGGCCGTGGGCGTTCTTGAACGTCGTGCGCGTCATGCCCATCGCCTTGGCGGTGCGATTCATCCGACGGGCAAACGCCGCCTCTGATCCCTCGATCGCCTCACCGATGGCGGTGGCTGCATCGTTTGCCGATTTCACCGCAGCCGCGCGCACAAGGTACCGCAACGCGATCTTCTGGCCTGCCCGCAGGCCCAGTTTCGAAGGCGGCTCGTTCGCCGCGTTAGAGGACACGCGCACCAGCGTGTCCATGGTGATTTCACCGTTCTCGACCGCCTGAAACGCAATATATAGCGTCATCATCTTGGTCAGTGATGCAGGGTGAAGCCGGGTGTCCGCGTTGTTTGTGTACAATACCTCTCCGCTGCGCGCGTCCATGACAAGCGCAGCATAAGGGGCCGCCGCCACACTGAGCGGAAGAAAAACGATCAACCAAAGAACTGCAACGATACACAGGCCAAAGCGGCCCGGCCATAGATGCCGTCCCGTCACGATATCTTGCCTTCTCTGCCTCTTGTCCCCGCCTGTTTCCGGCAGGTGACTGTTTTTGATTGTGCAACGATAGCACAGGACCTTTTCCAAAGAAAGGATTGATCCACAAGGGTTTAGAAGGAATTTTTCATGCAGACGCTCAACATATGGGGGAAGTGGCGAATTTTTCCCCTAGACTGGCGATTGTGGCAATAACGTGGCAACGCTTATTTCAAAGACGCAACAAGCGCGGGCAGCGCGCCCAAATCAGTCATGCAGTGAAATCGCGGATGGCCGTCCGGCGTGTCCGCATGTTCTAGGTCCCAGGTCAGGTCATGGGGCACGTGCACGGCGAAGGCGCCCGCCGCCAACGCGGGCAAAATGTCGGATTTCACCGAATTGCCCACCATCATCGCCGCCCCGGCCCCGCCAGGATGGGCGCCGAAAATGCGCGCATAGGTGGCGGGGGTCTTTTGCGAAACGATCTCGACCCCGTCGAACAACTCGCCCAGACCCGATTGCGCCAGCTTGCGTTCCTGGTCCAGCAAGTCGCCCTTCGTGATCAGGACAAGGTGATGTTCCGCCGCCAACGCCGTCACCGCCTCTTGGGCGTGCGGCAACAACTCGATCGGGTGGGCCAACATGTCCTGCCCGATGCCGATCAACTCGGCGATCACCCGCGCCGGCACGCGCTCCTCTGTGACGTCGATGGCGGTTTCGATCATCGACAGCACGAACCCCTTGATGCCAAAGCCATAGTGCCCGATGTTGCGTCGCTCCGCCGCCAGCAGGCGTTCGTCCAGATGCTCGGGCGCGGCATAATCGGACAGCAACTCGGCGAATCGGTCCTGCGACAATCGAAAAAAGCGTTCGTTGTGCCATAGCGTGTCGTCCGCGTCGAAGCCGATAACCCTCAGTTTTCCGCCCATTCCGGACCTCACCCCAAACCCGCTCTTTTCTTGAAACCCGTCAACGTTATATACACTGGTGACGAAGACATCATAGACAACCGTCGGTCACGACATCCAAGGCGACATGACACAGACTTTGCACCACATCCCGCTGACAGCCGCTGGTCCCAAGATCGGGAACGGCGACGGGGATTCGAATGTCGCGCTGGAAACACGGCCCAAGACGAAGCGCCCGCCACTTTACAAGGTGCTGATGCTGAACGACGACTACACGCCGATGGAATTCGTGGTGCACGTGTTGGAACGGTTTTTCGGCATGAATCACGCACAGGCGTTCGAAATCATGTTGACGGTGCACAAGAAAGGCGTGGCCGTGGTTGGCGTTTTCAGCCATGAAATCGCGGAAACCAAGGTTGGGCAAGTGATGGATTTTGCCCGCCGCCATCAGCACCCGCTGCAATGCACCATGGAAAAGGAATGATCCGTTCCACCGGACGGGCGACACGACATGGCGCATGACCGCTTGCACTTCTGCCTCGACCAGGGCGGGCTGATCCTGCCCGAAGACGGGACCATCGCACTGTTCGGAATGCCGGGCGATGCACTTCTGCCGCTGAACGACCGCGCGCGGTTCCACGCGATCCAGACCTTTGCCCCTGATGCGCAACGTTTGCGCGCCCGAGGCATTGCCACCGAGACCAGGCCCGAAGGCCCCTATGCCGCGGCCATTGTCACCCTTCCCCGCGCCCGCGATCTGGCACAGGCCCGCATTGCCGCCGCCTGTGCCGCCACCCCCGGCGGCTTGATCGTGATCGACGGCGCCAAGACAGATGGCGTCGATGCGCTGCTCAAGGCCGCCAAATCCCGGACCCAGGTGTTGGGACAGGTCTCCAAAGCGCACGGTCGGGTGTTCTGGTTCATGGCAACCGATGCCTTTGCAGACTGGGCAGGCGCGGCAAAAACCGTTGACGGGTTTACGACACGTCCCGGTGTGTTTTCCGCGGACGGCCCCGACGCGGGGTCCGTCGCTCTGGCCGCTGTGCTGCCGCAGAAACTGGGCGGTATCGTCACCGATCTGGGCGGCGGCTGGGGGTATCTTCCGGCGCAGGTTCTGGACCGACCCGGCCTCGAAGCCCTCCACCTGGTCGAGGCCGATTTCGATGCGCTGACCTGTGCTCGTGAAAACCTGACCGACCCGCGTGTGCGATTCTTCTGGGACGATGCGACCACCTGGGAATGCCCCGCTTTGGCCGACACCGTTCTGATGAATCCGCCTTTCCATACAGGGCGCAAGGCCGACCCGGCGCTTGGGCAGGCGTTCATCGCCGCGGCCGCACGCTGCCTGAAACCGTCTGGCGCACTGTGGATGGTGGCCAACCGCCACTTGCCCTACGAAGACGCACTTGCCCGTCATTTCCGCAAGGTCGAGGAAATCCCGGGCCCGCCGGGCTTCAAGCTGATCCATGCCTCGCACCCTGCGCGCATCCGACGCTAACATTCCCTGACGCCGTCAAGACCGGAGCCTGTTTCATGTCGCTAACAATCGAAGGCAAGACAGCCATCGTCACCGGCGCCGCCAATGGGGTGGGGCTCGCCATCGCCCGACATTTTGCCGACAAGGGCGCCAACGTCATGTTCGCCGACATGGACGAAGCCCGCCTTCAGGATGAAATCGGCGACCAGCCGGAAGATACCAACATCCGCTACTTCGCGGGCGACCTGCGCGAACGTCTGACAATCGCCAACCTGTTGTCCGCCACGCTCGACGCCTTTGACCGGGTTGATATCCTGGTGAACGGCAGCCGTCAGATCATGCCGTCTGACCCGCTGGACATGGATGACGACTCGGTCATCACCCTGCTGAACCAGAACCTGATGACCTCCTATCGCCTGTCGCAATTGGTGGCCAAACGGATGATCAAGCAAGGTTGCGGGCAGGACGAAGACGCCAGCGGTGCGATCATCAACCTGTCCTCCATCGCCGCACGTCGCACCCATCCCGACCTGTTGGGCTATTCGGTGTCCACCGCCGCGCTGGATCAGATGACCCGGTCGATGGCAGTGGCGCTGGCCCCGCACAATATCCGGGTCAACGCGGTGGCGTTTGGCTCTGTCATGTCGGCCAGCCTGAAAGGCGCGCTGAAAGAAAACGCCGAATTTCGCGGCGACATCGAAACCCGTACACCGCTGGGCCGCATCGCAGCCCCGCGCGAACTGGCCGAAACGGTGCAATTCCTTGCGTCGGACGGCGCAGGCTTCACAACCGGCCAGATCCTGACGGTGGACGGTGGACGCACCCTGCTGGATACCGTCACCGCCCCGGCGCACTGAGCGGGCCAAACAACGCAGCACCGGTCCGGATCGCGTTCGGTTCCCGTTCTTCCCCGCCATGGTTACAGACCGATCGCGTCAGGCGGTCAAAACGGGTGTCCCAGACAGGCGCCTCATGGGTGCAAGAAATAACAAACCCCCGAAAGGCCGTCGCCCCGGGGGTCTGCGAAAGACACTATAAGTGTTTGGAAGCCGCTGCTCAGAGCATACCTTCGCGCTGTGCTTTCTTCCGTGCCAGTTTACGGGCACGACGGATCGCTTCAGCTTTCTCACGCGCTTTCTTCTCGGACGGTTTCTCGAAATGTTGCTTGAGCTTCATTTCACGGAAAACGCCTTCGCGCTGCAGCTTTTTCTTCAGGGCACGAAGCGCCTGATCGACGTTGTTGTCGCGAACACTAACCTGCATGTGGGTGTCACCACCTTTCTAAGTTGAAGTTGCAAGGATTTGCAGGAGGTGTCCCCATAGCAAAGGCGCCCTAACTTGTCTAGTCTGCGACCAACGAAAGAAAGGAGTCGCCGATGACCTCCGACATCTCTGCAACCCTGCTCGACGCGGCGCTGATGCACGTGCCCTTTGACGGCTGGTCCGAAACAACGTTCCGCGCCGCCGTGGCCGATACCGGCACCGATCCCACCGTGGCCCGCGCGCTGTTTCCACGCGGCGCGGTCGACCTGGCGCTGGCCTATCACCGCAACGGCGATGCCGCGATGGTGGAACGCCTGCGAAACACCGATCTTGCGACGCTGCGCTACAGCGAACGGGTGGCGCTGGCCGTGCGTTACCGGCTGGAAGTGGTCGAAGACAAAGAAGCCGTCCGTCGTGGCACAACGCTGTTTTCGCTGCCAATCTACGCCGCGGACGGCGCCAAGGCGATCTGGGGCACAGCCGACGCGATCTGGACCGCGCTTGGCGACACGTCGGAAGATGTGAATTGGTACACCAAACGCGCCAGCCTGTCGGCGGTCTATTCCTCGACCGTTCTGTTCTGGCTGGGCGACGATTCGCCGGGGCAGACCGCAACCTGGGATTTCCTTGATCGCCGGATCGATGACGTGATGCGGTTCGAAAAGGCCAAGGGCCAGATGCGCAAGATGCCCGGGCTGGGCTTGTTGATGAAGGGTGCCGACCAGATGCTTTCGGGCATTCACGCGCCACGCAAACCCGCCGCCCCCGATCTTCCCGGGCAGTGGCACATACCCAGCTAGTGGATTGAATCCAACATTTGGAACCCTCGATTTCTTGCGGCGATGATGTCGTTGGGGTCTGCCCGCCAAACG
>NZ_JAYLLH010000048.1:0-13074 GCF_035818635.1 Mesobacterium hydrothermale | reverse complement strand
ATCAGCATGACTCGCACGGCCAGCACCAAATGGGAATCCCAATTCGGACTCGTTTGTCGCGATCAATCCACTAGACGTGCTTGATATCGATCTAAAGCGTCATCAGGACACCAAAAAACTAATGGCGCTTGGTTCAGAGGTTACTGATGCCGTGGCATTTGAGAGTTGCCCGACCTGCCATCAACATTTGACACAAGAGTTGCTACCACCGAGTTCTTCAGGGGCGATGGCCCTTGATGAAAATATAGCTTTCATTAAATCGCAGCAACTCATGTACAAGTCAGCGTTGGCAGCCACCGAAGAGAGGCTTGGGGAGCTTCGTCTGCGAGGCCGGTCTATAGAACAGGACTACAAAGAAGCGCAAAGTGAATTGCGTAGTTTGAAACGTGCACTCGTGCGCCCGGCGTCGAGCGTCAACAGGACGACAATTGAAAAATCGGTTCGGTTGCAGGCACGCTTGGCGCAATGGGAGGGAATGCAGGAGCGCGCTGACAGCCTCGTTGACGAGCTGGTCGTGGTCGCTAAGGAATGGGCCCGACTTTCATCCCGACTTAAGGAATTGCGGACCGGAGACGACTTTTCCTTGGAGGACAAGAACAAGATTTCCCGCCTTCAGTCCCTCGTACAGGGGCACCTGAAGACTTTTGATTTCCATTCCTTCCCGCCCTCTGAAATCACCTTGGCTAGGGACAACTTCAGACCACAGGTGTTGGTGGTTGATAAGGATTCTGGCGGGGAAATTGAAAAAGACATCGGCTTTGAAGCGTCGGCCAGCGATGGCATTCGCCTGAAGTGGTCGTACTATCTTTCTCTTCTCGAGTTGGATGAAGACTACACCACCAACCACGCTGGGCTCGTGGTGTTCGATGAACCCGGGCAACAAGCTGCCGACCCAGTAAACCTAACAAGCTTGTTTCAAGAGTCAGCCAAGGACAGACCGGATCGACATCAGATCTTGATCGCAACCTCGGAAAAGGAACACGCCATCAAAGCGGGACTTGGCGATCGTCCATACAATCTCATCTCGTTTAACGGCTACATCTTGAAACCGCTGAACTGATCCAGACTAGCCGAGCCGCGCTAGCTTCTGTTGTCGAGTCATTGGAACGCCAAGTGGCTCGTCAGCACCCAATCGGCACCCAAGCAAAGATACGCCCCATAGCGCCCTGTGTTGACAACAGGAACTCGCATTTCTTTTCAGGTATTTAAGTGGTGCCCGGGGGCGGAATCGAACCACCGACACGAGGATTTTCAATCCCGCGCTATTCACGAAAAAACAGACACTTACTGGGACAAGCCCCGTCAAACCGGCGACTGCGCATCAAGCACTTACGCCGCAATTGTCAAACCCCAACACTGCGATCTGAGCAAAGAAAACGCCGCTGCGGCTGGTCCCCGCAACGGCGCTGAAAAAACATATGAAGCCGGTCAGCTTCGCGCGAAACATAGCCCGAAGCGTGGCGGCTCCGCAATCGGCAAATACATGAAGCCCGAACACAAGCGCATGTCGCGCATGATGGGCTACACGTTGACCCTTGGCGGCTATGACGCTTGGGAAGGCTTTTCGCTGGTAGCGATGGCCCGCATGACGCCCGAAGAACGCGCGGCGCTGGCATGGGCTGCACTGCGTTCACTGGACACCCCGGAACAAGCCGAACTGGTAGCAGAGTCCGTTCTCAAATTTGCCGACTATCCTCTGCCAACCTTCCTCAACCCGATGGATGATGCGCGCTGGTGGGCGTCTTTTGCTTCTCTGAAAGAGCGCAAGGCTTACGCATTGGCGGCATATGAAGCCTTGCCCGAACATGAACAAATGGCCTTCCGCCGCTACATCTCGGAAGTTGAGATCGCGGCATGAAGCGTCCTTTCCCCATGCAAGAGGCGGTGACCTTCCAAGCCAAGGTCGAGACTGGTGACGATGGCGCAGGAAACCGCCTGTATCGCTGGGAAGACCAGTTTCGCGCCTTCGCCCATATCGACTTCAAAGGCGGTCAGGAGGCCCTTATCGGTGGCAGTTTGCAGGGACTAGCGCCCGGCGTCCTGACCATCCGCGCCAGCGCCAAGGCCCGTGAGGTCAAGCGCACGTGGCGCATCAAGCATCGTGGCCGCGTCTACGGCATCAAAGAGCCGCCCCGCCTGAGCGAGCGCCGCACCCACATCACCATGATTATCGAGGGGAAAGACTGATGCAGATCACCCGGACCCGCCCCGACACTCTGCCCGTTGACGAAGCCGCCTTCCTCGAAGGTATGCACCTGATGCAGGGCGAAGACCCCGAACTGGAATCCGACGCCTACCGCAAGGTGCGCGCGGCGGCGTTGGAGTTTGAAGAGCACGGCCAACTTGCCCTGATTAATCAGACGGTCCGTTGCACCATGTATCAGGCCCCGCTTGGCACGGGCATCCGCCTGCCCATTGGTCCGGTGCAGGATGGCGCGCAAATCACAGTCTCGGTCGTCGCGGCTGATGGGCAGGAATACCCGCTGACAGCGGCACAACTGACATTCTGGCGCGGCCCCCGTCCGATGCTGTTTATCACCGATGATGGCGCGCTACCGCCCGAAATCCGTGAGGCCCACGCAGGATTGAAGATCGAGTATCAGGCCGGGTTTGGCCCCGATCACACCGCCGTCCCTGACGACATTGCCCAAGCGATTATCAGCCAAGCGGCCTTGATGCAGGACGCGGGTTGGGACCTGCGGCGTGGTCACAATGGTCTGTCTCCCCACACGGCGCGCATCGCCGCCCGGTATCGCGGGGTGGCGGTGTGACCGATCTGGAACTGGACGAAATCATGACCCTGAAATGGCCGCGCGTTATCCGCCGCGCCATGGTCGATGGGGACGAGTGGGAGCGTGGCTTTGCCAAGAGCATTGCCCGCAAGTCCAAGCGCGCGTCGTGGCATCCGTCCCCGAAAGAAGCAGCAATCATGCGCCGCATGGTCCGTGACCTGATCCACGCGCCGCATGAAGAACTTGAGTTGATCGAGAGGTGAAAACGAAGTGACCCCGCGCACTTTGAACGCGGGGCCGTATCTGGGGGTTCGGGTCAACAACGGTGGCCCCAGACTTACGGGAAGGCATACCACGGGCGGGATCATATGCCAAGGGCAGTCCGAAAGGTTGAGGCCCGATCCCCGGCGCAGCGTTCATGCGTCGCAAGCAGCAACCAACTGGTCAGCGGGAACGCACGACTGATCAGGCCCAAGCGATGGCCCGGCTCCGTTGAGCAGGTGACTTCACGCAGAGGGCATAGGGACTGCCAGACCTTCGGGTGTGGGCAGTCGTCCTATGCCCTTCGCTCCAACCCTCACCATTGAGCAGAGGGGTAAGAGCGCAACGATTGAAACGTAGTGCTACGGCACGAGAGCAGAGAGACGAACGAAGAAATGACTGGCTTCACTGCAAATGGTCCCAATGCCCAAGATTCCTTTGACCTAGGGGACCGGGAGGGAGAGTTTTCTGTTCGCGCTCGCAACGCCGAATCCGGCCTGCCCGCTTGGGAAGCCGCCAAAACCTTCATCGAAAGCAATTTGAAGATCCCCGAAGGCCCGAAAGCGGGCGAGCCGATGACCGTGCCGCCCTACTTCGTGGACTTCCTCAAAGGCGCGCTGGACCCTGAGACCCAGATCGCAGTTTTGTCCATCGGACGCGGAAACGCCAAGACGGCATTCTCGGCTGCGGTGGCGCTCTGTGCGCTTCTGGGCATCTGGGACGGCCAGCCCCGCCGGGAAATCATCATCGCCGCCCGGACACGCGAACAGGGCCGCATCGCCTTTAACTTCATGGTGGCCTTCGCGGAATACCTGCCCCTTGAAATTCGCCGCGACCTTGTGTTTCGCAAAAACCCGCGCTTGGAAATCGAGTATGAAGGCGATGGCGGTGGCCATGTGGCCCGCGTGATCGCAGCAGACGCCAAGAGCGCGCTCGGCGGCGCGCCCGTGCTGGTGCTGATGGATGAGCGCGGTCACTGGCCGCTGGACAAAGGCAATGACCTTGAGGCGGCGCTTCTATCGGGCCTTGGCAAGCGCGGCGGGCGGGCGCTGATCATCTCCACATCCGCGCCGGATGATGCGCATCCCTTCTCGCAGTGGATCGATAACCCCCAGCCCGGCGTCTACATCCAAGAGCACCGCCCCGCACCCGGCCTGCCCGCCGATGATCTGGAAAGCCTGATCGAAGCTAACCCCGGCGCGCTTCACGGCATCGGCTCAAGCATCGACTGGCTGGAAAAGACCGCCAAGACCTCGATCGCGCGCGGTGGATCGAGCCTTAGCACCTTCCGGCTTTACAACCGAAACGAGCGTGTCAGCGGCGAGACCCGCGACCTGCTGTTGACCCCTGACGAATGGCTGAACTGCGAAGAGACGGAGTTGCCGCCGCGCCAAGGCAAGCTGATCGTCGGTCTGGACCTCGGCGGCTCGGCCAGCATGTCGGCAGCGGCCTATTACTGGCCTGAGACCGGACGCCTTGAGGTCACTGGCACCTTCCCTTCACAGCCCACGCTCTTGGATCGCGGCCAGAAAGACGGCGTGAACATGCGCTATGTCGAGATGCAGGAGCGCGGCGAGTTGACCACGCTGGGCGAACAGACCGTTCCCGTGGCCCCGTGGCTGGTAAAGGTCATGGAGCATGTCGAAGGCGAGACCGTCACCGCCATTATCGCGGACAGATACAAGCGGGCGGAATTGGGCGAGGCGCTTGAGCGGGCCTATATCCGCTCCCCAATGATCTGGCGCTCTACAGTCTGGAAGGACAGTAACGAGGATTGCGAACGCTTCCGCCGTGCCTGCTTTGAGGGTCATGTCAAAACAAGCCCCTCGCTCTTGCTGCGCTCGGCCTTCGCGGATGCGGTCGTGACCCGCGACGACATGAACAACCTCAAACTGACCAAGGCCAGAAGCACGGGCAGAATCGACCCTGTGCAGGCCAGCGTGATCGCCGTGGCCGAAGGCATCCGCCAGCACAACCGGACCCGTCGCAAATCAAGGGTGATATTCGCATGAGCAGCCGTTTCCACAGACATTCCAAGCCGATCCTGCGCACCAAGCGCTGGAAAGTGTTGCGCATGGAAATCCTTGAGCGCGATGGCTTCGCTTGCGTCAAATGCGGCGCGCGTGGTCGCCTTGAGGTGGACCATATCCGCCCGGTGCGAGATTGCCCCGAAAAGGCGTTCGATCCCGCCAATCTCCAGTCTCTCTGCCCGTCCTGCCACACAGCCAAGACGCGCCTCGAATGTGGGCACAAGCCCCCGGACCCCAAGCGTCAGGCTTGGTCCAAGCTTGTTGAAGACCTCTCGAAACCAAGCAAAACAGGAGTATACCATGCTTGATTCAGTGAAGATCAGCCGCCGTCAGTCGGAAATTCGCAAAGAACTGGCAACCCTCGCAGGCAAAGAAAAACCGACCGAGGACGAACAACGGTCGATGCAGGACCTTGACCGCGAATACGTCACCAATGAGATGCGTTACAGCGCTGCGCTGATCGCGGAAGACACCGAACGCCGCGAGGCGGGCGAGGAACTGGAAACCCGCTCGGACAAAGACTGGTCGGAAATGATGGGCCGCTTTGAGATGCGTCAGGTGGCGCTTTTGCTCGATGAAGGCCGCAAGCTGGACGGTGCGACGGACGAAATCGTATCGGAACTGCGCAGCCAAGGCGGCTATCGTGGCGTCCCCGTGCCGTGGGAAGCATTGGAAATGCGCGCAGGTGAAACCACTTCGGACGGCACCCCGAACCCGATGCGCACCGCGCCCATCATCGACCGTCTTTTTGCGGACAGCGCCGCGACCCGCATGGGCGGACGCATGATCAACGTGGGTGTCGGTGAGGTTGAATACCCCGTCACCACCTCGGCAGTGAGTGCAGGCTGGGTTGGCGGCGAAGGTCAGGACGCGCCGGGGCCGTTCGCCTATACCACGCTGGACCGCCCCATGAAGCCGGACAACACGCTCGGCATCACCATGAAGATCACCCGCAAGGCACTCAAGCAATCGGGCGCGGGCCTTGAGCAAGCCGTGCGCCGTGACATGAACGGGGCAATCTCGGAAGCGCTGGACAAGGCGGTGTTCCAAGGCTCCGGCGCAGCGGGTGAACCGACCGGGCTTTTGGCTGGGGCTGCGGGCTGGGGTATTACCGAAACTTCCATTGGTGCGGCTGCGTCCTATGCCGCGTTCCGTGCAGCGGCGGTGCGCTTCATGACGGCGAACGCGGCCAGCGGCCCCGGAGCGGTCAATTTGCTTCTGCGCCCCGAACTCTTCGACGGCATGGATGATGATCTGATCGCTGGCACGGCAATCTCGGAATGGGATCGCCTTGTCGCCAAGCTGGGCAAGGTCAACATGTCGAGCAATGCCCTGCCTGTCCCGGTGGGTGATCCGGCTGAATCGGTCGCAGTCATGACAACAACCGTGGGCGGCGTTCCGCCTTTCTTCGTCGCTAGCTGGGGAGCAGTAGACCTGATCCGGGATCCTTACAGCGATGCGGCATCCGGCGGCTTGCGTCTGACTGCGCTCACCACGGTTGACCTGACCGTATCGCGTTCGGTTCAGACTGAAATCCTGACCGGGCTGCAATAATGCTCTGGGGGGCGCATAGCGGCGGGCTTGAGGTCCGCACCCTGCCAGATGGGGAAACCCGTCTGGCAGGCCGTTTTCCCTACGGCTCGGCCACAGAACTGCGTGGCGGGCCAAACCCACGGCGGGAGATGTTCGCCGCGCGCGCCTTCGCCGCCCGGATCGAGGGTGGGCAGGATATTCACCTGTTGGCAAACCATGACTTCGCGGCACCCTTGGCAAGCCGTGGGGCGGGCAGTCTGACCCTGACTGACACCGATTCGGGCCTTGAGTTTGATGCCCGTATCAGTGCGGCCATGCGCGAGGTCAGCTTTGTGCGGGACTTCCTCGGCACCTTGGCGGCGGGGCTTGTGGGCGGTATCTCCCCCGGCTTTGGTGTTCCCGATGGCGGCGAAGAAATCCGGCGGGAAGGTGATGGCCTTCTGCGGATCGTGCATCGCGCCGATCTGGTGGAAATCAGCGCCGTGACGAAGCCCGCATACCCGCAAGCCCAGATCGAGGCGCGGGCATGGGAATTGACCGCCCCGGCACGGCGCAACCTGACCAACCCACGCCAACGCTGGAGGGCCTGACATGTTCGGATGGTTCAAACGACAACCCCCGGAAACCCGCTCGGCGGCATCGGGCTTCACCGCTGAAATCATCGCCGCCCGCGAAAGCTATATTTCTGGCAAGCGCGGCATCGCGGAATTGACCGCCACGGCGCAAAGCTGCGTCAGCCTTTGGGAACACGGTCTGAGCATGGCCGATGTGGCAGGGACAAACCTTCTGGGGCGGCAGGAAATGGCCCTGCTGGGGCGGCAATTGGCCTTGCGGGGTGAGGCGGTGTTTTTGATCCGTGACAGGCTTGTGCCGTGTTCGGACTGGGATCTGCGCACCCGCAATGCCATGCCCACGGCCTACCGCGTCTCTGTCTCTGAAACAGGTGGAGGACGCACGGAAACGGCACTTGCGGGCGAGGTACTGCATATCCGTATCGGCTGCGATGCTGCGGCCCCCTATTACGGCACGGCCCCGCTCAAGCGCGCCAGCCTGACGGCGGGCCTGCTGAATGCCGTGGAAACGGCCCTGACCGATGTATACGAGAACTCGCCAATCGGTTCCCAGATCGTCCATGCGCCGGAAAATGACAGTGCCGATGCAGAGATGATGCGCGGGGCATTCCGGGGGCGGCGCGGGCTGGTGACGATTTTCGAGGGCACCGCCCATGCCGTTGCGGCCGGGATGCATCCGAACTCTGGCAAAGCCCCTGATGATCTGTCCCCCGATCTGTCGAAATCCATGACCAAGGAAACGCTGGCAGCGGCACGGGACGGCATCAACATGGCCTTTGGCATCCTGCCCGGACTGGCAAACCCGTCCACTACCGGGCCGATGGTGCGGGAGGCGCAAAGGCAACTGGCGATCTGGACCTTGCAACCCATCGCCGCGCTGCTGGCGGATGAAGCCTCGGCCAAGCTGGGGGCAGAGGTAACGATTGACACCATCCGGCCCTTGCAAGCCTTCGACGCTGGCGGACGCGCGCGCGCCCTGTCTGCGATTATCAAGACGATGGCAGAGGCCAAAGAGGCGGGCATACCACCCGCTGACGTGTCCGGGGCCATGCGTATGGTGGATTGGGAAAGGTGAAATGCCGTGGCACGGCATCGCCACGGCAACGGAATGGCTGATCACGCCATGGGCTTTTGTCTGACAGGGCATCCCGCCCGAAGTGATCCCGTTAGTCAGTGAGTGGGTAAACCCTGACAGATCGCGGCCTAGGCTTCCTCCAAGGCGCGGCGGTCAATCCCGGCGGTGGCGCAGGCGAACACCCGCGCCGCCGCCGTTCTCTGCAATGAACTCAACGCCAGCATCTTCTAGGGCGTCCAGCATACGGGCCCGTGCAGTTGTCGATACCACCCGCCGTTCTTTCTCAAAGTCCACAATTGTTGACAGGCCGAAGCCCGCAGCATCGGCCAATTCTGTCTGCGTCATTCCGAGCAAAGCCCGTGCTGCTCTGCATTGCGCTGGGGTCATTTCAACAAAAATTGTTGACGCATGGGTCTCACCTCTATATCGACAATAATTGTTGATAACCCGATCAGGAGAGCAAGACAATGTCCGAAGCATCAAATCCAAACCTTGTTCGGCACTTAGACGATTTGGACCACGCACTTTCGCGCATTCGTGGTTCTGTTGCCTGCATGGAAATCCTTGCAGTGAGCGAACTGGACCTGTGCGACGCCAACCCGGCGGTGTCGGCTTTTTATTCGACGTTGTCAGGCATGGAGGCGTTTGTGGCAGATGCTCAAAAGTCGGCGGATGAACTGAACCGTATCAGGATGGGGAAAGTCACCGCTTGACGGGAAGGTGCTCATGTGAGTATGTTTATAAAAGGTACTCAAGAGGGCATGATATGAACCAGCTTACGCAGATCAAAATCCGGTTTTCGGACGCTGCCCATGCCATTGGCGTGAAGCCAAAGGTTCTGCGTAACTGGCTCCAGCGGAATCAGATCACGCTTTTCTCAGATCACACTGGGGCAAAGTGGACCCAATTCACGCTTGGGGACATCGCGGTTCTGGCCGTGATGCGTCGGCTGGTCGAATGGGGAATTAAGGTCGATCAGGCGAACGATATTGCGTTTGCGCTAATCCAAGGAAAAGCCGGAATGCTGATCCAATATCGTCACACCCCCAAGGAAGCCTTGATTGCGTTCCTGCGGACGTTCCGTCTGCTTCTCGCCCATGACGACGATACTGGCGACCTTTTGACTGCGACCGTCCATGACCGTGAAGCCCTGCCGTTGGGCAGCACCGATTTTGTCTTTGTGAACATCGGCCTTGTGGTCGAAGTCGCGTTTTCGCGTTTGGAAACTGACTAATGGGCAATGCGAACCTCAATATCAGCGTCATTGAAAAGCGTATGCTAAGCCAGACCGAGGCCGCTTCCTACACCGGCTTGCCCGTCAAGCACTTCAAGGCGTCATGCCCCGTCCAGCCGCTCGAAATTCGTCCCGGTGCGAGGGCATGGGACAAGCGCGACTTGGACCGCTGGATTGACGAAATGAAGGAAGGGGCCGAGATGACGACGCAGGACGCCATTCTTGGCAAACTATGATGACGCGGATCAGGGTAAAGGGCTTCAAGATATTCGATGACCGGCACGGGAAACCGCGCTGCTATCATCGCGCTACGGGCCATAAGATCGACTTGGAAAAGACCCCCCTGGGATCGGCTGAGTTTTTCGCCGAATGCGCGCGTATCGCAGCCATTGCCGAAGCGAGAAAAGCGCACGCCCCCAAGCCGGGAACGCTTGGCGGGCTGGTCAATGCCTACTTCCAGACTGAGCACTTTGGCAATCTGGCGGACGCCACCAAGCGCGACTATCGCAAGTGCGCTGACTTCCTGCACCCCATACGTGACACACCCGTGTCCGCGATCACGACGCCCCTTGTATCGGGTATCCATGACAAGGCGTCGGGCAAGATCGGCTGGCGGCGCGCAAATATGGTCCGCACCTTCCTGAGCCAAGTTTTCCGCTACGCCATTCCAAAGGGTCTGATCGACCGGGACTATGCAGCGGGCGTTATCCCCAAACCGCGCCCGAAAGATCGACCGTATGCCAACCGCCCATGGACGGTCGAGGAGCGCACCGTTGTGTTGGATCGGGCCGCACCCCATGTCCGGGTGGCGATTGCGCTAATTATGAACACCGGCCTTGATCCATCTGACGCACTCAAGCTGACCCGTCGCCAGATTGACCACGACACGATCTGGGGTGTTCGCGGCAAGACAGGCGAGGAAGTCGCTATTCCTATCGGTCCGACGCTGCAAGCGGCTCTGGACGCTGCACCCGCCCACGATGCGGTGACAATCCTTGCCACGTCCACCGGGAAGCCTTGGACCTACAACGGCTTTTCGACTGTCTGGCACCGCTTCAAGAAGAAGCTGGAGGCTGAGGACGCAGTGCAACCCGGCCTGACCCTCAAGGGGCTGCGACATACCGTTGCGACGACGCTACGCGAGGCGGGGCTTGAGGAACGCCAGATTGCGGACCTGCTAGGACAGAAAACCCCGTCGATGGCCCGTCACTATTCCCGATCTGCCAACCTTGCAGACCGCAACCGGATCACGATGGAGGCGCTGGAAAAAGAGAACGAACGCAGATCGAAAGTTGTCAAACCCTTCAAGAAAACTGTCAAACCCTGAAAGGCTCAAAGATGAATGTAGAGCAAAATCAAGAGTTTGAATGGTGCCCGGGGGCGGAATCGAACCACCGACACGAGGATTTTCAATCCACTGCTCTACCCCTGAGCTACCCGGGCAAGGTAACCTGAATATGAGGTTGGCGCGTTCTAGTCGATGGATGCGGCGGTGTCCATAGGCAAATCGAACGAAATTTGTGAAGTTCGGCTTGTGGACACTGCAGTCGGGTCAGCCTCTTTGACGCGGCTCCAACTGTTTCCAAAGATGTTGTCTAAACCCTTGGAACCTTGGGCGTTTAGAGCTTGCACAAGGCCCAATCACGATCGCTTTCCACACCGACCTTGCGGCTCGGAAACGCTGAAAAGAGCAGGACCACGCAGGGACCGTCCTCAGATTTACACTTGCACAGTCCCTGGGTCAGGTGTTCTGCGGTGCCAGAGCATCACGGCAATCGCCACAAGGATCCCGGCAACATGAAGATAGGGCGCCTTCAGCATGATGATCGCCGCCAGCGCCAGGCGCAGCGCCATTTCGGCGCGTCCCATGGCACGGGTTTCGAACCGGGCTAACACACTGGCCAGCAGATAAAGCGCAAATGCAAGACGCGCGAACAGACCCAGCAGATGCAGCAGGTGAATCCCGCCATCGAAACCGGGCAGAAAGCGGTCTCCTCCGGGCAGAGGGTTCAATTGCGCCTGTTCGATCAACAAAAGTTCCGGGTAGAACACGAAGATGAAAGGGATGATGAACATCACGATCCCCGCGCGGACCGCGGCGACCCCAGTTGCCATCGGGTCCGCCTTGGTGATTGACGCTGCCGCAAAGGCAGCGATCGCAACAGGCGGCGTGATCGCAGAAGCGACGGCAAAGTAGAACACGAACATATGCGCGGTGAAGGTTGCGATCCCCAGCCCAACCAGCATCGGCCCCATCAGCAAGGCCACGTTGATATAGGCAGGCACCGTCGGCATCCCCATGCCCAGCACAATAGCCATCAGCATGGTTGCCAGCAGCGCAACGAAAAGAAAGGCCGGGCTTTCCCCGATATCGACACCGGAATTGCGCAGCCAGCCGACGATATCGATTGCGATATAGTTCGAAAGACCGGTGAAATTCAGGCAGAAGTCGATCACCGAAACCGCCAGGAACATCAGGTAGAGCCGGCTGACCAGAAGCCCCGCATCCGCAAGCGCGCTGAGGATCTTTCCGGGTTGGCGACGGATTTCCTGGTCGAGAAAGAACAGGACCACCAGCAGCGCTGTCGCCCACCAGCCGGCAGAACCGGCATCGCCTGCAGAATTCTGGATCAGTTCCAGGAACCAGGGCAGGTTTTCGGCACGACAGCCGGTTTCGCTGACGATCCGTGTGACACCCCAGAGACCAGACAAAGGCCCGCAGCCAATTGCCTCTTTCGGGGTAAGCAGCAGCAGCAGGATCAACAGGATCGGCAGAAAGATCATGAGCAGGTGCAACATGTCTGTGCGGGTCAGACGCATGTCTTCGCTGACCTTGCCAACCGCCTCGATTCCCTGCTTGCGGGCCTGGAAGACCACGGTCAGGAACAAGCAACCGAAATAGGCCAGCGCCGGCAGCGTGGCAGCAACGATGACATCCCTGTACGGGACGATGGTCATGGCCGACAGGACAAAGGCCGCAACCCCCATGACTGGCGGCATGATCTGCCCCCCGGACGAGGCCGCGGCCTCGATCCCACCGGCGAACCGGGGGCTGAACCCACGTCTCAGCATCATTGGAATGGTTAATACGCCCGTGGACAGCACGTTGACCACAGGACCACCGGAAATCGTGCCGAACATGGCAGAGGAAACGATGGCGGCATGGGCCGGGCCGCCCCGCAGCCGGCGGGTCCAGAGAAAGGCAACCTTGATCAGTGCGCGGCCCCCAGCGGACACGCCAAACAAGGAACCAAGTACGATATAGGGAAAGACCGTGGTCATCAGGATCGCCATGAACCGCCCCAGCAGGCCCTGGGCGTTATTCACCAACACATCGCGCACGTTTGGCCGGCCATCCAACAGCATCCTCGGCTCGCCGCCCAGCTTGGTGACGAGGTATTTGTTCATGTCTTCCGCACCGAAGTAGTACCAGATCAACACGGTCAGCAGGGTATACCCCGCCATCAGGATCGCGACGGCCACCAGCGGAAAGCCCCAGACTCGCACGTTGTATCCCAGGAACACCGCGATCGAGGCCGCCATCATCGGAAAGATTCCCAGCCCTAGTGGATTGAATCCAACATTTGGAACCCTCGATTTCTTGCGGCGATGATGTCGTTGGGGTCTGCCCGCCAAA
>NZ_JAYLLH010000047.1:0-14909 GCF_035818635.1 Mesobacterium hydrothermale | reverse complement strand
CCATCGCGTCGGCCGCGCGGCCTTCATCTTCAAACAGCTCGATCCGATGCCTGCCCTGGGTGCCGATCCGGCCCCACTCGCGCAACAGTGACACGCCGCCAAACAGGTCTGGCATCAAGCGCAGCCGATAGAAGCGATACATATTCGCCTCTGGGTCCACTCGCTCGATGCGGATGTCCTTAGGAAACATCTCAAGCTGCTGCATCAGATGTCTCCCGCATAAGGCGGCTGATCGTGGAGCGATGGACTTTGAAGAGACGTGCAGCTTCGGCCTCCGTGCGTTTGCCGGAAAGCACCAGGTCGCGAATTTCCGCGCGCTGGTCGTCCGACAGCTTCGGCTTCCGCCCTGGGTGGCGTCCTTTCTTGCGGGCGCGCTCCAGACCGGCCCGAGTCCGCTCGCGGATCATCTCACGCTCGAACTCGGCAAAGACGCCCACCATTTGCATCATCATGCGCCCGGCGGGCGTGGTTGTGTCGATGGCCTCGGTCAGCGACCGGAATCCGGCTCCAGCCGCGTCGATCTTCTCCATGATGGACAGAAGGTCTTTCAGCGACCGCGATAGACGGTCGAGCTTCCAGACGATTAACACGTCGCCTTCGCGGAGCTGGTCGAGCATTCGGTGCAGCTCCGGTCGATCCCACCGGCCACCGGATGCGCGTTCCTCGAAAACACGCTCACATCCAGCCGCGCGCAGCGCGTCGAGCTGCGCTGCGGTGGCCTGGTCGTCGGTGGATACACGGGCATAGCCAAGGTTCATGCAAACAGTGTTGCGCTTTCTTGTTGCTCAATCAAGCTAATTCGCAACATATATTTGCAACAAGACGGGGCAGGGCAGGGGACGCCATTTTTCACGATAAATGGCCGTGTGTTCGTTGGGGTCGCAGGCAGGTAACGGCCTTCGCCGCGTCAGGGAGGCAGGGAAGTGTTGCGCAACTGGACCTTTGCGAGACAGAATCTTAGTGTAGGGCATTCTGCGCACGCATTGGTCGGCTGTGAGCCCTTTTAGCGTTTTTCCGCACCGCAGAAACCGAAGCGCTGATTTCCTCTTTACTGTTTGATGTAGCTGTGGATGGCTACATTAAAAGTTAGAAAGGTATTCCCATGGATTTTCAGATTTGGTTGGCGTTTGTCGCAGCTTCTATAGCGCTCTTGCTCATACCCGGACCGACGGTTTTGCTCGTTCTCAGCTATGCGATAAGTCAAGGTAAACGGGTAGCGATCGCAACAGTCGGAGGCGTAGCCCTTGGTGACTTTATTGCAATGTCAGCATCCTTAGCCGGATTGGGTGCTTTGGTTCTGGCTTCCGCTACTCTCTTCACCGTCCTGAAATGGGTCGGAGCAGTATACCTTGTCTATCTAGGCATCAGACTTTTTCGAAGTGCATCAACGGCTTCGCTAGGTGATCTTGAGAAGGTTACAGAAACCAGCGCATCCAGCGTATTCGGACACGCGGCGGCAGTTACTGCACTAAACCCAAAATCAATCGTTTTCTTCATCGCTTTCGTGCCGCAGTTCGTTGTGATTGACAGCCCACTTATGCCTCAATTCACGATTTTGGTTGTCACCTTTGTTGGGTTGGCGGCAATCAATGCCCTCGCGTATGCGCTTTTGGCAGATAAGCTACGAACAAAAATTGCAAAGCCATCTGTTTTAGCTTGGTTCTCCCGTCTTGGCGGCAGCGCGTTGATTGCAATGGGTGTAGCGACAGCTGCATTTAAGCGAGCGCAGTAGCCATCATCCAAAGGTCCGTTTCGTCCCGATACCGGACACAGCGCCGCGTGCAAAAACACTCCTTTGTGCAACAAATGCCAAGCGGCACACTTCTGCGAATGTATTGGTGTGCTTCGAGCCCATGTTCACAGATGCTACGGTTTGCACGAAGGGCTGCTTTGTTGATGTTCATGGGTTTCTGCGCGAAGCTACAGCCTCAGCGTTTCAGTTGGGGGCAGAGCTAAGAATTGGCCGAAACTAAAAGAGAAAATGCGTTGCCGGGCGACAGGGTTGTTCTTGGTTTCATCCTGATGGCTGCCGCCATGTTCGTCATCCCAATTAGGGATGGCATAGCGAAGTATATGACTGATGCGCTGCCGGTCTTTATCATCGCATGGGGTACGTATGTGTCTGCGGCAATCGTCGCGGTACCGATTGCGCTGAAGCTTCATGGAAGCGCAGCACTCTTACCGGCTGGCCTAGGGTCTCAGACAGCACGAACGCTACTGCTTGTCGCGTCCATGACCGTCTTCTTCTTGTCGATCCGCACTGTTCCCCTGGCAAACGCGATATCTGCATACTTCGTAGCACCATTTGTCGCGGCGGCATTGGCTCCAGTTGTTTTGAAAGAACGGCTCACCATTCCAATAATCGTTGCTGTTGTTGGAGGCTTTATCGGTGTCATCATCGTCATGCGTCCGGAAGGCGACTTTGACCTCAACATCCTTTGGGCCGTGCTGGCTGGTATCCTATTTGCGTTTTACATGCTGGCAACGAGGCTCGCGGCACGCCAAGCACCGCCCATGGCTGCCCTTGCGTATCAAGCTGTACTCGGCGCGATTATTTTGACACCCTTTGCACTTTGGTCAGGGCTCGACGGGATCGTTGCGTTTGTAGGCCTTTTTGCTGCTGTGGGCGTTCTGCAAAGCCTGTCGCATGGACTTTCGATAGCAGCTTTCCGCTTTGCACCGGCAGGCTTACTTGCACCGCTTGTGTATTTGGAGATCGTCGCCGCTGTGATCGTAGGTTTTGTTGCTTTTGGGGACTGGCCTGAAATCCAAACTTGGATCGGCATTGCCGTGATCCTGTCGGCCGGAGCTCTGGTCGCGCTGAAGAGGCAATAGTATCGAAGCAGACATCCGGGCAACCGCGGCGAAAGCTAACTTCGTCCCGCACAGCCGCCGACTTGCGCGCGCGTAAACGACCGTTTTCGACCAATCCACTCTTATACCCATCGGTATCAACTCGGCGGCGGCATTAGCGCGTTATCGATTTCGCGCGCCCGTACAGCTGCGGGACGCGCCGTCAAGCGCAGAGTATATTCTGCGAAACCTGGTCGATCTGGCAACGTGTCCAGCCTTCTACCCCAGAGAATTTGCGAGCCCACATAGACATCCGCCGCACTGAACTCCTCCCCGGTGACATAGTCACGCCCGTCCGAAAGCATCGAGGCGAGCGTATCGGCGACCAGTTCCAGCGAACCATACCCAGATCGCCCCCGAACCTGAGGGTCGTCAGGCAAATCAAATCCAAAGGCGGCGTTGGTGATCGCCGTCTCACTTGGCCCAGCCGCGAAAAACATCCAGCGCAGGTAAGCCGCGCTCTCAGGGGTGCCTGGAGCAGGGGCAAGCCCGGCTTCGGGGAACGCAGCGGCAAGATAAGCGCAACAGGCAGCGGCTTCGGTCACCACTGAGAGTCCATGCTGCACAGTCGGAACCTTACCCATAGGGTTAATCGCTAAATAGTCTGGCGATTTCATCTGCGACCCATAATCCAATACTCGCGTCTCGTAAGGTTGCCCCAATTCCTCGAGCATCCAACGCACAGTGCGCCCGCGTGACATGGGATTTGTGTAGAAGATGATCTCGGACATTGACGGACTCCTTGCTAGCCGTTCGCGCGCCCTCACATCAAGAACGCGGCGATAAGTGGTACCGTATCGATATTTACACACATGTGTAAATAACTGCTAGGAGTTGCTTTACAAAAGTTCACACCCGGGTCAGCGTTTCACTATGACTGACGCTAAATCCCTCAACCCTCGAACCGCTAGATCCCGCGCCCGCATTCTGGATGCGACCGAAATGGTGTTCCGGGAAATGGGCTACGAAGCCGCGAAGGTCGAGGCAATTGCGGCGCGGGCAGGCCTGACACGGAAGACGGTCTACAACCATTTCTCGTCCAAAGAAGCACTGGCTGATGCGGTCATTGCACGGGCAGGTGCGCAAACAGAGCCGCTATACGGACCTGCGATCCGATCTGGCGAGCCCGCCCTGGACTTGCTGGCGACGATCCTTTGCGACAGCTCAAAATGGTGCACCGCCAACCCCGACCTTGCCCGACGCGCGCTCGCACCACGCCTTCGCCCGACCGCTTCACCTCCTGAGGACCCATCTCTTCAAGGCGTTGTCATCGACGCAATCCGGCTGGGCCAGTCTCAGGGCGTGATTCGTCAAGACGAGGATGCCGGGTTCCTGTCGCTCGTCCTTCTGGGCCTCTACGCCCAGGCCATGCTGTCAGCCTTGGAAACGAGCGAAATTGGCTCAGACGGGGTCAGGCGCATCGTCCGCCTCGTTGTCGAGGGAATCGGGACGTAGAAGGCCCAACTGGACCGAAGCTGCGTACTTGGGCTTTATGAAGAACAGGCCATGAACACGCTGTTTTGCGTGCAACTTTTGGGTTTGCACAACTCGCCAAGCGTCACATTACGGTAATTCTAACCCATTTGAGACGGTGTAAACTGTCACATCGGCATGTCTCCTGCGGGTCTACCCAACTGCAACTGGTTGAGCATGACCAACCATCCCGCAAAACTCTTCTGACCCGCCGTCAGCCGATTGATCGGGATACCTATCGCGCTAGACAAGTCGGATACCGTATTCTCTAAGGCGAACATTTCTATGAGGGATGGGGAAACGACTTCACACCGCCTCAATCCCGTCGAAGACAGGTGGTAGGTCAGTGACTGAGGCCACGGTCACGATCCACCTCCCTGTCTATCTCATGATCCTTCTCGACCTCTTTCTCGCTGTGAACCTCGCGCGCGTCCTCGATCTCCAGCTTTTCGCGGGGCTTGTTCAACACCTCTTCAAGACGCTCCTTCACGGATGGCTTGCGATTTTCACGCTCGACCTCCCCGCCCTGCTCAAGCTCACTGTGCCCCTCCAACTTGTGAACAGCCGCCTGCGGCCCCTGCGCTGCATCGCGGTCCAGAATGCTTTTCAGCCGGTCGCGGGCGTAATTGCGCCCTCTGCCCTGTTCTTCGTCACTCTGCCCACCGCGATCCCGGCCTCGATCTGTGATCCACGCCAACCGCTCCCGCACGTCATCCGTGACCCGGCCCTTGGATGTCGCAGCCCTTAGCGCCGCCAGACCGGCGGACACACGCCCCTCCCCTGCCTCGCGCTCAATCCCGTAGGTCTCCCGCGCGATGTCCAGCCGTTCGCGCATTTCGCGGAAGGCGGCGCGGGCCTGGCGGGCGGCATGGACAACAGCGCCGCGTTCTGTGACCGGCACATACTCCCGGCCCTCGCGCTCGGCCGCCGCCTTCTCACGCCGCTCCATCGCGTTAGCCGCTGGCCCCAGCTTCACCTCCGGATTGCGGTCCAGCTCCTCGGCTTTCAGCGCATCGCCCTGACTCAGAACATCCTCCCGCTGCGCTTCCAGTGACCGATGATCGACCCGCTCCACCTCGCCCGCCCGTTCCAGCGCCCGGTTCTGCAACTCGGCCCAGAGGCCACGCATCTGCTCGATCTCGGCCCCGCCGGTTTTCGCGGAATCGAGAACACGGGTCTTGGCCGTGAACCCCTCCGATTCCAGTTTGCGGGTCGAGGTCAGAACATGGGCATGATGATTGCGCTGATCGCCTTCCCGGTGCGGCGCATGGATCGCCACATCGACGGCCACGCCGTAGCGACTGACCAGTTCCTCGGCGAACTGACGGGTGATCTGCGACCGGTCTTCTGCACTGATTTCGGAGGGCAGCGCCAGCTCCCATTCGCGGGCGGTGACGGAATTGCGCCGGGTCTCGCTTTCCTCGGCGGCGTTCCAGAGCGCGGACCGATCCTGCGCCCAGGACGGGGCGTCTTTGGGGGTCAGGATAAAGGTCTCCTCGATGCCGCGCTTGGCGGTGTAATCATGCACCCGGCCCTCCCGCTGGCACTCGATACGCTCCCCGGCACGGTAAGCCCCCGCCGCGGTCGCGGTGCGTCCGGCGCTGCGTTTGATCGTCTTCACAGAGAGGTGGTAGCTGGCCATGCGCCCTCCCCTCTCGCAGATGACAAACGCCACCGCGCCCGCGAACGTCGCCGCAAAGCATCACCAGGCACACTCGTGCCGTCCGGCTCTTGACCCGTGACAAGAGCCGGGGTGATCGCGCAAAATGGGAGCTGCAACCTGTCCACCATCCTCGGTGTCGGACGGGCTGCACCTCTCCCTGTTGGGCGTAAGTCGATGGCTTCGGAACGATATGTTCCGGGGCCATCGCTGCCACGACCAACCGTCTTTTTCCCGGAGGCCCGCGCCCCACAACGCTGGGGCCGGAGGGAAAAAGACAGCCCCGACGAAGCGAGCCAACGGCTCTCTGAGGCGCGGGCTTGCCAGTGACCTGCCTCCAAATCCCCAGCCTTATGGGGGGCGGGATTTGGAGGCAGGTCACTGGCGGTTTGCCTCGGGCAAACCCGGTGGAGATCAGGGGCTACAGCACCACAGATCGACGCCCCCCGGAACGGCGGAACCAAAAACAGACCGGCCCCCACCGTGGGGCATCGGTCGAGATTTTGGGGCTGATGTTCCGGACGCAATCCAACGGCGGACGTTGGGCTGGGATGGTTTGGAAGGGGCTGCGCGCCCTTCCATGTCGATGCGATGAGCATCGAAGGGGTTGGCCATCGGCCGGGGCTTCGCCCCAGAGAGATCGCACGCAAAGCTCGGAACCGCAGGTGGAGAGTTTGCATAAGTGCGCCCTTGTCCTTTACAGGCCTACAGGTAGTCTCTACCCTTCGAGGTTGTAAGTCAAACCTTTCCAACCGCAATTCCAAAAGTGGAAACCCGCGATATGGCAGAGACAGAACTCGAACGGGCAGAAAAACGATACGCCCAGGCCAAGGCCCGCCTTCAATCGTTGAAGAACCGGGAGGCCACCAGACAGCGCAAACTGGACACCCGGCGCAAGGTGATCCTGGGCGGGGCACTGCTCGATCTGGCGGAACGGGATTCCGGGGCTGCTGCCATGCTGGATCGGCTGGTGCGCAACCTCGCCCGTGAACAGGATCGCAAGGCCTTCGCGGACTGGGAGGGGCCGTCCTCCAGCGATACGGCTACCGCTGCGCTGTCCAATGAGAAAGCGCAATCCGATGGATGAGAATGACCTCGGTATCGAGATACCGGACGATCTTTATGCCGCCCTCGCCCAACAGGCAGAAGCGAACCAGCGGACGCCGGAAGAGGAGCTGTGTGCAATCCTGACAGCCGCGATTGAAAAAGCCTCGGGCGACGCCTCTTGATCCGGTTCATCCGCCTCGCCTTCTGGCGGTTGTTCCGGGTGATCCAGGTCACGGTTGTGACCCCGGTTCTGATCGGGGGAACGCTGGTCTATGCGGCGCTCGGTGCAATGGTCGGAGCGCTCGTGGCCTTCCCCTTCGCCTACGCCATTCTTCGGACAGAGCCGGGCACGAATCCGTGGGAAAATGCGATCTACATTCCGTTCATGATTGCCGGGGCCATCGTCGGTGCGGCGGGCTGGATCGACCGCTCCGGGGCCGCGTCATTTTTTGGAAGCTGGCGGGGCGACAGTCACGGCTCGGCCCGGTTCGCAGGCAAGAAAGAGCTGCGCGATCTTGAACGTGCGAACGGTCTTCTGATCGGGCGGAACCCCGACACCGGCAAGCTGCTCTCCTATGACGGTCCTGCCCATTTGCTGACCCTCGCACCGACACGGGCGGGCAAGGGCGTCGGCACGGTGATCCCCAACCTGCTGCTGGCGGAACGCTCGGTGCTGGTCATCGACCCCAAGGGCGAGAACGCCCGGATTGCCGGGGCCGCGCGGGAACGCTTCGGCACAGTCCATGTCCTCGATCCGTTCGGGGTGAGCGGCAGGCCCTCCGCCGCCTACAATCCATTGGATCGGCTTTCGGCGGATAGCCCTGATCTGAGCGAGGATGCCACCTCACTGGCGGATGCGCTTGTGGTGGACCCGGCGCACCAGACCGGCGATGCGCACTGGAACGAGGAAGCCAAGGCGCTGATCGGCGGGCTAATCATGTTCTGCGTGGCCCACGAGGAACCAACACGGCGCAACCTCGGGGCCGTCCGGGAATATCTCACCCTGCCCCCGGATCGGATGGCAGACCTCGTGAAACTGATGCAAGACAGCGATGTAGCGGATGGGCTGGTGGCCCGCGCCGCCAATCGCTTCGCAGGAAAGGCGGACCGGGAAGCCGCCTCTGTCCTGTCGAATGCGCAACGTCACACCCATTTCCTCGACAGCCCCAGGATCGCGAAGGCAATGGCGCGGTCGGATTTTCAATTTGCGGACCTGCGCCACCGGATCACGTCTGTGTTTCTCGTCCTGCCACCCAACCGGCTGGACGCCTACAGCCGCTGGCTGCGCCTTCTGGTCTCTCAGGCCCTCCATGACATCGCACGGGACGCTGAGACGCCTCTGGGGCCTCAGATCGCCGCACAGCCCCCCGTAGAGCGACTGAAGGCCCCGACCCTCTTCCTGCTGGATGAATTTGCGGCTCTGGGTCGTCTGGAGGCTGTAGAGCGCGCTATGGGGCTGATGGCGGGGTATGGCCTCCAGCTCTGGCCGATTTTGCAGGATATGAGCCAGCTCCGCGATCTCTATGGGCAACGTGCCTCGACCTTCGTGGCCAATGCCGGGGTGCAACAGGTCTTCGGCGTGAATGACTATGAGACGGCCAAGTGGCTGAGCCAGATGATGGGCCAGGGCACCATCGGTTATCAGACAGAAAGTCACAAACCCGGCGACATGCCCACGACCGGCACGTCCATCACGGGCCGCGATCTTCTGACCCCCGATGAAATCATGCAGCTCCCGCCGGAACTCCAGCTTCTGCGCGTCCAGGGCCAGCCCACGGCGATAGCGGGCAAGCTGCGCTATTACGCCGACCGTGAATTTGAGGGACTGTTCGTCCCGGAAAACCGTTGATCCGAAGGATGAACCGCCATGACCGATGAAACATCACCTGACCGCCCTCCCCTTTTCGACGAAGCGTTGCAGGAACAGTTGGACCGCATGGCTGACTTGACGATTGATATGTCGGAACAGGTGAATGAACAGACCAGGGCAATCAATCATATCTCCACGGTTGCTTCTGAAGCCCGGCGTGCGGCGAAGGCGGCTGAGAAACAGACGGACCCGGAACACTACGGGGAACTGGTGGGTCAAACGATTGAAGGGCGTATCAACGAGACAATCAAAAGGATGGATCGCGCGTCAGCTGAAATCTTGAACGGTATCCAGAGGTCAAACGCCTCCTTTCAGGAAACAACGACGATGCACTCCAATACGTTGAGCCTGATGGGTGAGCTTCGTGAACAGCAGCAAAAGGACAGGCAACTGTCCCGTTGGGTGGGTCTTGGTGGTGTCGTTCTGGCTATGGTGATGACCGTCGCTCTTCCCCGTTTCATAGCAGCCTACCCATCAGGCTGCGCTGTCCTTGGCGGTTCCTGGCAGACGACAACAACAGGCACGCCTGCCTGTGTGTCCTACTATCCGTGAGTTTTCACTGAGTGCTTGGATCATCTGAGAGAGTTAAATGGTGTTAGAATAGAGTTACGCGATTTTGTAGATTACGTAAGAAACTGAAAAATTGGGATGATTCAGCCTCAAAATCGGATTCCGGTGTGTGAAGTGACGATAACCGGTGTGTGAAATGACGAAAGATGGTGTGTGAAGTGACGAAACTTGACGACCGGTGTGTGAAGTGACGATAATGGATTGTGGTGTGTGAAATGACGAATCTGTTTTGGAAAGGTGGTGTGTGAAGTGACGAAAGAACTCTCGACCTCTCAGCGCTCGCCGCTGCTCCCCGACAGACACCCCCAGCGTGACCTCTTTGTTTGCGATATCGTCGATGCAGTTCCCAAAGGGGATATGTCCTCGATGGAAAACCCCGTCTTCACTCTTTCGACAAAACCGGACATGCGGACACGTCGCTATGAGCGTGGTGAGAACTGGATTCAGATTGCCCCGTCTCGCACCGGGCTGGCCACCGTCCACGACCGCGACGTGCTGATCTACTGCATCAGTCAGTGCATGGCTGCGCTTAATGATGGTCAAGCTGTCCAGCGGCGCATGCGTTTCAAAGCTTATGACCTGCTGGTAGCGACTAACCGGCAGACCTCTGGTCGCGGCTACGAGCTGCTGAAGGACGCCCTGCGCCGTCTACAAGGTACCCAGATCGAAACAAACCTGCGCCAGGGTGGTAAGGAATACTTCAAGGTTTTTGGCCTTATCGACTCGGCAGAGATTGTGAAGGAAACTCGTGACGGGCGTATGCTTGATGTTGAGATCACGCTGTCAGATTGGGTGTTTGATGCGATTGAGAACAATCATGTCCTGACGCTGAACCGTCAGTATTTCAAACTGCGCAAACCTCTCGAACGGCGGCTTTATGAAATCGCACGTAAACACTGCGGCGCACAAAGCGCCTGGAAGGTCGGGGCCGAGCTTCTTCGCGACAAATGTGGGTCAAGTTCCACGCTAAAGGAATTTCGTCGCCTTCTCGGAAAGATCATCGAGGATGATGCGGAGCATGACCACATGCCGGATTATGCTTTTGCCATAAAGGGCGACATCGTGATCGTGCGACCTAAGAAGGGTATAAAGGAAACCGCCCTGCCCTTCCCGGTGTCCTCACTGCGGCTTGATCCTGACACACATGGGGAAGCGCGCCACCTCGCTCCAGGATGGGACATGTACCATCTGGAAAATGAATGGCGTTCATGGGTGTTGGAAAAAGGCATTGCGGTGAAGAACCCAGACAAGCACTTCTTGAGCTTCTGCAAAAAGAGAGGCGCATATAAGCGCTAACGCGCTTTGCATGCATTCATGCAACCGGCAGGAGCTGCGCTGCTAAGCCCCCTGCTACTCCATCAAATCCTTCTTAACTCTAATATTGAAATGCCCGTTCTATGCTGACAGAACACCCAACCAACCAGCCGACACTCTTAAGAAACGTGATCTGCCCATATTGCGGCATCGCTCTAAATGCAGGGAACACGACAAAAGAGCATGTTGTCGGGCGTCGGTTTGTGCCAAAGGGCAAGCTGGAAAATCAGTGGAATCTAATCGTTAAGGCATGCGGCCCATGCAACAATCGCAAAGCTGATCTGGAAAACGATATATCCGCGATCACGCTTCATCCCGAGTATAGCGATATACCTCCTGGTCATGACGCGGGAACCATCGCAGATGCTCAACGCAAGGCTAAAAATGCGATAAGTAGGCGCACGAAAAAACCAGTGAAAGATAGCCAAGAGAACATGAAGTTTAGTCTGCCATTCGGAGGAGGTGCGACGATTGGCTTTAACTTCACTTCACCTCCTCAAATCGATGAAGATCGCGCTTTTGAGTTGGCGCGTTCGCAACTTGCTGCCTTTTTTTTCTGGCTGACCTACCAGACAGAAGAAGAGCGAGGACGCTTCTGGCGTGAAGGTTGCTATTTGCTGATGATGGCCCGGCGCGCGGACTGGGGCAATTCAATCATGGTCGATTTCGCGGATGCTGTGATTGAATGGGAACCGCGCTTAATACTTCACACGGCTGACGGATTCTATCGTGCTTGTATCCGTCGCCACCCCACTGCCGACTGTTGGTCATGGGCCTTAGAGTGGAACGGCACCACCCGCCTTACGGGCTTTTTTGGTGACAAAAGTGTTGCGCAAGAAATTGTAGATAGCCTGCGTAAACTGCAAATGGATCATCACGATCTAGGCAACGGAGACTATGTGCGTTCCCGCATAGAGGTTCCGCTTGATCCAGAAAGTGACAATCTTTTTCAAGCATGATTGCATGCAAAGCGCGTTAGCGCTTAGGCTTCATTCATGCTTGGCGTAAACAAGGCTAGCATGCTACTGTAACAAAAAACAGGTAAACTGGAGCAGTATCAATGACCTATATCATAGGAATGGTCTCCCAAAAGGGCGGTGTTGGAAAGTCGACTCTGGCGCGCATGATGGCCAGAGAGTTCGTGGCGGGAAGCCTAACCACTAAGATCGCAGACTTAGACACACAGCAGCAGACATGCGCTCACTGGGCCGGTCGCCGCGCTGAAAACGGTGTTACACCGGAAATGCAGGTGCAGAGCTTCGCCTCGGTCAAAACTGCGCTTGAAGATGCGCCCCGCTTCGACGCACTTATCCTGGACGGCAAGCCGAACGCCTCTGAACAGACGTTGGACATTGCTAAGGCCGCTGATCTTGTTGTGATTCCAACGGGCCAGACGGTGGATGATTTGCACCCTGGCGTTGTCCTTGCGCATAGCTTGCGCAAAAAGGGCATTTCGCCCGAAAAAATTGCCTTCGCAATGTTCAAGACCACTGGTAGCGAACGTGAAAACGTCGCTGCGCGCCAGTATCTCTCAGAAGCCGGATATCTGGTCCTCAATGGCGAAGTATCGGTTTCTACGGCTTACGGGTCAGCATCCGACATGGGTAAAGCAATCACCGAAACCTCATTCCGCTCGCTCAATGACCGTGCTGCCAAGCTGGCGCAGAGCGTCATCGACAAGATGGCAGAGCTTCAGGAAAGACAGGTGGCGTAATGAGTACAAACATCACCAAATTGAAGCGCGGGAAAGGCGCTCCGCCGCCCGCAGATGTAGCCCCTGATGTGATCGCAGACGACACCCGCGCCGAAAAAGTCGAGCTTAGGCCGCTCCAGGTTCGTATCCCCAAGGCTGTTTTCGAAGAGTTTTCGGAGCAAGCGGGGCGCGAATTTGGGTTTAGCCACGGCTCGAAAAAACAACTTTTTCTCAGGATGTGGGAAGCATACAAGGCGCAAAACATGTAAGCATGATTGCATGCAACGCGCTTTTGCGCGACGCGTCAAAGGAAGACTGCCCGCACTGAAAGAAGCGTTTGTGCTTGCATTATATGCAAGCACACCCTATATAACCTGATGAACAGCAAACACCGCAAGACTCTGGCTGTTGTCTTTACAGACCCTGTGTCAGGAACAATCGAATGGGTAGCCGTCGAGCGTCTGCTTATAGCCGCTGGTGCACAGGTGGTCGAAGGACGCGGCTCACGAGTTCGGTTCGAAAAGGATGGCGAAGTTGAGACGTTTCATCGTCCACACCCCGCCAAAGAAGCCAAACGCTATCAGGTGCGCGCCGCCCGCGCATTCTTGGAACGGATCGGAGTGACGCCATGACCAATACCATGACCTACAAAGGCTACTCGGCCCGTATTGAGTATGATGATGAAGACGGCATCTTCACAGGGCGTCTCGCTGGTATCAGCGATGGTGTCGGTTTTCATGCTGATACAGTCGAAGCCTTGCGGGATGCCTTTCAAGAGGCGGTCGAAGACTACATTGAAACCTGCGCAAAAGTCGGCAAAGAGCCGCAAAAGGCTTTTTCTGGTCAAGTTATGTTCCGCGTCGATCCAGAAGTTCACCGTAAGGCGGCGCTTGCAGCCGAACTGTCAGGTAAGAGTCTGAATCAATGGGCCGAAGAGGTTCTGGATCGCGCGACAGGGTAAGGGACCTTGGTGGATTGGGTAAGGGTATGGCCGACGCCGACGACATTCTGAATGCGCGAAGGGCTGAGCTTGAAACCGTCGATCAAGCGGTAATGGGTGAAGTCGTTGGTGTCGCTCAAGCCATTGGCGATTTACGCAATGCGCTTGATGCCTTGGACGGCCATCTCGATGATCGTAAATTCGAAAGAGCCGCCGCGCTAGGATATCAGGACATCGCATCTGCGTTCATCTTCCTTCAACGCACTTTGGGCGGGCTGCAAAGCGCGGAGCATATTCGCCATGAATTTATCTCAAGTATCGCTGAACAGCTACAATGCCCTCATGAAGATGCGGAGCCTCTGGTTGCGGCGCGTCTCCAATGCCTGAAACCCAGACAAGCGCTGAACGGCAAGGAACTTGCGGCTTCCAAGGCGCGTCTTCAACAGCGGTTAGGCGAAATGAGAGGGTAGGCCAGCCACTCGATGTGCGGAACCGGCCATTCTCCGCACCCTAGATAAACTCACATATCGCGGGACAAAACGCCCTTTCGCTCATGCGGCTATTGCTGACGCAGCATTCTCTCGCTCGTGCAGAGTGTTCGGTGTTGCCGTGCAGCATAAATCACCGAAGCAGTCATTCCAGAGCATCAAATCTGCCAGTACTGCAACTGAGCTTTCGCCGCAGTCTGATCCGACAACTCAGACGCGGGACTTTGTTACCCTTGCTTGGAGATATTCCAATGACTGGTTTCACGAAGCATTGGGTTGGTCGAGTTCCAGAATGTTTCCTTCAGGATCGCGAACGTAGACTATCAAGTGGGGAGTGGTCTCTGTTCCAAAGTTAGTCACTTCGCCTTGCATAGACCCGCCCAACTGCAAGACCAGTTCAGTGGTTTTGTTTAAATCCAAAACCGAAAATGCCAAATGACCGTAACCCGGTTCATTGACCGCAGGGAGGCCCCGATTGATGGTTTTGGTATACTCCATTATTTCCAAAAATGTTTTGTGATCAGCTGGAAAGTTCAGCCAAATGGAGTAAATGCCCACGTCCGGCAGCCCATTCCCACGAGAAAAAAGCTCTCCAGACAGCTTCTTTGGCGGACGCCTGTCGACGAACCCGAACACACCTTTGTAAAAGTTCGACAGTTTATCTGCATCACGTGCTGTAAGACTTACATGCGCCAGCTTCATGGTACTCTCTCCCAGTTCGGCGGCCAGTGTTCCTTCAATCTGTGCGCCGTCTAGGGCCGGACATTCGCGCATGGTGCCGCATCAAGTAAAGTGGGCTCTTCGGGAGCCTTCGCCGCGCTCAGCCCGAACGGCCGCAGTGCCGGGGCAGGGGAGTTTGCCGCCTGACCTTGGCTCACCCGGCGAGTTGATACCCACGCTTCTGTTTAGCTCGATAGAGCGCGTCCATCGCGTCGGCCGCGCGGCCTTCATCTTCAAACAGCTCGATCCGATGCCTGCCCTGGGTGCCGATCCGGCCCCAC
>NZ_JAYLLH010000046.1:0-14920 GCF_035818635.1 Mesobacterium hydrothermale | reverse complement strand
TTTGGCGGGCAGACCCCAACGACATCATCGCCGCAAGAAATCGAGGGTTCCAAATGTTGGATTCAATCCACTAGGTTCAGTCATCGCGCCTGCAACAACAAGGACGGGGCCAAAACCGGCCCGGTCTTTTTGATCATCGTCACGCTTCCGCTACGTCCAATGGCAGGCTTAGACGAAGAGATCGTCGTCGTAGCCATAGACCACACTGGAACTGTTGAACGCGAAGTAGTCGACCTTTTCAGCGGCGTGGATAACCTCGGCATCCGCGCTTGTGTCTTCCTGGACTTGCACGCTCAGAGACGACCCGCTGAGGCCAAGCCCACGCGCCCAGCCCGGATCGTTCCCGAAGTAGGTGGACACGCTGCCTACGACGTCGGTAACAGAGCCATCCAGTGCAATCGTCCCGGTGGTATGGTCGATCCCCGATGCATGCGCTGCAGTCCATTCGAAGGTGTCGATGGAACCGCTACCCGCTTCGATGGCGATCCAGCCCAACGTTTCAGTGGCATGGCTGCCCATATTGGTGGCCTGCTCTTCCTGCATCGTCACATCAAATCCTGTGAGCGATGCATTGTTCTGACGCATCGTGACAAATTCGCTGCCATACTTCGTCTGAACCTGGCTGAGAACAACCGGTGCGTCGTCAAATGACCTGCCACGGGATTTTCCCTCCATTTGGGACCAGAGTCCGCCCCAACATGAGGACGAACAATGAAGTGAACGAGATATAGCGAAGAACAGATCATCATCACCACAAACCTCAGCTTCTCGGAATGGGCACAGGTCTTTGGTGACGCAAAGATGACCACCGCGCTGCTCGATCGCCTCACACACTGTTGCCACACCCTCGAAACCGGCAACGATAGCTACCGCTTCAAAGCCAGTTCTGAGGCTGCAAAGAAAACAAGGAAGGAGACCAAAATATTGACCGCGTCATAGACCGCGACGCATAACTGAAGGTGGGTCAAATCTTGGTGAAAATACCGGGTCAGTTCTCAGTGACAATCAACAACGATCTGGGGCGCACATCACGGCACAATGCCGCGTCAGCTTGGGCAGCCATGCCCGTCATAGGATGACGGAAGAGTGAAAGGACCTCGGTCTGAGCGCCGGACGCCACCGCGTTCGCCGCTTGCTGCGCAAGACTGACATACGCGTTGAAGGGTCGAAGAAAGACAGCGGGACAACTGATAGCAACCACACGTCCAATTGTGCGCGAACCTGCTGAACCCGCATTGTCATGCAGATCAAGGCACGCCGCACCGGGCTGAAAAAGCCCGGACAGTTTTGATCGGAACATGCCCTGAACGAGCACCTGGAGCAGCACGAAAACGGGACGGGTTGAATACCGGCTTACAGGTATTTCGTGTCGCCTTGCCTGAAAAAACTCTCGAAAACGTCCTGAGCCGCAACCAGACGCCATCAACGATCCCTGTCGCAATGGCTCTTAAGTCATCACAATCAAAACATTTTCATTTTTCAAGGGAGTGTCGATGGCGGACCGAGGAGGATTCGAACCCCCGACCCCTTGATTCGTAGTCAAGTACTCTATCCAGCTGAGCTATCGGTCCGTGAGGGCGGTAACTAACTTCACCTCCGGGGCATTGCAAGGGGCAAAAACAGTTTTTTCACAAACTCTTTCGCCGCCCCGAACACCTCCCTATTGTGCGGTGCAAGGCGCAGAATGCCGTGAAAGAAAAGGGGGCTCATGCGCCTACCAGTGCTGTTCGTACTTGCCACGGTGATGATCGACGCGATGGGGATCGGGTTGATCATGCCGGTGATGCCAGACCTGATCCAGGAGGTCACGGACGGCACGCTGGGCAGCGCGGCCCTTTGGGGGGGCGTGCTGGCGACGTCCTTTGCCGTGATGCAGTTCCTGTTCGGCCCGGCTGTCGGCGCGCTCAGCGACCGGTTCGGGCGGCGGCCGGTCTTGTTGGTGTCGATGGCGGTGATGGCGGCCGATTATCTGGTGATGGCGGTGGCGGGGACGATGTGGCTGTTGCTGGTCGCGCGCATCATCGGCGGCATCGCCGGGGCCACGCAATCGACCGCCAGCGCCTTCATGGCCGACATTTCCGCCCCCGGCAAAAAGGCCCAGAATTTCGGGCTGGTCGGCGCGGCCTTTGGGCTGGGCTTTGTAGCCGGACCACTGATCGGCGGGCTTCTGGGTGAACTGGGAACCCGCGCGCCCTTCCTGGCCGCGGCGGGCCTGTCGGCGCTGAACTTCGTGCTGGGCCTGATCGTCCTGCCCGAAACCGTGACCGACGCCACGCGACGCCCGTTCGACCCGCGGCGCGCCCACCCGTTCGGGGCGTTCCGCGCGCTGGCGCGCCTTCCGGGGGTGCGCAAGGGGCTGTTGGTGTTCTTCATCTGCCAGGTCGCGGTGCAGGTCTACCCGGCGGTCTGGGCCTTCTACGGCAAGGCGCGGTTCGACTGGAACGCAGGGACCATCGGCCTGACGCTGGGCCTTTTCGGCCTCACCATGGCACTTGTGCAGGGGCTGTTGATCCGGGTGATCCTGCGGGTCTTGGGCGAACGCGGCACGGTGATCTATGGGCTGGCGCTGAACATCGCGACCTTCCTCTTGATCGCCTTCGTGCCCAATGGCACCTGGGCGCTGGTGCTGACCCCGGTGGCGGCGCTTGGAGGGGTGATCAACCCGGCGCTTCAGGGGCAGTTGTCGGCCCGCGTGGGCGACGACAGCCAGGGCGCGCTGCAAGGGTTGCTGACCTCGGCCGGAGCGCTGTCGATGATCCTGTCGCCGCTGCTGATGACCGGCAGTTTCGCGCTTGGCACCGATCCGCGGCTGGGCCTGAACCTGCCCGCAGCCCCGTTCTTGCTGGCTGCGGTGCTGACGGTGTTGGCGCTGGCGGCCTTCGTTCTGCCCCGCCGCCATTCCGTTGCGTAAAACCGACACCACGCGCCGCATTCCCGCTTGCGCGCGGCCCCGCCACGCGGCCAGTCTGGCGCCAAAAGGGAGGGACGGAACATGGCACAGGTCAAGGCGGCGGTCTGCACCGAATTCGGCAAACCGCTGGTGATCGAGGAACTTACCCTGCGCGCGCCGATGGCGGGCGAGGTCGAGGTCACATTGGAAGCGGTGGCGATCTGCCATTCCGATATCTCTTTTGCCGAAGGCATCTGGGGCGGGACACTGCCCGCGGTCTACGGGCACGAAGCCTCGGGCCGTGTCACTGCCGTCGGCGCGGGCGTCACCGGGATCAAGGAAGGCGCACGCGTTGTCGTCACCTTGATCCGTTCCTGCGGCGCCTGCCCCACCTGCCAGTCCGGCAAACCCGTGCTGTGCCAGACCCCGGACGGCCACCCGCCGAAGCTGACCCGCGCCGACGGCACACCGGTCGAGGCCGCGATGGCCTGCGGTGCCTTTGCCGAAAGGGTGGTCGTGGATGAAAGCCAGGTTGTTGTCATGCCCGAAGACATCCCCGCCGATTGCGTGGCGCTTCTGGCTTGTGGCGTCATTACCGGCGTCGGTGCCGTGGTCAATGCGGGCCACCTGCGCGCGGGCGAAGACGTGGTGGTGATCGGCGCGGGCGGCGTTGGCCTGAATGCCATCCAGGGTGCCCGGATCGCCGGGGCCCGCCGCATTGTGGCCGTCGACATGAACCCCGAAAAGCTTGAAATGGCGCGCGATTTTGGCGCGACCGATGGCATTCTGGCCACCGAAAAGGCCCCCTGGAAAGCCGCCTTCGATGCCATGGGCGGGAAAGGCGCCGACGTGGTCGCCGTGACCGTCGGCGCGCTGCCCGCCTATGACAGCGCCCCGCGCTACCTGGGCTGGGGCGGGCGCATGGTGATGGTTGGCATGCCCCATTCCGGCGGCATGGCGCAATATGAACCGGTGGTCGTGGCCTATACCGGGCAAGGCATGGTCGGGTCCAAGATGGGCGACGTGGTGATCAGCCGCGACATCCCCTGGATGGCCGACCTTTATCGCCAGGGCCGCCTGAAGCTGGACGAACTGATCTCGGGCCGCTGGACATTCGAGCAGATCAACGACGCCATCGCCGATACCAACACCGGCAGTGCCAAAAGGAACGTGATCCTGTTCTGATCCTTGCCCCCGGGTTTGGTTTTTCCACAGCCCTCAGGGGGCACCATCGGGGCAGCGCCCCCACCGGATCAAAGCGCAAACCGCCCTCCGGAACAGCAGCCGAAAGGTCCACCGCCCATGCAGCTCAAAGACCTCGACATCATCGTGACCGCGCCCCCGGCCCCCGGCTGGGGCGGGCGCTACTGGATCCTCGTCAAACTGACCACCGCCTGCGGGATCACCGGCTGGGGGGAATGCTATGCCTCGTCGGTCGGCCCCGCCGCCATGCGAGCGGTCATCGCCGACGTGTTCGAACGGCATTTCCATGGCCAATCCCCGGAAAACATCGAACTGCTGTTCCGCAAAACGTATTCCTCGGGCTTCACCCAGCGCCCGGACCTGACCGTCATGGGGGCGTTTTCCGGTCTGGAAATCGCCTGTTGGGATATCCTGGGCAAGGCACGAAACCGGCCGGTCTGGGCGCTTCTGGGCGGCAAGTTGCGTGACCGCATCCGCGTCTATACCTACCTTTATCCCCTGCCCCACCACGATCTGAACCAGTTCTGGTTCTCCGCCGACCAGGCGGCAGAGGTCGCGCTGGATTGCGTCAACCGCGGCTACACGGCGGTAAAATTCGACCCGGCGGGGCCCTACACGATCTACGGCGGCCACCAGCCCGCGATGACCGACATCGCGCAATCGGTCGCATTCTGCAAAACCATCCGGGACGCGGTGGGCGACCGCGCCGATCTTCTGTTCGGCACCCATGGCCAGTTCACCACCGTGGGCGCCATCCGGCTGGGTCAGGCGATGGAACCCTATGCGCCGCTGTGGTTCGAAGAACCCATCCCCCCCGACAACCTGCTGGAATTCGCCGAGGTCGCGCGCCAGGTCCGCATTCCCGTCGCCACCGGCGAACGGCTGACCACCAAGGCCGAATTCGCCACGCTGTTGCGGACCGGCGGCGCGAAGATCCTGCAACCGGCGCTGGGGCGCGCGGGCGGCATCTGGGAGATGAAGAAAGTGTCCGCCATGGCCGAGGCGTTCAACGCTGAAATGGCCCCCCACCTCTATGCCGGACCAGTGGAATGGGCCGCGAACATCCACCTTGCCGCGTCGATCCCGAACCTGCTGATCGCCGAAACCATCGAAACCAAGTTCCACGCCGATCTGATCCGCAATGCCATCACGGTCGAGGACGGCTATATCACCGTGCCCGACACGCCCGGCCTTGGGATCGAGATCGACGAGGACCTGGCCCGTGCGCATCCGTTCTCGGGATCCGGGTTGCACCTGCAAATGCAAGACGCCCCCTGCGACTATCACGGCGGCAACGCCTTCCTTGGAGGCGCTCCGCCAACAAGCGACACTTGATCGCATGTGACGCTCGGCATATGTTTTTCGGTAATCGCAGGAAGGATTTGATCAGTGGACAGCCCCGCGCCCTATGCACCGCCACCGCAGGAAATGGCCGACAGTGCCAAATCGGCGGCGTCTTACCTCAAGACCCTGGCGCATGAAGGACGATTGATGATCCTCTGCCATCTCGGCTCGGGCGAGAAATCCGTGGGCGAACTGGAAGAGCTTTTGGGCATCCGTCAAGCCGCCGTCAGCCAGATGCTGGCCCGCCTGCGCGAAGAGGGGCTGGTCGAAACCCGGCGCGATGGCAAGGTGATCTATTACAGCCTGTCGAACGATGACACCACCCGCGTGATCGGCCTGCTTTACGAAATGTTCTGCGCCAACCAGGGCTGCTGACAACCGAACTCCGGGCGGGCCACACCGGATCCGGGAGCGCGAACGACGCGCAGGCCCGCCATTTCCCGCGCCAAACGCCCCCTGCCCCCTTGGCAATCCGCGTCGGCAGCGACACTCTGCGCGAAACCCCCGGCAGGAGGCACGCCATGGCACCCGATCCCCGTTACACCGGTCCCGACCTTTGCGCGATGAGCGCGCGGGCCGTGGTCGATCTGCTCAGGTCCCGGCAGGTGTCCCCGGCAGAGCTGGTCGAGGCCAGCCTGACCCGGCTGTCACAGGTCGAACCGGCGGTGAACGCCACCCCCACAATCTGCGCCGACCGCGCCCGCGAGGCCGCCAGGGCGGACCATTCGGCCACCCTGCTGGCGGGCCTGCCCATTGGCATCAAGGATCTCACCCCGGTCGCCGGGGTCCGAACCACCTTTGGCACCCGCGCGATGGCCGATTTCGTGCCCAAGGCATCCGACCCGCTGGTCACCCGGCTGGAGGATCGCGGCGGCATCGTGATGGGCAAGACCAACACGCCGGAAATGGGCGCGGGCGGCAACACGTTCAACGATGTCTTCGGCCCCACCCGCAACCCGTGGAACACCGCGCTGAACGCGGGCGGGTCCTCCGGCGGGGCGGCGGCCTCGCTCGCGACGGGCGAAGTCTGGCTCAGCCATGGCTCGGACTATGGCGGCAGCCTGCGCACGCCCGCGAACTATTGCGGCATCGTCGGCATGCGCCCCTCGCCCGGCGTGGCGGGCGGCGGCTCTGCCAGCATGGGCTTCGAACGCGAAGGCAGCGACGGACCGATGGCGCGCGACGTGCTGGATTGCGCACTGTTTCTTGACGCGATGGCCGGCTTCGACCCGCGCTGGCCGATTTCCTGGCCCGCGCCGCAGCTGCCCTATGCCACCACCGCCGCACAGGATGCGGGTGGCTTCCGCATCGGCTATGCCCCCGACCTTGGCGGCTTTGCCGTCGTCACGCCCGAGATCGACGGCATCCTGCGCGCGGCCCTTGTACGGATCGAGGCGGGAAACCGTACGGTCGACGAAACCTGCCCGGACCTGACCGGGTTGAACGAAACCTTCCGCGCCTTGCGCGCGCTGGCGCAGATCGGCGTGCCCGGATCGCTGCCCGACAGCGTCCAGCAGCACTACAAGGACACGTTGCGCATCAACATCGAAACCGCGCGGAACCTGTCCTTCTCCGACTATGTCACCGCCCAGAAAACCCGCAGCGCGCTTTATGACCGGATGCTAGGGTACTTTGCAACGCACGAAGTTCTGGCCTGCCCGGTCAACGGGGTGCGCCCCCTGCCGGTCGAGGTCGAATACCCGATTGAGGTCAACGGCCAGCCCATGGGCGACTACCTCGACTGGCTGCGCTTCAGCTTCCTCGCCACCACGCTGGGACTGCCCGCGATCTCGCTGCCCGTGGGCTTCAGCGAGGACGGATTGCCCGTCGGCCTTCAGCTGATCGGCCAACCGCGGGGCGAGGCGCGGTTGCTGCAGATCGCCCATGCGATCGAACAGGAACTGAACCTGACGCTGGGCCCGATCGACCCGCGCAAGGGCTGACACTGAAACCGCCCCGGGCACTGCCCGGGGCCACCTGTTGCCACGATCGAACCCGCCGCCGATCCTTGCCCGCGATCAGGCCGCGACATCCCAAGGCCGGGTAAAGGCGCCCAGCACCTCGCCCACCTTGGCCTCGGCATCGCCGTTCAGCGCCACCTGCGCCACCAGCCCGCGCTTCTTGTCATCGATGACCGACACCACCCGCGCCGCCGCGCCGCCCTTTTCCAGCGCGCCGTTGTAAACGCGCGTGATCGCATGTTTGCGCAGGTCGGGCTTGAACACCTTGCCGACGGCGGTTTTCGGCAGTTCGTCAAGGATGGTCATATGCTTGGGATGCGCCGCGCGCTCGTGCACATGCACCTTGCAATGCTCCAGCAATTCGTCCTCGGTCACGGACGCACCGCCGACCAGTTCGACAAAGGCACAGGGCAGTTCGCCCGAATGCGCGTCGGGCTGGCCGATGGCACCGGCAAAGGCCACGGCCGGATGTGCCAGCAGCGCCTCTTCGATCTCGGCCGGGTCGATATTGTGGCCGCCGCGAATGATCAGGTCCTTGGCGCGGCCGGTGATCCACAGATAGCCATCCGCGTCGATCCGGCCCAGGTCGCCGGTGCGCAGGTGGGTGCCGTAATAGAACAGGTCCTTGTTCTTCTCGGCCTCGGTATAGGTGTTGCCGTCATGCACGCCGGGGTTCGACACGCAGATCTCGCCGATCTCGTCGGTGGCGCATTCCACCACCTCGCCATGGGCCTGCTTGATGATCCGGATATCGGTGTAAGGAAAGGCGATCCCGACCGAGCCCACCTTCTTCAGCCCGTCCACCGGGTTGACCGACACCAGGCAGGTCGCCTCGGTCAGGCCATAGCCTTCGCAGATCGTGACACCGCAGGCCGCCTCGAACCGTTTGAACAGTTCCAGCGGCAGCGGGGCAGAGCCGGAAAAGGCGGTCTTGACCGAAGACAGGTCGGCATCCACCGGACGCTGCATCAGCGCCGAAATCGCCGTGGGCACGGTGATGATGAAACTGATCTTCCAGCGTTCGCACAGCTTCCAGAAATTGTCGAACACCCCTTCGCCACGATAGCCCTGCGGGGTCGGGAACACCACGTGCGCGCCGGAACAGACCGCCGCCATCAGGATGACGTGGCAGGCAAAGACGTGGAACAGCGGCAGCGGACAGATGACGTTGTCCTGCTCGGAAAACAGCAGCGTGTCGCCCAGCCAGCCGTTGTAGATCATCCCGGAATACAGGTGCTGCGCCACTTTCGGCATCCCCGTCGTGCCACCGGTGTGGAAATAGGCGGCGACCCGGTCACCCTTGCTGTCCTCGAAGGTCAGCGTGCGCGGCTGTTTCGCCAGTTCCTTGGTAAAACTCTTCAGGTTGGCATGGTGGTTGTCGGGGTTCTTCGGCCGGATCAGCGGCACGATCCAGGATTTCGGCGGCGTCAGATAGCGGTTCAGATCGACTTCCAGCACGGTATGAACATGTGGCGCGTGGCGCACCGCCTCGGCCATCTTCTGCGCCACGTCGGTCTTGGGAAACGCCTTCAGCGTCACCACAACCTTGGCATCGGTTTCGCGCAGGATGGCACCGATCTGTTCAGGCTCCAGCAGCGGGTTGATCGGGTTGACGATGCCGGCAATCGCTCCGCCCAGCAACGTGACGATGGTTTCGGTGCAGTTCGGCAGCACATAGGCGATGACATCGTTTTCCCCGATCCCCAGCGACCGGAACAGGTTCGCCGCCTGGATCGACTGTTCCAGCAACTGCCGCCAGGTCAGCGTTTCGGCCTTGGCGTCGGGCGCGGAAAACAACTGATAGCTGACCGCCGGCCTGTCGCCATGCGCCGCGGCGGTCTTGGCCAATTGGCCAAACAGCGTGGCCGGGATATCCCGTGCCTCCCAGGGCTGTTCGTTCTGAATCGCGTCGCGATCCGCGACAGAGGCAAAAGTCATGGTCATCCTCCCAGGCCCACGTTTTCGGGGCGCATTTATTTGTCATATATCTAGGGATGGAATGCGCCACCGTGCAAGGGAAACGGACGCAACGGCAGCCACGACGGAACGCAACGTCCCTTTCATCTTTCGAAAAATACTCCGGGGAGCGCGAGGGGCAGCGCCCCTCGCATCGCGGCGCCCCGGTCACGGGGCGCAAGACCGGCCCGAACCGGGTTACTCCGCAGCAAGCCCGTCGGTGAACTGCAACCGCGCCAACCGGGCATAGAGCCCACCTTCGGCGACCAGCGCATCGTGCGGGCCCTGGGCCACGATCCGGCCCTCGTCCATGACGACGATCCGGTCGGCCTTTTTCACCGTGGCGAGCCTGTGCGCCACAATGATCGTGGTCCGGCCCTCGGCCAGGGTATCAACGGCGCTTTGCACCAGCCGCTCGCTTTCGGCATCCAGCGCCGAGGTCGCCTCGTCCAGCAGCAGCACCGGCGCATCGCGCAGGATGGCGCGGGCGATGGCGATGCGCTGTTTCTGGCCACCCGACAACATCACGCCGCGTTCGCCGACATAGGTGTCATAGCCGTCCGGCAACGCCGCGATGAAGTCATGCGCGGCGGCGGCGCGGGCGGCGGCCTCGATCTCGGCCTCGGTCGCCTCGGGGCGGCCGAACCGGATATTGTCCCGGGCCGAGGCGGCAAAGATCACCGGATCCTGCGGCACCAGCGCGATATGCTTGCGAAACGCCGCGCGTTCCAGATCGCTCAACGCCACGCCGTCCAGCATCACCCGACCCGCGTCCGGGTCATAGAAGCGCTGGATCAGCTGGATGATGGTGCTCTTGCCCGCCCCCGAGGGGCCGACCAGCGCCACGGTCTCGCCCGGCGCAATGGTCAGGGTGACGCCGTCCAGCGCGATGTGACCGGGCCGGGCGGGATAGGTGAAACGCACGTTTTCAAACCCGATCTCGCCCCGCACCGGCGCGGACAGCACCTTGGGCCTGGCCGGGTCCTTGACGCTGTCGGTGGACTGCAACAGCTCGATCAGCCGTTCGGTCGCCCCGGCCGCGCGCTGCAATTCGCCGAAAATCTCGGACAGGGCCCCCACCGCCCCGGCGACCATGACCGAATAGATCACGAACTGCACCAGCGCGCCCGCGCTCATGTCCCCCGCGCGCACGTCGCGCGCGCCGATCCACAGCACGCCGACAACACCGGTAAACACAAACAGGATCACGATGGCGGTCATCACCGCGCGGGTCCAGATCCGGCGGCGGGCGGAGTCAAAGCTCAGCTCCGTCACCCGGCTGAACTCGCCGCGGGTCAGGTCCTCGTGGGTAAAGGCCTGTACCGTCTGAACCGAGGACAGCGCCTCGGACGCGCTGCCGGACGAGGCTGCGATCCAGTCCTGGTTTTCGCGGCTCAGCACCCGCAGACGGCGGCCCAGCGTCAGGATCGGGATCACCACGGCAGGCACGATCAACAGCACCAGCCCGGTCAGCTTGGCCGACGTCAGCAACATCAGCACCATCCCGCCGGCAAAGATCAGCACGTTGCGCAGCGCGATGGAAATCGAAGAGCCGATCACCGACAGGATCAGCGTGGTGTCGGTGGTGATGCGGCTCAGCACCTCGCCCGTCATCAGCTTTTCGAAGAACGCCGGGCTCATCCCGATCACGCGATCGAACACCGCCTTGCGGATGTCGGCCACCACCCGTTCCCCCAGCCGCGTGACCAGCGCATAACGCAGTGCCGTGCCAATCGCCAGAAGCGCCACGATCCCCAGGGCGGCGGTAAAATACCGATCCAGCAGGGTGGCGTCGGTGCCATTGAAATTGTCCACCACCCGGCGCACCGCCATCGGCAGCACCAACGACACGCAGGCCGTCAGGATCAACGCCAGCGTCGCCGCGGCCAAAAGCGCGCGATAGGGTTTCAGAAACGGCCAAAGCTCTGCAAGGGCCCCGATGCGGCGAGACTTCTCGCGTTCGGACAGTTCGGGGTTGGTGTTGCTGTTATGGGCCATGGCCTCTCCTGTTCGCGCGCCCCATGCCCGCGCGGGGGTGTTTTGGCGGCGTGAACCCCAGAGGTCAAGCACCCCGTTGCCGCGCCCCGGTCAGGCTTTGGGCCGGCCGCCCTGGCAAACACCCTGCCCGGCATCTGTCACGGATGGCCACAGCACGCCGTCCAGCGCGCGGGGCGCTCGGGACAGCGCCGATCAAGCCATTGTTTTCACGACAGTTCTGAACGGGGATTTCTTGGAGCGGGTAGCGGGAATCGAACCCGCACCTTAAGCTTGGAAGGCTCTTATGATACCATTTCACCATACCCGCCAAGAAGTGTTGTTTCCCTAGTTCAGCCGTTCGCCAAGGTCAATACCGCCATCGTGAACAGCGAACACTTCGGGTCAGAAAATAACTGCAAACCCGTAGCCGGTCGTCAATCTTTGTTTTCGATTGCCTTCATCTGTACCTCAACTTCCGCGTGAACGGGGACCGCGCCAAAGACGCCTTTGGCGACCATTGCGACAACAAGGTACGTTGTTTTCGCGCTCTCGGGGCCTCGGCCAATCTCTCTCTGTCGCAGCCTTCCCTCTCCCGACACACCGCGTGGCAGGCCGAAAAGGCTGTGACACGGCTACTGGCGGGTCACAGGCCCGCCCGCCGCCGCGCATCTGCCGCCATCGCCTTGGCGATGATGCCCTGCTGGATCTGCGTTGTTCCTTCGTAAATGCGAAACAGCCGCGCGTCCCGATACAACTGTTCGGCGCGGTATTCCCGGATATATCCCGCCCCACCATGCACCTGCACATTTCGATCCGCCACGCGCCCCACCATTTCCGAAGCATACATCTTGGCGCAGGATGCCAGTACCGCGATGTTCTCGCCCGCGTCCCGCCGGCGCGCCGCATCTTCGACCATCGTCCGCCCGGCATAGGCTTCTGCCCGGCTGTCGGCAAACATCACCTGCAACATCTGGAAATCGGCAATCGGCTTGCCGAACTGTTTCCGCGTGACGGCATAGTCCATCATGTCGTCGATGATCCGCTCTGCCAGCCCGACACAGGTGGCCGCGATATTCAGGCGCCCCTTGTCCAGCACCTTCATCGCCGTCTTGAACCCCACCCCTTCGACCCCGCCGATCAATGCCGAGGCAGGCACGCGACAGTCCTCAAAGATCACGTCGCAGACATGGGCGCCTTGCTGCCCCATTTTCTTTTCCGGCTTTCCGGTCGACAGACCGGGCGTTCCCGCGTCGACGATGAAAGCAGAGACACCGCGGGCGCCCGGCTGGCTTTGATCGGTGCGGGCCATCACGGTGAACACCCCCGCAATCGGGCCATTGGTGATGTAGCGTTTGGTCCCATTCAGGATATAGCTGTCGCCATCCCGCACAGCGGTCGTACGCACAGACCCCGCATCAGACCCGGCGTCTGGCTCGGTCAGCGCAAAAGAGCCGATCAGGTCGCCCGCCGCAAGCCGCGGCAGGTAGGCTGCCTTTTGCTCTGGGGTGCCGTCGAAAACGATGCCCTGCGATCCGATGCCCACATTGGTCGCGAAAATCGACCGGAACGCGGGCGCCGCCCGGCCGATCTCGAAGATCATCGCGACCTCGTCCGACATGTTCAGGCCCAGGCCGCCGTACTCTTCGGGAATCGTCAGCCCGAACAGACCCAATGCGCGCATGTCCTCGATGATATCGGGCGGAATCGCATCTGCTTCGGCCACCGCGGCTTCTGCCGGGATCAGCCGTTCGTCCACGAAGCGACGAATGGTTGCAACAAGGTGTTCGCGGGTCTCTCGATCAAGCGACATGATGCCCCCCCTCCTCTGGCCCAGAAGCTCAACAGTATCTCATGCATACGGCAATGCGCAGCTTCAAGACGCGAAAGTCCGGTCCTGGTTACAAGTTTCTGCTGTCTCGGGGCACAGGCCCTGCGAAGGCCGCCTGTTCAAACCATCGCGGCGCAGGCCACAGCCCCATACAGCGCAGCCAACCGCGCGACGCACGGTTGCCGCGCGGCCCCCGCACAGGGTTGCCAGCATCAACGGCATCATCGTCGCGCACGCGATCATGTCGGAGGTAACAGGCAGACCAGGGCTCGCGGGGATGCAAACCGGCGGAAGATCCGCCAGACTGCCCGCATGAGCCATCCCCTTGCCGAAGCAGCCGCACACCTGCTGCGCGACACCGTGATTTCGTCCACACCGCTGCATGGCGGCGACTTGTCAGAGGTGGTGTCCGTGACGCTGGCCGCGCACGGCACCGTCGTGGCGAAATCCGGCCCCGCCCCCGCAACCGAAGGCCGGATGCTTCGGGCCATCGCCGCGACAGGCGCCCCGGCCCCGGCGGTGCTGGCGATGAATGACCGTGTGCTGGTGATCGAAGCCTTGCCGGAACACGCCGGCCTCGGGGCAGCGGGCTGGGCACACCTCGGACGCAGCCTGCGGCAGTTGCACGCCAGCACCGGACCGCACTATGGCTGGCCAGAGGACTATGCCTTTGGGCCGGTTCCCATCCCGAACCCGACGTCAAGCAATTGGCCTGATTTCTGGCGCAGCGCGCGGCTCTACCCGCTGGCGCAGGCCCTGCCAGCCCGGTCCAGCAACCGGCTGCTGTCCCTGCCGCTGGACGATTTTCTGCCCGCCTCGCCACCTGCCAGCCTGCTGCATGGCGACATGTGGACCGGCAACCTGCTGGCCAACGGGGATCGCATCAGCGCGTTGATCGACCCGGCGTGCTATTGGGGGCATGGCGAGGTCGACCTCGCCATGCTGTGCTTGTTCGGCAACCCGCCACAATGCTTCTGGGACGCCTATGGTCCGCTGTCCGACGGCTGGCCCCTGCGGCGGGCGATCTATCAACTCTGGCCCGCATTGGTGCACCTGCACCTGTTCGGGCGCGGCTACCTTGGGCTGGTTGAGGCGCAGCTTGACGCCATCCCTTAGGGACGGACGTAGGCGTAACCCTGTTCCTGTAGTTCGATCAGACGCACCACGCCCGACGGGGTTACCATTGCCTCGGACAACAGCGTGACCGGAGCGCCGGTTTTCTTTTCAATCCCCTTGATGGTATTGCCGCAGGCGGCAAAGGTCAGGTTCTCGATTTCCAGGCTCATGGCAGCAACCCGGTCTGCGACCGGGCTTTTGCCCTCCATCAGCATATGCAGCCCGGGACCATAGGTTACCACTTCGACAACCACGTCATCGCCTTGCGATTTGTAATAGTTGGTCAGGTTCTGCACGTTGTTCAGCGCCATGTTCATGGTCTGCGGATCGTTCTGGTTGACGTGCACCGCAACGTGGTGGGTTTGACCTTCGGCATAAGCAGAGGTCGCCAGCGCCATGGCGGCGACGGTAATAAGGTGTTTCATGTGTGTTTCCTCTCCCGTGGAATGGGGCGAGGTTAGCAAAGATTTTTCGTTTGAGAAGCCCAGCTTAGAAATGTGTGCGGAATTGGCACATTTGCGGGCGCAGCAATTCTGGATGCGATCCGCCCCCGCCCCGTCACCCGGCGACTAGTGGATTGAATCCAACATTTGGAACCCTCGATTTCTTGCGGCGATGATGTCGTTGGGGTCTGCCCGCCAAACG
>NZ_JAYLLH010000045.1:0-16400 GCF_035818635.1 Mesobacterium hydrothermale | reverse complement strand
GATGGGGATATGATCGCGTGATCCTCAGCGCCCGGCGGTCGCCGCCGGGCGCAGTTCCGTTCAACCGGCGGCCTTGTGCCCCGGGGCGTTACCGGTTTGGAAACACCATGCTGTCCTTCACAGTGCCGTAGGCAAAACTGGAATCGATCGACCCGATTCCCCCCACCCGGTGCAACCGGGCACGGATAAAATCCTCGTAGGCTTCCAGCGACTCGACCACCACCCGCAACTGATAGTCGGTCTGACCGGTCATCACATGGCATTCCAGCACTTCCTCCATCCTGGCGACTTCTCTCTCGAAGGTTTGCACAGTAGATTCGTCGTGCCGTTCCAGCCGGATCCGGACAAAGGCAGTGATCGCAAGCCCATAGGCCTTTGGGTCGACCCGCGCTGCATAGCCCACAATCACCCCGTCCTTTTCAAGATTGCGCAACCGCCGCAGGCAGGGCGAGGCTGACAGGTTCACCGCGGAGGCAAGCTCCTGGTTCGACATTCGGCCATCACGTTGCAGCGCGCGAATGATCTGGCGATCTTTGTCATCCATTCTGACCTCATTATTGGCAGGAAATGCCAATAATCTCGTATGAATTGGTTGAAATAGCAATATCAGCGCATCCCTGCGCGTCTATCCTGCCGCAAACAGGAGATGACAGATGACCCAATCCCATGGCTTTGCCACCCGCGCCATCCATCTTGGCTATGACCCGATGGACCACGAAGGGGCGCTGACACCGCCGCTGCACCTGACTTCGACCTTCGCGTTCGAGACCGCCGAGGCCGGGGGCGAGATCTTTGCCGGGGACAGGCCCGGGCATATCTACTCACGCATTTCCAACCCCACGCTGGACCTGGTCGAACGCCGGGTCGCGGCGCTGGAAGGGGCAGAGGCCGGGCTCGCGTTGGCGTCTGGCATGGGGGCGATCACATCTGTTCTGTGGACGCTGCTGTCCCCAGGAGACGAGGTGATCGTGGACAAGACGCTTTATGGGTGTACCTTTTCCTTCCTGCACCACGGATTGGCCCGGTTTGGCATCACCGTGACACATGTCGACTTGACCAACCCCGAGACGCTCGCCTTGGCGATGACCGACCGCACGCGGGCGGTTTATTTCGAAACGCCGGCCAATCCGAACATGCGACTGGTCGATATCGCAGCAGTGTCGGCGATTGCGCATGCCGGGGGGGCACAGGTGATCGTGGACAATACCTATGCCACCCCGTTCCTGACCCGGCCGATCGCTCTGGGGGCGGACCTGGTGGTGCATTCGGCGACGAAATACCTGGGCGGTCATGGCGATCTTGTGGCCGGGATGGTCGTTGGCCGGGCTGAACAGGTGGCCGAGATCCGCCTTGTCGGAATGAAGGACATGACCGGTGCAGTCATGGCACCGTTCAACGCGATGCTGGTATTGCGCGGGCTGAAAACGCTGGCCCTGCGCATGCAGCGCCACTGTGCGTCGGCGCAGGTGGTGGCAGAGTGGCTGGAGGCGCAGCCAGAGGTGGCCAAGGTGTACTATCCGGGGCTGCCGAGCTTTGACCAAAACGCGTTGGCGCAAAAGCAGATGGACGCCCCCGGCGCGATGATCGCTTTTGAGTTGACCGGCGGGCTGGAGGCCGGGCGGCGGTTGATGAATGGTCTGCGCATGATCACCCGGGCGGTGTCGCTGGGCGATGCCGAAACGCTGATCCAGCATCCGGCATCGATGACCCATTCGACCTACACGGCCGAGGAACGTGCCACCCACGGCATCAGTGACGGGCTGATCCGGCTGTCGGTCGGGCTGGAGGATGTCGAGGATATCCTTGCCGATCTTGACGCTGCACTGGCCAAGGACCGGCTGCTGAAATCCGCCTGAACGCCAAGGCGTGTGCGGAGACTGGACAACAGCCCTGTTCCCGCGCCGAATGTCGCCTAGACTACGTGGTGTCAGACAGCCTGCGCCACGACCCAAGCCGCGCGCGCAACACCAGTTCCGCAGGCCCCCCAAAGAACGAGGTCCCGCCAATGGCCGATACGACCCATCTCAAGACCATCGAACAACGCCTGTTGTGGCTGTCGCAGTGGATGATCCACAACGCCAATCATATTCGGCCCAAAGTGGACGGGATCAAGGTCGGAGGACACCAGGCCTCTTCCGCGTCGATGGTGTCGATCATGACGGCGCTCTACTTCGCCGCCCTACGCCCCGAGGACCGGGTGGCGGTCAAGCCCCACGCCTCGCCGATCTTTCACGCCATGCAATACCTGATGGGCAACCAGACCCGCGCACGGATGGAGGCATTTCGTGGCTTTGGCGGGGTACAAAGCTATCCCAGCCGGACGAAAGACGTGGATGACGTGGATTTTTCCACAGGGTCAGTGGGGCTGGGCGTGGCGATCACGTCCTTTGCGTCGATCGTGCAGGATTTCATTGCCGCCAAACCGTGGGGGGCGGATCTGCCCCTGGGGCGGATGGTGACGCTGGTGGGCGATGCCGAGCTGGACGAGGGCAACATCTACGAAGCGCTTCAGGAAGGCTGGAAAAACGACCTGCGCAATTGCTGGTGGATCATCGACTATAACCGCCAATCTCTGGACGGGATCGTCCGCGAGGGTCTGTTCGAGCGGATCGAAAAGATTTTCGACGCCTTTGGCTGGGACGTTGTGCGGGTGAAATACGGGGCGCTGCAACGCGCGGCGTTCGAAGAGCCGGGCGGAGACCGCCTGCGCGACTGGATCGAAACCTGTCCCAATGCGGAATACTCCGCGTTGACCTATCAGGGCGGCGTGAAATGGCGAAAAAGACTGATGGACGACTTGGGCGACCAAGGCGACGTCACGGCGCTGATCGACCGGCGGTCGGATGCCGAACTGGCCGCGCTGATGGAAAACCTCGGCGGCAACTGCGTTGAAACCATGGCCGAGGTCTTTGAGAGGGTCGATCACGACCGCCCGACCTGTTTCCTGGCCTATACCATCAAGGGTTGGGGCACGCCGATTGCCGGCCACAAGGACAATCACGGCGGGTTGATGACAAAGGCTCAGATGGCCGAATGGCAAACCCGTATGGGTGTGCCCGAAGGGCAGGAATGGGAGCCCTTCGCCACCGTCAAGGACCCAAACGCCCTGCGCGCGTTCCTTGATCGCGTGCCGTTCTTTGCCAAAGGGCCGCGCCGCTACAGCGATGCCGGAATCGCGGTGCCCGCGATCGCCGCGCCCTCGGATCAGGAAACCTCGACCCAGACGGCCTTTGGCAAGATCCTGGATGCGCTGGCCAAGGGTGACAGCGCGCTGGCAGACCGGATCGTCACAACCTCGCCGGACGTAACCGGCACCACGTCGCTTGGCCCCTGGGTCAACCGACGCAAGTTGTTCGCGCGGACGGAAATGGCGGATGCGTTCATCGAACACCGCATCCCTTCAACCGCGAAATGGGAATTTGCACCCGAAGGTCAGCACATCGAATTGGGCATTGCCGAGATGAACCTGTTCCTGTTGCTGGGCGCTGCGGGCCTGTCGCACAGCCTTTTCGGCAAGCGGCTGATCCCGATCGGGACGGTGTATGATCCGTTTGTACACCGGGGGCTCGATGCGTTGAATTATGCCTGTTACCAGGATGCGCGCTTTATCATCGTCGGTACGCCCTCGGGGGTGACGCTGGCGCCCGAAGGTGGCGCCCATCAGTCTGTGGGCACACCGCTGACCGGCATGGCGCAGGACGGGCTGGCCAGTTTCGAACCGGCCTTTGCCGACGAACTTGCGGTCATCATGGAATGGGCGCTGGATTACCTGCAACGCGATGGCGAAGGCGACCCGGACGAACGCACATGGCTGCGCGACGAAACCGGCGGCTCGGTCTATCTGCGGCTGACGACGAAACCGCTGGAACAGCCGGGCAAGCGCGTGGACGATGCGTTTCGGCAGGGTGCCATCGACGGCGGGTATTGGTTGCGTCCGCCGGGGCCGAACTGCGAGGTTGTGATCGCCTATCAGGGGGCTGTCGCCGACGAGGCTATTGCCGCCGCAGGCATGATCGGCGGTGCACGGCGCGACGTGGGCGTTCTGGCCGTGACATCTGCTGACCGGTTGAACGCGGGTTGGACCGCGGCGCAGCGCGAACGGGCGCGCGGCAACACCGGCGCGCAAAGCCATGTCGAACGGCTGTTGGGTCGGTTGCCACGGCACTGCACGATCATCACCGTGATCGACGGCCATCCGGCAACCCTGGCATGGCTTGGGTCGGTCGCCGGGCACCGGACTATTTCCCATGGGGTCGAGCATTTTGGCCAGACCGGCACCATTGGCGATCTGGCCCGCCATTTCCGAATCGACCGCAGCGCGCTGGTCGCATCGGTGAACGGTCTGACAGACGGCGCCCCAAGCTAAAGCGCCGCAGCCGTCGCAGAGAACCCGAAAGGCGCGATCCGCGCCGCAACGGATCCCGCTTGGCGCGAATGACCGATGGGGTGTTCTGTCGGGCTTGTTGTTCGGCGCGGGCAGAAATTCCAGACGTTTACGCGTCGCCGTGCCCCGGCACCGGGTGCGGCGGCGCTTGCGCTGCTGGTTGGCAGCCTGCGCGGCATGACAAAAATGTCCGTTTTCCCTATACTCTGAGCTGTTCACACGCCGGTTCCCCCAACGGAGCCGGGATTTGGCCCAAGTTTTTTTGGCGATAGACAGGCAAGGACCCATTTCATGAGCTCGTACCGCTTTTCAGGCCCTGACAACTCCGTCACCGGCAATACCAACCAACAGACTGGCACTGCGGTCGCCGCAGGGGACATCGACGGGGACGGCCGCACCGACTTCATCTTCGGCAGTTCCGTGGATCGCGGCTTTGGGCTGGGCACGTCGCTTTACATCATCAGCGGTGCCTCGCTTGCGCTGGCGGATGCCGCAGATGGAACGACCGATTTCTCGATCGATCTGGATTCGGCGGTGGGTGTTTTCGGGGTCTACCGGATCGACAATTTGGGGGACCAGACCGATTTCGGGTCCTCTCTGGCGATTGGGGATTTTGATGGCGACAACAAGGTTGACCTGATCGTTGGGGCCAATGGGACCGATATCGGCGGCACCAATTTCGGCGCGGCCTATCTGTATCTGGGCAAGGATATCGAAGGGCTGGACGCCGACGACGGCAGCATCGACCACGTGATCGACGCGACCAACGCCTCTTACACGTTCCTTGGGGACGAATCGAACGGGCTTCTGGGTTGGCAGGTTGGTGCGCTTGACGTGGATTTTTCCGCCACTGGCACCGGGGACGAGATCCTGCTCACCGCGCCCTTTACCGACACCGGGGCGGACGTGAACGAAGGGTCAGTGTGGATTGTCTCTTCGGATGACCTTGCGCGGCTGGATGCGCTGGATGGCACGACCGACCGGCAGATCTTTCTGACCGATACCGCCGCACGGCCCAGTCCGATCGACGGTACCACCCTGATCAACGGCGATGCCTCTGGTCAGAAGATGGGCACGGGCATTGCCGACGTCGGCCCTGTCTTCAGCACGGCAAGCAACATGCACCAGTTGCTGATCGGCGGTTCCGGCGATGCCGGCGGTGCTGGCATCGTCTATCTGGTTCCAAGCGTTGCGTTGGGGGTGGCAGACCTTGCCGATGGGCTGGTGGATGGCATCCTTCAAGGTGAATTTCTGGACACTGCTGGCGGCGGCTATGTCTTTTATGGTGTCGGCACCCCGAAAGAGGAAAACATCGGCCTTGGGCTTGGAACGGCGGGGGATGTCGATGGCGATGGCCTGAATGACCTGCTGATCGGTGGCACAGTCAGCGACGTCGGGGCGTCGAATGGTGGGATCGCCTATCTGATCCGTTCGGCCGGGCTGACGACCCTTGACGGAATTGACGGTCAGGATTTTCGCATCAACCTTGCCGATCTGGCTGGCCAGACCGAAGGCGGCGTACCTGCGGCCTATCGCCTGATCGGAGACATTGCCAACGGTCGGCTGGGAACCGCCGTAGGCTCGGCCGGGGATGTGGACGGTGACGGAAACGACGATTTCTTCGTTTCCGCCCCCAGCAATGGCATCGGCCGGGTCTATCTTGTGACCTCGGCGGCACTGGCCGGTGCGGATGCGGCCGATGGCGCGGTCGACGGTGATATCCTGATCAGCAACGTCGTCGGGCGCGCGGGAAGCTATGCCATCCTCGGTTCTGGCGCGCGCTCGGAAATCGGCACGTCGTTGACTGCATTGGGCGATGTGGACGGCGACAGCGTCGGGGATTTCTTCTTTGGCGATCCGTTGCTGGATACCGGAAGCTTCCAGAACGTCGGCGGCGGGCACCTTGTCTCTGGGGCGGAACTGGCGCTGATGGATTCACAGGACGGGACGCAAGACGGGGTCCTGTCGCTGGATTTCATTCTCGACCATCAGACCGGAGGTGACTTTTCCGGTTCTGACCGTGGCGAGTTGCTGAACGGGCGCGACGGCGACGATCGTATCCGGGGCCTTGGTGGCAATGACACGCTGCGCGGGTTCGGCGGCAACGACATGATCGAAGGCGGCGCGGGCAACGATGACCTGCATGACGGCGCAGGCAATGATCTGATCCGGGGCGGTGCCGACAACGACACCTGGTACATGTCCACCGGGCAAGACACGTTCGAAGGCGGGGACGGCGTCGATACCGTGGTGACCGACCTGCGCGGGTTCACCCCGCGGTCCTTTGTCCTCGATGTGGATTTCGAAGCCGGCGACAGTGGTGCGCGTGGCAATCCGAACAATCGTGACAGCTATGACAGCGTGGAAAACCTTCAGGTGCTGGGCGACATGAACACCTTTGCCACCGGCAGCGCTGCGGATAACGAACTGGTGACCGACGACGGGGCTGACACGCTGGATGGCAATGGCGGCAATGACACGCTGTCGGGCGGCGCGGACAATGACAAGATCTATGGCGACGGGTTCCAGGCGACGTATGCGCCGACCGTGGCCGCGCAAGTCTATCGGTTGTACCAGTCGACGCTGGACCGAACCCCTGACCGCGCCGGGCACCTGGACTGGACGATGCGGATTTCGTCAGGCGACATTGATCTGCCTGGGGCGGCAAACGGGTTTGTCGGGTCGCCAGAGTTCGTCACGACCTACGGCGCGCTGAACAATACCGAATTTGTACAACTTCTATACCAAAACGTCCTGAATCGCGCTGCCGACGCCGGCGGGCTGGCCAATTGGGTTGATCAGCTGGATGGCGGGGCGACACGGGCGCAGGTGGTTCTTGGCTTCTCCGAAAGCCCCGAGTTCATCACCAACACCTCGGTGGAGGCGGCGAATTTCACCCTGGCGCGAAACCCGGCAAGCTGGTCGGATGAAATGTTCCGCGCCTACCACGCCACGCTGGACCGAGACCCTGATCTTGGCGGTTTCAGCGGCTGGATCGAACAGCTTGCCAACGGAACACCCCTGGTCAACGTGATCACCGGCTTCGTGAATTCGACCGAATTCCAGAACACCTATGGGGCGCTGTCGAATACCCAGTTCGTTGAACTGCTGTACCAGAACGTTCTGAACCGGGCCGCAGATGCCGGCGGACTGGCCGATTGGGTTGGGCAACTGGATGGCGGCACCAGCCGGGCACAGGTCGTACTGGGCTTTTCCGAAAGCCCCGAGTTCATCGCCAATTCCGCCGCGCCTTTGGCAACATGGATGCGGGCCACTGCGCAGGATGACGTGCTGATTGCCGGGCCCGGAGACGACAACCTTGGGGGCGGGGCCTTTGCCGATACGTTCAGCTTCTACGAACGGCATGACGGCGCAAACCTTGTCTATGACCTTGAAGCGTGGGATCGGCTACAATTCACCGGCTTCGGCTATGCCGACGGCGCGGCAGCGCGCACCCACATGACTCAGTCGGGGGACGACGTGCTGTTCAGTGACCAGGGGGTCGACGTGATCGTGCGGGACATCCTGTTGGCGGACATCACCGACGCGATGATCTGGGTCTGACCAGGTCCGTCGCGCCGGGTGCCGCAGGTGCGGTTCCTGGGGCGACCGGTTGCAAAGAAAGCGTGACAATGGGCTTGCATTGGCGTCGCAGGCCCGTTATTTCGCCGGTCAGTGCCGCCTTAGCTCAGTAGGTTAGAGCGCTTGATTGTGGATCAAGAGGTCTCCCGTTCGAACCGGGAAGGCGGTACCATATTCCAGACCTTCCGACCTATAGAAGACTGCGTTCTTCCAGAACCTTGCGCGCAGCGCGGAAGCATTCCAGCCCCTGCGGCACACCACAATAGATCGCGATGACGTGGATGATGGCGCGAATCTCTTCGACCGAGACGCCATTGTTCAGCGCACCGCGGCAGTGCAGTTCCCATTCGTGCATCTTGCCCAGGGCGCCGATCATCGACAGGTTCATCATGCTGCGCGTCTTGGCATCGATCACGTCGTCGCCCCAGCCAAAGCCCCAGCACCAGGCCGTCATCGCCTCTTGAAAGGGTTGGGTGAACGCATCAGCGGCCGCCAGGTTCTTTTCCACGTATTCCGCGCCAAGCGTGGCCTTGCGCTGTTCCAGACCTTTCAGAAACAGATCTTCGTCGAATGTGCTCATCTCGGGGCCTCCGGTTATGTGCTGGTGTCGTTCCCGGAGGGTGCCGATGTGACGCCCCGGAATTCAAGCCACAAAAAACGCCCCGGCGGTTTGGCCGGGGCGTTTCTTTCGTTCAGGAATACTTGCCCGACCCCAGGAAGGAAGGGGGCCGGGCGACCGGTCATTCAGCGATGCTGGGTTGCGTCGCCGCACGGGGGGAGGAAGCCCACATCAGCGCAATATACCCAATAAGACCGGAGATCAGAGATCCGGCAAGCACGCCGATCCGCACTTCGTTCATCAGTGCCGGGTCAGAGAAGCTGAGCCCGCCAATGAAGAGCGACATGGTAAAGCCGATGCCGGCAAGGCAGGCGATGCCGTAGATCTGCCCCCAGTTGGCCCCGCTGGGAAGCCGCGCCAGACCGGCCTTGACCATCACGAAGGTCACGCCGAAGACGCCCACCATCTTGCCGACGATCAGACCCAGCGCGATGCCCATCGGCAACGGGGCGATCACGTCAGAGAAGCTAAGCCCCTTGAGCACGACACCGGCGTTGGCAAAGGCGAAGATCGGCACGATCAGGTACAGGACATACGGCGTCAGCCCGTGTTCCAGCGCGTGCAGGGGGGATTTGCCCCATTTGTCCTTGATCGGGATGAAGAACGCCAGCACAACGCCTGCGAGCGTCGCATGTACTCCGGATTTCAGCACGAAGAACCACATGATGATGCCCAGCAGGATCATCGGCGCAATGCGGTGCGATTTCTTGTAATTCAGATAGGCCAGGCCCAGCAGCGGCAGCAGCGCCAGGAACAGATAGTCGATCTTCAGATCCGCGGTGTAGAACAGCGCGATGATCAGGATCGCGCCCATGTCGTCGAGGATCGCCAGCGTCAGCAGGAACACCTTGAGCGAGGACGGTACACGGTCGCCGACCAGCGCCAGAACGCCAAGGGCAAATGCAATGTCGGTGGCCGCCGGAATCGCCCAGCCGCCCAGGTTGACCGAATTGCCCCAGTTCAGCAGGACAAAGATCAGCGCGGGTACGACCATACCGCCCACCGCGGCCATGCCGGGCAGAACCACGTCGCGCGGGTTCTTGAGCTTGCCTTCGATCAGTTCGCGTTTCAGTTCCAACCCGACAAGAAAGAAAAACACGGCCATCAGGCCATCGTTGATCCACAGGATCAGCGGCTTTTCGATGCCTTGGCCATCGAAGGTCACGGCAAGGTAAGTGTTCAGGGCCCCGTGGTAGCCATCGGACAGCGACGAATTCGCCACCAGCATCGCGGCAACCGCGGACAGCATCAACAAGATGCCCCCCGAAGCCTCGTGACCAAAAAACTTCTCGATGGCGCGCGCCAGCATATGTCCCTCCTAATTTGTCAGGTAATTTGGCTTAAAGTGGTGGCGGACCCGCATGTTTCAAGGCACCTTCGACCGTTTTCCGACTTTTCCCCACTGTTTTCCGCCAATAGGGTGCCGCAAACGGAGGATGCCATGCTGGAGCTGGATCACATCGCGGTGCTGGGCGGCACCTTGGAGGCGGCGGCCGATCACTGCGCGCAGGCGCTGGGCGTGCCGATGGGGCCGGGGGGCGTACACACGCGCTTTGCCACCCACAACCGGTTGCTGGGGCTGGGGCAGGGCCATTACCTTGAAGCGATTGCCGTCGACCCCAAGGCCGCACCGCCGCCCGATGCACGCTGGTTCGGTCTTGACCGGTTCAACGGGCAACCCCGTCTGGACAAATGGATTTGCCGTGTCGCGGATATCGAGGCGGCAGTGGCGCGCTTTCCCGAGGCGGGCCGCGTCGTGCACCTGTCGCGGGGCGATCTGCGCTGGTCCATGGCGGTTCCGCTGGACGGGATGCTGCCGTTTGACGGGCTGTTTCCCGCGTTGATCCAGTGGCATGTGCCAAAGCCGCCGGGGGCGTCGCTGCCGGGTGACGGGCGGCGCCTGACCCGGCTGGTGGTGCAGCATCCGCGTGCCATTGACCTGCTGTCGCGTCTGGGCGATGCGGTGCCCGGCGCGCCGGTGCAGATCGAACCCGGCCCGGTGCCGAAACTGACGGCCCACATCGCCACCGCTGACGGAGACAAGGTGCTGGAATGATCATCCGCCCGGCCACCGCCGCCGATGCGGCGCGCATCGTTGCGCTTTGGAACCCGGTGATCCGCGACACGACGATAACCTTCAGCTCCGAGGAAAAGACGGTCGATGGGATCAAGGCCGATATCGCGGCCTATGGCGGGGCCTTCATGGTCGCCGAGGATGCGGGCACGATCCTTGGATTTGCCCGCTACGGTCAGTTTCGCGGCGGGCCGGGGTACCGGTACAGCCAGGAACACACCATCATTCTGGCCCCCGAAGGCCGGGGGCAGGGGGTGGGGCGGGCGCTGATGTCGGCGATCGAGGACCACGGCCGGCAGAACGGCGTGCATGTGATGGTTGCCGGTGTCAGCGGCGAAAACGCCGCTGGAATCGCGTTTCACAAGGCCGTGGGCTATGTCGTCACGGGCGAAATGCCCGAGGTCGGCTACAAGTTCGGGCGTTGGCTGGACCTTGTGCTTTTGCAGAAAATACTCTGACGTCGCACTGACATCCCCCGGCCACTCGACTAGGATGGCGCCATGTCGATCTGGACCCGCATCACCACCGCATTGGCGGCCTTGGCAAAGGGCGAAGGGCTGTCCGCAGTCTTCGATCATTTGCGCACACCGCCGGAACGGTCGGTGGGCTTTACCATCGCCGTCATCGCGTTGTCGGCCAAGATGGCCAAGGCCGACGGGCTGGTGACCAAGGACGAGGTGACCGCCTTTCGCGAGGTATTCCAGATCGCGCCGGAAGATGAAGCCGGCGCTGCCCGCGTCTTCAACCTGGCGCGGCAGGACGTTGCCGGGTTCGATGACTATGCCCGCCGCATCCGCACGATGTTCGACGCCGACAGCGCCACCCTGCGCGACCTGCTGGAAGGGCTGTTTCACATCGCGATGGCAGACGGGAAATATCATCCGAACGAGGATATGTTCCTGGAAACCGTCGCCGGTATTTTCGAGGTCGAAGAGCGCGCGTTCAAGGCCCTGCGCGCGCGGTTCGTGCCCGATGCGCGGCCCGACCCCTATACCGTGCTGGGCGTCAGCCCGGATATGCCGCTGACCGAAATCCGCAAGCGATGGCGCCAATTGGTGCGCGAATCCCACCCCGATGCGATGCAGGCCCGCGGCGTTCCGGTCGAGGCGGTGAAACTGTCGGAAAAACGGCTGATCGACATCAATCACGCCTGGCAAGAGATTTCGCAAAAGGCCAGTGCCTGATGCGCATCGCAACCTATAACGTCGAATGGTTCGACGCGCTGTTCGATGACTATGGCACGCTTTTGGCCGATGGCGCCTGGTCGTCGCGCCATGACATCACCCGGGCCCAGCAGGCAGAGGCGCTGGGCATCGTGTTTACCGCGTTGAATGCCGATGCGGTGATGGTGATCGAAGCGCCCGACAGCAACCGCAAACGCGACACTGTGAAGGCACTGGAAACCTTTGCCCGCACGTTCGATCTGCGCGCGCGGAAGGTGGTCATGGGCTTTGCCAACGACACTCAGCAGGAAATCGCTCTGCTGTTTGATCCTGACGTTATGACCGCCCGGCATGACCCGAGAGGAGAGGCGACGCCACCAAAAGGCGCGGTTCCGCGCTTTGACGGGGTGTTTCACATTGATCTTGATATCGACGCGACAGAGGACCGGGTGGTCTTTTCCAAGCCGCCGCTGGAAATTGCCGCCCGGACGGCCAGCGGATTTGCGTTCCGTATGATCGGGGTGCATCTGAAATCCAAGGCGCCGCATGGCGCGACAGACCGTGACGCGGTGATGCGATTGTCGATCGCCAACCGGCGCAAGCAACTGGCGCAGGCGATCTGGCTGCGCGCACGGGTTTCTGAACACCTGGCAGCGGGCGAACCGTTGATGGTGATGGGGGACCTGAACGATGGTCCGGGGCTGGATGAATACGAACACCTGTTCGGTCGGTCTTCCGTGGAAATCGTGCTGCACGACGGCGGAGCGGCGCTGTTTGACCCTCACGCCGAACAGACGTTGCAGCAACGGTTCGGGGCGCGCCCGACGACATCGCGATTCTATATTGGCGCCGAGCAGCGGTATCTTCAGGCCTTGCTGGATTACATCATGGTGTCGCCCGATCTGCGGGCGCGGACTCCCAAGTGGCGAATCTGGCATCCGTTCGATGATCCGAAATGCTGGCGCGTGCCGGAATTGCGCGATGCCTTGCTGACCGCGTCCGATCATTTCCCGGTGACGCTGGATATTGACCTCTGACCCTTATCACGCGTGGAGAAACCGCCTATATTGAGGGCATGAAACAGTTTGCCCCCCTTGCCGTCGTTCTGGCCCTGGCCGCGCAGCCCGTGGTGGCGCAGGACAAGTCAGAAGGTTTCAACCTTATGGAGGAAGGCGCGCGCCTGTTCTTCAAGGGGATCATGCAGGAAATGGAACCGGCCCTGAAAGAACTGGAAGGCATGGCGCAGGACATGCAACCGGCGCTGGAAGATTTTGCCCGCAACATGGGACCTGCCCTGAAGGACTTGCTGGCCGAGGTCGAAGACTGGTCCGTCTACGAGGCGCCGGAAATGCTGCCGAATGGCGACATCATCTTGCGACGGAAACAGCCCAAAACACCCGAAACACCTGAAAATCCGGACGAAATCGAACTGTAACTCCTAGGCCTCGATCACCTTGGTCTTGGCCCCAAGGGCGTTTGCCAGTGATTGAAACCGAGATTCCGCAACCTCTGCGAACAGCGGCCGCGCCTCTGCCGTCAGGCTGAGTTGCAGCAGTTTCTTGCGCGGGAACCATTGCAGCGTCGCCCCGCCCGAGGCCGCGTCCGACATCCACAACATCGCCCCGAACCGCATTGCCTTGCCCAGAACCTCGGCGTCTTTCTGGCCCTTCTCGTCGAGCAAAGGATACAGGTTTTCGAAATGTGTGCCTTCGCGCTTGTTGCGATAGCGGTGCAGCAGGGCGAGGCCCAGGAACACCCGTTCGGAATGCTTCAGCCCGCCCAGGTTTGCGCGGGTGGCGTTGTCGAAACAGGTTTCGGCCCGATAGTCGGGATGCGCGCGCCAACTGACATCGTGCAGCAGGCAGGCGGCCTTGATCAAGCGCGCCCGCGCCGGCGCAACGTTTGGATAAAGCGGCTGGACGAAGTTGAACAGTTTCTTGCCAAATCCGGGCAGGCGCGCGTCCTTGGTTTCGGCAAAACGGCAGGCTTCGATCAAGGGATCGCGGTCCCGCAGTTTCTGAGGCATCTGTTCGTACAGCAAACCTTCACGAATGCCATAGCTGGACACGGCGATATCGGCGGGCTTGAAAACGCGTACCACTTCCTTCAGCACATCGACGGCATATGGCACCAGCGTCGCGCGGGCTTGTGACAGGCTGCAGCGGCTGCGCAGGTCGTCCATGTCCGATTCGGCAATGAATTTAAGTGTGGCGTTCACCGCCTGAGAATCCATCCGGTATTCATGCAGAACGTGCAACGGGTAGCCACGGCGTTCCATGTCGATCCTGGCAATCGCCCGCCAGGACCCGCCGACAAGAAACAACCTGTCATGTTGCGGGCCCATCTGGTGATGCAGATCCGCGACGATTTCCTTGATACGGCGCAGCCGGTCCTTTCGCGCCGGAATGTCGATCAGTTTCAACGGCCCAAGCGGTGAAGTCACGCGTTTGCCGACGCGCCCGTTGGCCACCTCGGCCAGTTCCATGGACGACCCGCCAATGTCGCAGACCAACCCAAAGGACCCGGGCCAGCCCAGAAGAACCCCTTGCGCTGAAAGCCGCGCCTCTTCCGCGCCGTCGATCACGTTGATCCTGAGACCGGTCTTTGCCTCGACTTCGGCGCAGAAATCCGGCCCGTCCTCGGCTTCGCGAACGGCGGCTGTGGCCACGGCGTTGAGCGGCGGCAGGTCCATGCCTTGCGCAAGTTTCTGGAACCGGCCAAGCGCTGCGAGCGCGCGGGCCCGCCCGGTTTCGTTCAGCCGTCCGGTTTCGGACATGCCTGCGCCCAGCCCGCACATGATTTTTTCGTTGTAGAAATAAGCCGGGCTGCGCGCAGCGCCGTCAAACACGACAAGCCGGACCGAGTTCGATCCGATATCGACAACGCCCAGGCGCGACAGGGCCCGCACGTCTGGATCGTCGAACAAAGGTCGTCCGAACGACCCCCAGGGGTTCTGGCTGGACTCGGTGTTTCCGTCCATCTGGGCTCCCTTCCGGCGTTTGCCGCACCATGGCCGAGCAGGCCTCCGGGGTCAAGAAACGTGCGCGGGCAGATGGTTAAGAATGTGCCACGACCTTTCGGCGGGCAAATGGACGAAACAGCGCTTTGACCGTACGGATCATCGCCCAAAGCAGAAGCGCGCCGACGGCAAAGCCGGCAATGGCAAAGCTCACGCCTTCGAATGTTATGGGCAGGGCGGGTTTGTAGGCCCCCCAGGCGCGCCGGGCGATATCACTGTCATCCAGATGCCCCAGCAGCTTCAGCCGGGTGAACGGGCCCGCGCCTTGCAGGGCCGCGAGGTCTGCGGTCAGCCGGGCGTGCCGGTCGAACGTGGCTTGCATGGACGCGCTCCGGGATTGGGCAAAGGTACCACCGCTGTTCAGGTCGGCCAGTGCCTCTTGCCGGGTCAGCCCGGCGGCACGCGCGTCTGCGTCGAAGGCGGTCACCACCACGGTCAGTTCATCAACGGCGCCGCCAAGGCGTTGCAGGTATTGTTGTGAAAATTCCGGGAACTGGGACAGGCCCGCAGCGCCGGTCAGGCCGGCGGCGACTGTCAGGCTGCGCAGGATCATTGCCGTGCCCTTACGTTTCAACTGCTTCGCCCACCGTAACAAACGGGGCGCAGGCGCGCAAAGGGCTGTCTGGTAAAAAGGGGTGTCTGGGAAAACGTGGAGCGGGTAGCGGGAATCGAACCCGCGCGTTCAGCTTGGGAAGCATAACAGGATGTTTAAATTCCAATGGGTTATCCCCTTAAATCAATGATTTTTCAGCATCAATTCAAAAGCCCATCCAGTCGATGATCTGCGTCACGACCAATATGACCACGACAACGATTGCCGCCTGATAGAAGGTTTCCACGCGCGTTCGGATGCCTTGGACATCAAGCGACAGCCTAGCGACGACCTTCTCGATGTCACGTTCGACGGGCTGCATTTCCGGCTCGAGATAGTCATCATCGTCCGGCTCGTCGCGCACGGCGGCGGTCTTTTGGTCGAGCGTCGGTGCCCACTCCAGAAGCACCTCCTGCAGACGGGCTTTCGTCTTGCCGCTGGCGCCTTTAGGCGTACCAAAGGCGCTGTCTCCCTCGTCTTCGCATAGGATCGCGTAGTTGTATTTGTGACCACGGATATATGCACCAAGACTCTCATAGCCGAACTCGTAGACGTCAGCGATGATCTCCATTCGTGCGGATCGGATGCCGCCGTTCTTAACTGCGAGAACTAGATCACCGAACTTTTCTGGCGAAAGAAATACGGACGCAAACATCTGTGACTCGTGATAATATTCGCCTGCGCCGTGATAGTGGATCGAGCCGATCTCATCCTTCATCCAACCTTCTTCAGGCTTGTCGTCCTCATCACCGATGATGGACAGGGTGTCGACTTTTGCCGTTTCCTGTAGCTTCTCGAGCGCGACTGGGTGGATGGTCACGTGCAGTTTCGTGAACGTCTCGTTCTCGTTGTCGTCCAACGTGATTGCGTGCAGCCGACAGTAATCGAGGGTGCCTAGTGGATTGATCGCGACAAACGAGTCCGAATTGGGATTCCCATTTGGTGCTGGCCGTGCGAGTCATGCTGA
>NZ_JAYLLH010000044.1:0-16792 GCF_035818635.1 Mesobacterium hydrothermale | reverse complement strand
GGAAAAGACAGCCCGTTCGAAGCGAGCCAACGGCTTTCTGATGCGCGGGCTTGCCAGTGATCTGCCCCCATATCCCCAGCCTCATGGGGGGCGGGATATGGGGGCAGATCACTGGCGGTTTGCCGGGGGCAAACCCGGTTCGTGTCGGCACCGTGAGGTCCGACGACACGAACCTCCCGCAAGGGAGACGCCAGCGGCAGACCGGCCCCCACCGTGGGGCATCGGGCGAGACGCTGGCGCAACATTGCGGGACGCGATCCAACTGCTGAAGTTGGCCCTGGAGAGTTTGAGAGACCGGGAGGGCCTTTCATTCCGGCGCGCATCGCGCCGGACGGAGTTCGCCATCGGCTGAGGCCCTGCCTCAAGGAGATCGCACGCAAATCTCGGAGCCGCAGGTGGAGAGTTTGCATAAGTGCGCCCTTGTCCTTTACAGGCCTACGGGTAAGCGCTTAGATTCGATCTGGCAAGAGATACGTTGCCACCTGCCCTTTTGAAAGATGGATTCCCGATTTGGCCGAGACTGAGCTTGAACGCGCCGAGAAACGCTACGCCCAGGCCAAGGCCCGCCTCCAGGGATTGCGCAACCGAGAAGCCACGAAAAAGCGCAAGCTCGATACCAGGCGCAAGGTGATCCTTGGCGGTGCGCTGCTCGATCTGGCGGAGCGGGACAGCGGCGCTGCGGACATGGTGGAGCGGCTGGTGCGGAACCTGTCCCGTGAACAGGATCGGAAGGCGTTTGCGGAATGGGGTAGTGATGGCGCGGCGGCTGGTGGTGGGGACGCCTCCCCTGCCCCGCTCTCTGATCCTGACGGGTCCGGGTGATGCGATCTGTGATGCTCTTCATGGGCGGGCTGGCCCGGTTCTTCTATCGCCTGATCGCGACACCCGTTTTGCTCGGATGGATGATCGGGCGCACAGCATTCGGTGCGATGTTCGGCTTCCTGATCGGGGGTGTCGTTGCGCTCGGGGCCTTTGGTCCGCCGCTTGGTCAGTCTGCCTGGGAATGGGCGATCATTCTGCCGCCCACATTCATTGGCGCTGTCTTTGGATTTCAATACTGGCGCATGGTCTCTGGGGCCGATGACTTCTTCGGGCTGACCGGCGACAGTCACGGCTCGGCCCGCTTCGCCACCCGCAAGGAACTGAAGAAGCACCAGGGCGGTGACGGCCTGCTGATCGGGCGCAATCCCAGCACCGGGCGACTGCTGCGTTATGACGGACCTGCCCATCTAATCACCCTCGCCCCGACACGGGCCGGGAAAGGCGTCGGCACCGTGATCCCGAACCTGCTGGCAGTGGACCGCTCCGTCCTGGTCATCGACCCGAAGGGCGAGAACGCGCGGATCGCGGGCGAGGCACGGCGGCGCTTCGGGACCACTCATATCCTCGATCCGTTTGAAGTTAGCGGCCATCCTTCTGCCGCCTACAACCCGCTCGACCGGCTGACACCGGACAGCCTCGATCTGGGCGAGGATGCCGCCTCCCTGACAGAGGCGCTGGTCATGGACCCGGCGGGACAGGTGCAGGAGGCGCACTGGAACGAGGAGGCGAAAGCCATCCTCGGCGGGCTGATCATGTTCTGCGTCTGTCACGAGGACCGGGACCGCCGGTCACTCGCCACCGTCCGGGAATACCTCACCCTCCCCCCGGATCGGCTGAAGGCGCTGCTGGAGCTGATGCAGGACAGCGACGCTGCGGGCGGGTTGATCGCCCGCGCCGCCAACCGCTTTCTCGGCAAGGCCGACCGGGAAGCCGCCTCGGTCCTGTCGAACGCACAGCGGCATACCCATTTCCTCGACAGCCCGCGCATCGCCAGGTGTCTGGCGCGGTCAGACTTCGCATTCTCCGATCTTCGCCATCGGATCACCTCGGTGTTCCTGGTGCTTCCGCCGAACCGAATGGACGCCTACAGCCGCTGGCTGCGTCTCCTTGTCTCTCAAGCGCTTCAGGACATCGCACGGGACGCAGAGGCGTCAGCGACACTGGCAGCCCCTGTGGGGGCTCAGAGCGCACCTCAGCGCCTCAGGACGCCCACCCTCTTCCTGCTGGATGAATTGCCGCCCTGGGCCGTCTGGAGGCCGTGGAGCGCGCTATGGGGCTTATGGCGGGCTACGGATTGCAGCTCTGGCCGATCTTGCAGGACATGAGCCAGCTCAAGGACCTCTACGGCGACCGCGCGAACACCTTCATCGCCAATGCCGGGGTGCAGCAAGTCTTCGGGGTGAATGACTTCGAGACGGCCAAATGGTTGAGCCAAATGATCGGCCAGGAAACCGCCGGGTTCCAGACCGACAGCTTCAAACCCGGCGACGGCCCCAGCTTCTCAAACAATCTCACGGGCCGCGATCTGCTGACCCCCGATGAAATCATGCAGATGCCACCTGATATCCAGCTCCTGCGCATTCAGGGCCAGCCCTCTGCACTGGCCCAAAAGCTGCGCTTCTACGCGGACCCCGAGTTCAAGGGGCTGTTCCAGCCGCAGGACCATTGATTTGAAAGTGACCCGACATGTCTGACCAGCCTGAGTTCCCTGCCCTCTCCGACGACGAAATACACAAGAGCCTGGATGACATCGCCACGCTGCTCTCAAGTCAGGGCAATCGCCTGGACGAACAGACGAAGGTGCTGAACCGCCTCCGAGAGGTTGCGACAGAAGCGCGACAGGCGGCGTTCGCCGCACGGGAACAGACGGACCCTGAAAACTACGGGGAGCTGATCGGTCAGACTGTCGATGGTCGCCTTACTGCCACGATCAAGCGGCTCGACAGTTCTTCTGCTGAAGTCTTGAACGGTGTGCAGCGCTCAAACGCTTCGTTTCAGGAAACCACGACTACGCATTCCGACACCCTGCGTCTGATCAATGAATATCGAATGCAGAAGGATCGCGATGTTCGACTATTGCCATGGGTGGGTCTGGGCGCTGTTGTTCTGGCCGTTGCGATGACGGTGGTGCTTCCCCGTTTCTTAGCCAGCTACGGTCCCACATGTGGAGTCATCGGCGGTATCTGGACTACCACATCCACGGGCACCGATGTTTGTGCGTTCTATCGCGCGGATGATGGCTGACGTAGGCCAGGCTGCTGAAGCTGGGTGTTATATATGTGTTAGAAAGGGTGTTACGAGAATCGGCGCATTGATAAGTATCTGAATTATTTATGAGATTCAGCACTTTTTGAGCTTCTCGGTGGGTAGAGTATCGAATAATGGTGGGTAGACTAGCGAAGATAGGTGTGTAGAGTATCGAAGAACGCAGTGCCTTGGTGGGCAGACTGTCGAATAACAGTGGGTAGAGTATCGAATAATGGCACGGCCTCGCAAACGCACAGCTCTGCTACCTCAGCGGCACACTGAGCCGGACCTGTTTGTCTGCGATATCCTGGATGCAACGCCCAAGAGTGACCGCGCTTCAATGGAGCATCCCCTGTTTTCATTATCGGTCAAAAAAGACCTCGCGGCTTTCGAGTATGAGCAGGGCAACGTGAAGGTGAAGATCACGCCAGCGGCTGAAGAAGGCCGCGCAAATGTCTTCGACAGGGATATCTTGATCTATGTGCTGAGCCAGCTCATGGCCGCGAAGAATGAGGGTCAGGAAATTGGCCGCCGCGTCAGAATTTCCGCCCACGACCTGCTGAAAGCCACGAACCGACATACGACTGGGCAGGCTTATGCCACCCTCCGCCGCGCCCTCACCCGCCTCCAGTTCACTCAGATCGAGACCAACATCCATGATCACGGCATAGGCGAGTGGCGCTCAATTTCATTCATCACCGACGCGCGGATCGTTAAAGAAGACTCGACAGGCAGGCTTCTCAGTGTTGAGCTGGAAATGGGCGACTGGCTTGTCAAAGCCATTGAAAACAAGAACGTCCTCACGCTCAACAAGGCGTATTTTCAGCTTCGTAAGCCGCTTGAACGGCGCTTGTATGAGTTGGCCAGAAAACACTGCGGAAAGCAGGATGTATGGCGGATCGGTCTCGATAAGCTCCAACACAAGACCGGTTCCACTTCCTCACCCAAAGAGTTCAAACGCCTTGTGAAGCTGATCTGCAAAGCCGACGCGGACCAGTCCCATATGCCTGATTACAAGTTCACGCTTCTGCATGATGTGCTTGAGGTTTCTCCTAAACCGGAGTTTCTCGATATCTATGGGGATGCTCCTGCGATCACATCGGAAATCTCGGTTCGGCTTTCATCAGAAGCCTATGAAAAAGCGCGCGAGGCTGCGCCGACATGGGATGTCTATTTCCTCGAACAGGAATGGCGCATGTGGATGAGCGAACCACCACGCCACCCAGACGGCGCTTTTATCGGGTTCTGCCGCAAATGGTATGAGCGCAAAGGCAAGGCTCCATAACTAGTAACAGTTATCTAATAATAGTTATTAGTTGACTGTTATGTGTTATCGGTTATGGTTTGCAAAAAGTGAGGGCAAGAAATGACGCAAGTTATTAGCGTGGTTCAGGAAAAAGGCGGCGCGGGGAAGACCACCCTGCTGACAGCTCTGGCAAGCCTCATGGTCGAAGATGGTGCTAGGGTTGCGGTGATTGACACAGACCCGCAGCGGCATCTGGAATCGTGGGCCAAAAAAGATGAAACGGACCTGGACTGGCTTTATGAAGAGAATGACGAAAAGCTGATCCCGACAGTAAAGGCGCTCAAGAAGACTGAACCGGCCTATGATGCGATCTTTGTCGATACTGCTGGTTTCAAGTCGGCTATGGCAATGCACGCGATCGCCGCCGCAAATCTGATCCTGATCCCCTCCAAGGCCAACGAAGCGGATGCGAAGGGTGCCAAGCGCACCTATTCGCACGTTCAAAGCGTTGCTGAGACAATGGAAAAGGAAATCCCGGCGCTCGTGGTGATGATGGATGTAGATACGAACACCAACATCACCCAAGCAATCACCGATGCGCTCGATGCGCAGGACGTACCACGCCTCAACGCAATGTGCGCGCATCGCACCGGCTTCAAGGAAATGACCTCAACGGGTCAGTCACCACAGGGATCAGCGCGTCGATCTGCGAAGTCAGTGCTTGCCGATTTGCAGGGCAGGGGGCTGCTCAGCTTTTATAGGAGTGGTTCATGGCCAAAGTCAGCGTAAATCTCGATGATGATCTAGAAGATGACGGCGGTTCACGGAAGCTGAAGGAGCTGGCCGCGCCGCTGCCGAGTGTCAGCAAGGCAAAATCTTCCGCTCTCAAGGACGCTCCACGGGTCCAGTTTTCTTTCACAAACGTGCCGGAGCCGATCAAGGATGCTTTCGCGCGCGAGGCCAGCAAGCGCGGCTTAACAAAGAAAGAGCTGCTTTATGAATGTCTCCGCGCAGGCGGCATAAACATTCCGGATTCCGCCGAAATCGACGGTCGCAGGAGATAACCGTTAACTGTTATCTTGTCGTTTCAATCCAGTCTGTAAGTGGCTTTAGATTGTGCGCCCAAAAAATCGTCAGCCCGCGCTCCTGCGCGTCGCTAAGGTTGTGAAGCTTATAGACGCCACTCAGGACTGCGCTTGGAACAACCTGGCGCAATCCAAAATCAGTTTTCCAACTTGTAGCTTTTACAGCCGCGTCGTTATTCAGACGCTTTACCGAGTTGGTCGACGAGTTTGAAACCTTACATTCGATAGGCATCACCCTTTGATCCCAAAGGCGGACTATGATGTCGCCTTTCCTGCTGCCAAGCAGGCATTCACCGCAAAACTCACCTGGGGCAGGGGCGGCAGAAATCGTCGGTATCTTTCGCGTCGGAACTTCCGTGAATCCAAGTTGACGCAAAGCCTCCTTCACCTGCTCTTCCTGCTGATTTTTCCCAGCAGTGCGCCGCTTAGTCTGGGTGCGGCTGGCAGCCATAAGAGCTGCCGAAGCCAAAACAGCGGCGCTTCGCTCTGCTTCAGTAGGTTCCCGATTTTCGACGACCCATGCGAAGCGTCGACGGTCTAGAACCTGGCGCACCACATCTATCAGCCGCTTAACCAGCTCTGGTTCGGTCTCCAGATTTTTCTTGGTCAGCGACCGCGCGTCGGCGAGAACTTTCAAGTCATCTTCAGAGATCGGTGGACCAGCCAAATAACGGAACGCTTCAAGAAGGCGCGGATCGCTAAGAACATCGAGGCCTGTATGGTCGAGGTTAGACAAGTCTATGGTCGTCTCCAGAACCTCTTCAACATAGCCCTGATAGACGTCGAATGCTTCCAGGTAGTCCTCTAGCGGCTCTTCCAGTCGTTCCTTGGAAAAAGCGGCGATGGCGCTGAGAAGATCGGTTTCGAGCTGGTCGTCGCTCCAGATAGGCGGATCAATCAAAGGGCGGCTCCGCCAATCAGTAATTCTGGGCTGGGAACGATGACACGTTCCATTTCTCTCGGTTCAAACTTGGTTAGTCCGCCCGCGTAAGTACGACCTGATTTCTGAGAGATATTCGTCTGCAAAAAGTTCACCAATGCCCGCTTCGCCTTTTCAGACAGAGGTTCGCGTGGATAAAGCCCGTGCGCAATATTGATATGCCGTGCATCGGCCTTGTTGATTGCAAATCCGGGTGGGCGACGGGCCATGTAGGTCGACACAATAGGTGCCGCAGAACGCAACCCTACAGACCACCAGGCCTTGCGGTGGCGGGCGACATAGCCGCTGCTAGCTCCCATTGCGCGGGCGACTTTAAGGAATTTCTCCACAGCCTTTCGCTCTACCGTATCGAGCTGATCAAGGTCGGGCGGTATGTCGATCACGCTGCGCAGCTTTGTGGAAGCGGAAAGCAACCCGCGATGTGCTTCGAACACTTCTCGCGCTTTCGTAATGGTTGGAAACAGCACAGATGCCGGAAGGCCTACACTGTGTTCTCCGGCGATCCATACGCCGTTTGCCCCTGTCACGGTACCCCTGTGAACCCGGCACAATTCACCAAGTTCGACATAACCTTCAGGCGGCTTCTCAGCGGTTCGGGTCAAGTGCGACCAGCGTCCTTCCGCAGCAAGCCGGTCACGATGCACCCTGCGACCTTTACCCAGGTCGCCTAGGGCCGACAGCTTATCAACGCGTTTGAAATAGACGGATTTAGGCTGTGCGCCGATCTCGAACGTCGCAATGGCGGCTGTAGTGGCCGCATCGGGGAAAGGCTGTGCGGTAGGGTCGATCACCGTAATGCTTTTGCCGCCAAGAGGCCCTAACATCAACGACCTCACTAGCGCCCCATAGTTCACATCCAGCCATTCGGACGCCGTGATGAACGCGCCCATGTCCTTGGGCTTCGCGGCACGGGCGGCGGCGAGAAAAAAATAGACGTGCAGACCCGCCAGCTTGCTCGCCGTCAGGTTCATTTTCGTGGCTTCGACCCCAAGCCATTCTTTCCAGATCGGTTCGATCTGATGGTGCCGAACATAGGGGGGGTTGCCGATGTAAAGTGTGCTGCCGTCGACCTGGTCTTCGAATTGCCGAAAATCTCCTAAGATCACCCTTGAGCGACTTCCGAAACCCGCCACGGCGAGGTTGGCGCGGGCCATCAGGGTCGCAAGAGGATCAACGTCTATGCCAACGAGCTGAGCTTTCGGGAAAACCGTTCCCGCGCTTTTGAGGAACCGGGCAGACCCAACGCCTGGATCAATGACACGTCGGGGTGTTCTCTTGTTCGCAGCCCATTCGATCATGTTTCGCACGATTGGGGCAGGGGTATAGGTCGCGCCTTGTGCGCGGCGCTCCTCCGCAGACCGCAGAACGGAGAATGCCGCGCCAAGAGGGTCTTCGCCGGTCGCAATCAACTCTCGAAGGGCAGAGCCAGTCGAGGTTGGCAACGAAACGCTCATTGCCTTCTTAACCAATTCAATCTCAGCCTTGGCCAGCGGCCCTGCTGCATCTGCCGCGCCCAAGGCTAGGCACGCTGCGATCAATTCGATCTCGTCGCCGATCAAATCGGCGGCACTGTTCGCTATCGGCTTCATGCTGACCTCGCCTGTGGGAACCGCGCCTTTTTCGTGAACGGAAGCACTTTGATCTGCTTCTCCTTCCGGCGGGCTTCAGCGATGTCGAAGACGTTCTGCATCTTCATCAGCACATCCATAGACACACCAAAGGCTTTCTCGATCCGAAGGGCCATTTCTGGTGAAAGGTGGGCGCGCGTATTTAGCAGCTTTGACAAGGCGGGCCGCGTAACACCAAGCGCCTGCGCTGCATCGGTGATGGAAATATCCAGACGGTCGATGATCTCAGAGCGCACGAAGTCGCCAGGATGGATCGGCGTTTTCTGTTGTCTTGTCGTAGCCATGCGAACCGATCCTTCACGTTTCAATTGGTTTGTACCGTGCTGCGTAGCGTCACGCTTTACAACAGTGTTCGCTATATGTTCCTGTTTTGGGTGTCAACTTAAAACCAACTGGTGCATGAATGCTTCATACAACGCTACGCGCTATGGCACGCTGCAGCGTGCTGCGATTTACGCCCAAGATTTCAGCCATGCCAGAAACCGTCTCACGTTTTGCCTCGATGGCGGTCTTCGCATGGGCGATCTGGGCGTCCGTGAGGGCAGGGGGCCTGCCAAGGCGTTTGCCACGCTTCTTCGCCGCGCGCAGGCCCGCCTTCGTCCGCTCCTGGATCAAGTCGCGCTCGAACTCGGCCAGCGCACCCATGATGTGAAACACAAGCCGCCCGCCTGCGGTCGTCGTGTCGATCCCGTCTGTCAGGCTGCGGAACTCGATACTGCGATCCCCGAACAGTTTCAGTAGATGGATCAGATCGGCAATGGACCGGCCTACGCGGTCCAGCTTCCAGACCACCAGCAAGTCACCTTCACCTAGCAACCCCATTGCCTCGGCAAACCCGGCGCGGCTCTCGGCAGCGGTCGCGCCACTTTGCGCCTGGTCCGTGATGATCCGGTCGCACCCGGCCTCTGTCAGCGCCTCGATCTGTAGATCGAGGTTCTGTTCTTCTGTGGACACCCGTGCATAGCCGATTTTCATGGAATCTTTTTGCACTAGGTTTTTGCGTCAGTCCAGTATGTGGAAAATCAGACACTTGGCAGCGCATTGCCCGCTGCCGCAAAAAGGGTCCTTTTTGCAGCGAAAGGGCCTCGCCACAAACCTGCCAGAACCGCACCGGTTTTGCCGGGTAGTTCTGGCTGCGCTAAGTCATTGATCCTGCGTGGTCTGGGATAGGTGGGACGGAACCCACCGATTTTGGCAGAAACGCTCTACTAGAGCATTTTCTCCCATCATTTACCGACGCAGCAATGCTTGCTAAGCTCTAATATACCCGGTCGTGACCTACTGCTGCGAAGCTCGCTTCGCAGTTCCGAACCGGCATTCCCCCAAAATGGAGATTTGGCATGCGCCAACCAAACCTGCCTGCTGGCGGCACCTGCCGCTGTTCCGCGACCCAATTTGAAATCTTGGCCCCTCCTATAATGACACTCGCGTGTCATTGCGCGGATTGCCAAAAGATGAGCGCGAGTGCGTTTTCGCTGGGAGTGATGATCCCGGCGGACGGCTTCAAGATTGTTAAAGGTATGCCCGTTGCAAGACCTTTGCCTGGATCGCAGCGCCATCATTTCTTCTGCCCCATCTGCATGACATTGATGTTCACGAAAATCGAAGGCGCTGATGAACGGGTGAACGTGCGCGCGACGCTTTGTCAGGACAGTTCTTGGTTCAGACCCTTTGTTGAAACCATGACCAAAGACAAGCTGCCATGGGCTGTTACACCTGCCATCCACACCTATGATGCCTTTCCGTCGCCTGCGGAGTTCAAAAAGCTTCTTGCTGAATTTGCTGGTTGGATTGAACTCAGCTGAGATAGCCTACTGACATTCAGCAATTTTCCAAGTCGGAAAGGGTTCACAAAATGGCGGCACCTCTTGTTATCAGAAACCGGAACTACCGCCTTCTCTTGGGTGCCGGCACCTTGAGCAATCTTGGCGATGGACTGGTCGTTCTCGCATTGCCCTGGCTGGCGACACTGATGTCGCAGAATCCAGTGGCCATTGGTGCGGTGGCGGCGGCAAGTCGGCTGCCATGGCTGCTTTTTGCTATTCCGGCGGGCGTCGTTATCGACAATGCCGAACACAACAAGCTGATTGCCCGAGCCGACCTCTTACGCGCTGCAATCGCGCTTGCGATCCTTATGCTGGCGGTGAACCAGCCCGCCGAGGGCGCAGTGTGGGTGCTGGCGGGGCTCGCGTTCATTTTGGGCTCTGCGGAAGTGCTGAGAGACAATGCCGCTCAGACGATGCTCCCGTCCATCGTCGACTCGAAGGACCTGGAGGCGGCCAATGGCCAACTCTGGAGCAGTGAGCAACTGACAAACCAGTTCATCGGGCCGCCATTGGCGGGCGTCCTGATCGCGGCGGGCATCGGCATCCCCTTTGGTGTTGACGCGGCCCTTCTGGTTTTGTCCGCCGGGTTCGTTTGGATGATTACACTTGCGCCAAGGGCACGGACTAAGACGCGGTTTCGCAAAGCTCTGGCGGAAGGGATCGCCTTCATGCGTGCTGATTCCTTACTGCTACGGCTTGCCGTCGTGTTGGGGATCGCCAACTTCATCGCGACGGCGACGATCACAGTTCAGGTTCTTTTTGCGCAGGATGTGCTGGCTATGTCCGCCTACGCCTACGGGCTAGTCCTGTCTGTCGCGGCACTGGGGGCCGTTACAGGAAGCCTGCTTGCCCCAAAGCTCGTCGGGCTTTTCGGAACACAAAGGTGCCTGTATCTGTCAATTGCTACCTGGGGCATTGGCTATGCATCAATCGGGCTGAGCCATTCTGGCTTTGCAATGGCCACCGCGCTGTTCTTTGTGATGGCCGCAGCAATGCTGTGGAATGTCATCACGGTGTCTTGGCGGCAAAGACGTATTCCGCCTGCGCTGCTTGGACGGGTCAACAGCATTTACCGTTTCTTCGGGTGGGGCTCGATGCCGTTGGGTGCCATGACCGGCGGGCTTCTTGTCTCACTTTTAGAGCAAGAGATGGGTCGGGAAATCGCATTGCGCGCAACATTTATCTGCGCCGGAGCAGCATGTGCAGTTCTGCTTGCCTACGCATTGGTGAAACTCCGTCTGGAATAATCAAGCCCAGTTTCCATTTCACCAATCCAGAATCGGCTTTCTTCCGCGCATGGAACAGTGACGCGCTCAACATTCAGAATTTAGTCGTTTGTGGCACTGGCCGAAGTCACCGTTTCCGGGCATGAAATGCCCGCCCGCGCGGAGCGCCGGGCCTGTTGGCAGATGACCGTCTGGTCACCAGCCGACAGGTCACCCTGAAACCGCCCACCACCTGGATCACGCCAGAACGCAAGGGCCCCCGCCTGCTGACGGGGGCCTCGATCGTTGCGGCGGTGTGGGCTGTTACTCGGCGGCCATCCGGTCGGCCTGCACGGTGCGTTCCATGATGTAATCCACGGCCTTCTGCGCCTCGGACGCGGCACGGAAAATCGCGCGGCTGTCTTCCTTCATCGCCTCAAGCCATCCTTCGACATAGGCCGCGCTCTGGTCGAATTCAGGCTCCACCCCGATCTGTGCGCACAACATGCAGTTGCCAATCTCCGCGACCAGCTCCTCGAAGGCATAGGCCTTGCGGTCACTGAACCGGCCCAATCGGTCTAGCCGCTTCGTCGCCCCGGTCCAGTGGGTCAGCTCATGCGCCAAGGTGCCGTAATATCCTGCGGCCCGGTGAAACGTGCCAATCGGCGGCATATGAATCCGGTCGGTCCTGATGTTGTAATAGGCGCGCGGCTCCTCGGTCACGTCGATCTGCGCGCCTGTGGCGGCAAAGAACGCCTCCAGCTCGGGGGCGGCCACGGTGCCAAGATCGCGGGGGGGATCGGGCAGGATGTAAAACTCGGCGGGCAAGCCCTCGATCTGGTCGGCAGTGTCTCAGTTTGAATTTTCCTGATTGCGCTTTTTGTACGGGCCGCGTTTTTTCGGCGCAGGTGCGCGGGCGTCGATGAGGCCAACGATCCATTCCATGTCGCGCAGAGTGTCCGACACGCCAGCCGCCATGGCAGGCGTCATACGAAGCGTCTTGTGAATGCGCACAAAGTTGTAGTGCACAAAATACAGGCTCAGCATGTGAAGGTGGTTTTCAAGCTTTTTGGAGAACCCGTTGGTCAGGCGGGTGAAGCGGCGCATTCCCATGCGCATAGTCAGGTTTTGGCGTTCCACGTAGGACGTGCTGACGTGTGCCATATCCGGGCGCCCCTCAACGGCGCGTTTCTTGATGCCGGTGCATTCTGCCGGGGAATACTTGCGCTCTGCCGTCTTGCCGCCCAGATCGCCGTACAGCTTCACAAGCATAGCGTAGTCGATATCGCCACCAAACGCGCCCTCTACGGCCTCCAGATAGGCCTTGTGGCCGTCTGTGGTCAGCTGAACGCGGTTGGCAAGGCGGGCGCACAAATCGTCCATGAACTCGATTGCCGTAGCCGCCGAGCGGTCGCCAACCTCATACGACAAGATCATCTTGCTATCCGCATCAATCGCGGTCCACGTCCACACGTCACCAGCGCCGTCAGGAGCGGCTTTAGCCGTCTTTACGTTTTTGTCCTTGGCATAGACGAAGGACCAGATTTCATCGCACTGGACGCGCTGCGCATTCACGTTGCGCACGGTTTCATCATGGTAGGCCGCACAAGCCTCTCCAGCATCAACGAGAAGCTTGGAAACCGTGTTGATCGACACGCCAGTAATGCGGCTGATTGAGCGCATGGACGATCCCTCAACAAGCATGTTGAGGATGGTGCAGCGGGTTTTTGTGTCGAGTTTGTTCATACCTTGAATGTAGGTATGCTGGGATCACTTAGAAAGCAAAAGTTTCAGTTTTATTTTTTACCCACTCCATCGAACAGACCGTTCGTAACCGCGTAAACAAGTCCTATCGCAGCCGCAGCTGTGCTCCCTACAAGAAATTTCAATACATCTTCATGAAGAGAGAAGCCGCAAATGTTGAAACCACTCAGCACCAGTACTACCGCTACGAATACTGAATACCAAATAAGATAGCAGAAAACAGACTTTGCGTATGCGCTTCGAAGCTTCCGGTTGTGACGGAGGTCGCGGTTCTTTTCCTTAAGCCCTGCGGTTTCCGCTTTCTGCCTTTGGATATCCTCGTATTTGTCTTCCGCAATCGCCTGGGCTTCGTCTTCCGCCCTATTATCCACGCCAGACACAGACTGCAAAATCTGAGCCTGACGCTTCATGATCCGAACTAAACTTGAATAGTCGGGCTTGGGCGGCTCCTCGTCGCTCATTGTGCGTCCAAGATACCCTTATAATGATGCTGTATTAGATCGTCAGGAATAGGAATGTTTGCCCTGTCAGGCCTATAAACTTCTGCCCAAGGTGTGCCGAGCTGATGTGTCAGGTTCGATAGGGCAATGCCGTCGAGTCCTTTGTAGGCCTCGTAGATAGCGTCAACAATTTCTCGCTCACCATCCCTGAAATCCTCAAGGCCAGTAGTCACAATTTGACCAACTGGTTTATCACGCCAATGCTTGATTGAATGATACAGCGTTGGGATGACCGGGCCAAATTTCCAAGCCTCTACGCGGTTTGGAATCAGTGGCACACCACGCGCCCCAAGGCTATATCCATGCGCGATGTATACCAGCTTCAAAACCTGCATCGGTGTTAGGGTGTCACCTGCGGCAGAGGCTAAGTCAATAAGCCGATTAGAAACAACACGGGCGTCAGCCATCATTCCCACCTCGCGCTTGCTGCCTTGCGCGCAATATCGCTCCGCTCCTCTGCGGTCAACTTCTCCGCACGCGCCCTCGATCCGGCCAAGCCGCTCTTGCGCTTGGCTGGTTGCTTCAATGTCGTCTCTTCGATCTCGCCGGTCGCGATCTTGGCAATGTGGACAGCGTTGCCGATCACGTCCGCCGGGCGCTTCTGCCCTTGCGGTCCTTTTGGCATGTTGGTCCTTTCCTCCCCTGAGGGTTTGCAGCCCTCTTGACAGGGTATCTATCACAGTCAACATAAAATGTGGACCTTTTATCCACAATGGCAAGTAGTCACGACCGCGCAGCCGTTCACGATCATGCGCCGCGCCGGTTAATGTATCGTTACCGTGAGTCTGGGACGAAACCATGTCAACGCTTCCCCATTTCAAACTGAGACACTACCATCTGGTCGGCATTGAAGACGCGGTAGGCCTTGGCATAGGGGATCTGGCGTTCCTCGCCGTTCTCGTCCTCGCGCTCGACGGTACCGTATTTCACCACGGTGGCGGATTTCTCGCCTTTGCGGACATGGCCCCCAAGTTGCTTGGCCTGATTGAACGTCATCCAGCGGGCTGAGCTGTAATCCTTGGCCATCGCTGTCGCCCAAAGCATCAGAATGTTGATCCCCCGATAGGCTTCGCCATTGAACCGTTCCGGCAAGCTGACCCCTCCTCCTCCGCCAGTCCACGGTTTACGCCAAGGCGGTGTTCCCGCCTCGATCTGCGCGATGATCTGGTTGGTGACATGGGAATAAACGTCAAACTTCTCTGCGGTCATTTGTGACCCTCCTTCGAGTGACGCGGGCCGGGTCTCTTCCCCTTTCCGCCGATGGGCGGGCCTTCCTTCTCTGTTGTCTGGAATGCCCATGCATTCCGGACGGCAGAGCAGGTAAGGGCAAAGCCCGTCCTGCGGCCCGGCGGGGCCGTGACAACCGGGTGGAGGGCGTGAATTTGGGAGGGAACCGCGCGCCTCGCGCGTGGGAGGAACCGGAATTCTCGACCGGAACCGACGCCACAGGCGGCGCTTGCCGGTTTTCTCGGACCTGCCGGGATGGCAGGCGGATCAAGAGGTATTGGAAACTGTCAGGGTTGGGGTGAGCGGGAGTCAGCCCGTCGATCCCCTGCCTTGTCTATCGCTCAAAGCGAGACCGGCACACTGCCGGGATCACTGAAATCTATCGAGCCATTCCCTGCCCGATAATATACGATTGATGCCTTGGTTAGATTCGGGCAGAAGAATATCATCATTGTTTCTGTTGATATGCGCTATGAGCCAGACGGCTGAAATCGAACTAAACGTGACCACCGAACAAGGACTTCGGGCGCTTGCCGAGGAGGGCCACACGGTCGAAGTGCTGTGCAAAGCCGATCCTGAACGCAAGGGTCCAAGCTGGTATGGTCTATGGATCATGCGGACGGTGGGAAACGACGGACAAGAGAAAATTCTTGTCACCGCCAGGACGCGCCTGACGCAGAATGCAATCAAGGTACGCGAGTTCAAGACTGCGACCGGTGTGATTTCATTCCTTGTTGGCGTCGGGTTCTCTCAGGCGAGCATTCCCATGAAGAATGGGGAAACGACCTCTCACCGCCTCCTCAGTGACTGAGGCCCGGATCGCGGTCGATGTCCCGATCCTTCTCGACCTCCTGCTCCTTCTCCTGATCGCGCTCGTCCTCGATCTCCAGCTTCTCACGCGGCTTGTTCAGCACGTCCTTCAGGCGCTCATTGACGGACGGCTTGCGCGCCTCGCGCCCTGTGTCCTCGCCCAGATCATGCTCGCTGTGACCATCCAGTTTGTGAACCGCTGCCTGGCCATCACGCCCGGCGTCCTTCTCCATGATTTCTTTGAGCCGCTCCCGCGCATAATTGTGGCCTTCCTGTTTCGGCGTGTCGTCCTGGTCCCGTGACCGGCCCACGACACGCGCCAGCCGCTCCCGGAAGTCATCCGGGTTTCGCTCGCGGTCGCGATCTTTCGCGGTCGCAGCCCTTAGCGCCGCCAGACCGGCGGAGACACGGCCCTGCCCAGCCTCGCGCTCGATGCCATAGGTCTCGCGCGCCAGCTCCAGCCGTGCGCGCATTTCGCGGAAGGCAGCGCGCGCCTGACGGGCGGCATGGACGACAGCACCACGTTCGGTGACAGGTTTGTATTCGCGGCCCTCACGTTCGGCCATTGCTTTCGCCCGGCGCTCCATGGAATTGGCCGCTGGTCCCAGCTTCAGCTCTGGGTCGCGGTCCAGTTCCTCGGCGGAGAGTTGATCACCCCGCTCCAGCGCCGCTTCACGCTGCGCTTCGAGCGACCGGTGATCAACGCGCTCGGCCTCCCCTGCCCGCTCCAGCGCGCGGTTCTGAAGCTCGGCCCAGAGGCCGCGCATCTGCTCGATCTCGACACCGCCGGTCTTCGCGGCATCGAGCACCCGCGTCTTGGTGGTGAAGCCCTCGGATTCCAGCTTGCGGGTGGAGGTCAGCACATGAGCATGGTGGTTGCGCTGATCGCCTTCCCGATGCGGAGCGTGGATCGCCACATCGACGGCCACGCCGTAGCGGCTGACCAGCTCCTGGGCAAAGTCGCGGGTGATCTGCGAGCGGTCCTCGGCGCTGATCTCGGACGGCAGGGCCAGCTCCCATTCGCGGGCGGTGACGGAGTTGCGGCGGGTCTCGCTGGCCTCGACCTCGTTCCAGAGGCGCGAGCGATCCGTGGCCCAGTCCGGGGCATCCTTCGGTGCCAGGATGAAGGTCTCCTCGATGCCGTGCTTGCGGGTGTAATCGTGGACGCGACCTTCGCGCTGGCACTCGATGCGCTCCCCGACACGGTAGGCCGCTGCTGCCGTGGCAGAGCGCCCGGCGCTGCGTTTGATCGTCTTCACGGAGAGATGGTAGCTGGCCATGCACCCTACCCTCTCCCGTGATGCAGACGATACCGACACGCGCCGATGCTGACCCCGGCCCATGCCCGAACATGGACCACCGGGTCAGCCGTCTTTTGCATCAAGGACCGCGCCTCGCCCCGGCGCGGAACGAGTGGAAAAGACAGCCCGTTCGAAGCGAGCCAACGGCTTTCTGATGCGCGGGCTTGCCAGTGATCTGCCCCCATATCCCC
>NZ_JAYLLH010000043.1:0-17234 GCF_035818635.1 Mesobacterium hydrothermale | reverse complement strand
GTTTGGCGGGCAGACCCCAACGACATCATCGCCGCAAGAAATCGAGGGTTCCAAATGTTGGATTCAATCCACTAGGCTCTGCCGTCCACGGGGCATTGAGTTCCCGCCCGCCGGGCCCTACACCTGAGGGGGAGAGGAACCGCAGCGAAGGAGCAGCCCCATGCGTGTCGCGAATGACCTGGCGCAAGCCATCGGCAATACGCCATTGATCAAGCTGAAGAAAGCCAGCGAGCTGACCGGCTGCACCATTCTGGGCAAGGCCGAATTTCTGAACCCCGGCCAGTCGGTCAAGGACCGTGCCGCGCTGTACATCATCCGCGACGCGGTGGCGAAGGGGCAACTGGCGCCGGGCGGTACCATCGTCGAAGGCACCGCCGGGAACACCGGGATCGGGCTGGCGCTGGTGGGATCGTCCATGGGCTTTCGCACGGTGATCGTGATCCCCGAAACCCAAAGCCAGGAAAAGAAGGACATGCTGCGCCTTGCCGGGGCGGAACTGATCGAGGTTCCGGCGGTGCCCTATGCCGACCCCAACAATTACGTCAAGTATTCCGGGCGGCTTGCCGAACGGCTGGCGCAATCCGAAGCGAACGGGGCGATCTGGGCCAACCAGTTCGACAACGTGGCGAACCGGCAGTCGCACATCGAAACCACTGGCCCCGAGATCTGGGACCAGACCGGCGGCAAGGTCGACGGGTTCATCTGCGCGGTGGGCTCTGGCGGCACGTTCGCCGGTGTCGGCATGGCGCTGCAGCCCAAGGGCGTGAAAATCGGGCTGGCCGATCCCGAAGGCGCGGGACTTTACAAGCTGTATACCGGGCTGGACAACCCCGGCAGTTCGATCACCGAAGGCATCGGGCAGGGCCGGATCACCGCCAACCTGGAAGGGTTCACCCCCGATTTCACCTATCGCATCCCGGATGCCGAGGCGCTGCCGGTGGTGTTCGACCTGTTGTCCGAAGAGGGGCTGTGCCTGGGCGGGTCGTCCGGTGTGAACGTCGCCGGTGCGATCCGCATGGCACAGGACATGGGGCCGGGCCACACCATCGTGACGATCCTGTGCGACTTTGGCACACGGTACCAGTCGAAGCTGTTCAACCCGAAATTCCTGGCGGAAAAGGGGTTGCCACTTCCGGGATGGCTGACCCGCGAACCGTCCGAAATTCCAGAGGTTTACGCATAATATGACGCATTTCCTGCGCGGCTTTGCCGCCCTGTGCCTGACCTTTTTGCTTTGGGTCGGCGCCGGCCTGGCCCAGACTGACATCGACTATGACGCCTGGACGAAACTGGCGACCCGCGCCGAAGACGTGATCGAAGCCGGTCGTGCGTCGGATGCTGCGCTGGAACAACTGCGTGCTGAAATCGCGACCTATCGCGAAACGTTCCTGTCGGCACAATCGACCAGCTCCGACCGGATTTCGACCCTTCAGGCGCAGCTTGACGCGCTTGGCCCGGTACCAGAGGACGGTACCGAAGACGCCGAAATCGCCGCCCGCCGGACAGAGCTGACCGATCAACTGGCACGCCTGCGAACACCGGTGCAACGCGCGGTCGAGGCCTACAGCCGGGCCGATGGCCTGATCCGGGAAATCGACACCATGATCCGGTCGCGGCAGACCGATGCGCTGCTGGAACTGGGGCCATCGCCGTTGAATCCGCAACGCTGGGCCCCCGCGCTCGAAGAACTGGTTGGCGCCATGTACAGCGTGCTGGGCGAAGTCACCAACGCGTGGAAATCCGACGTCAAGCAGGCCGAGATGCGCAGCAACCTGCCGCTGATCATCACGCTGGTGCTGTTTGCCATCGTGCTGGTGCTGCGCGGGCGGCGCTGGATCGGGCGGGCCGTGGAATACTTGCGTGGCAAGACCAGACGTGGAACCGGAGTCTGGAGCTTCATCGTTTCTCTCGGGATGATCCTGTTGCCATTGCTGGGGCTTGTTGCGCTGACCAACGCGGCCGAGGCGACGGGCATGTTCGGCACCCGCGGGCTGATCCTTTTGCAGCATGTGCCCGCGCTGGGGGCGATCCTGCTGTTCATCCGCTGGCTTGCCGACCAAAGCTTTCACCGCGACGACGAAATCGCCACGGTACATTTCGAGGCCACGCGCCGCATCGAGGCGCGCGCCTATTTCTCGCTCTTCGGGGTGCTTCTTGCCATGCGCGGCCTGCTGAATGCGCTGGCCACGACCGCGAATTTCGAACCCGACCTTCTGGCCGTCATGGATTTCCCGATCCTGTTGGTCTGCGCGCTGTTCCTGTTCCGCTTCGGCCAGCTTCTGACCGGTATCGGGCGCCATCACCCCGAAGATGCCGAGCCGCTGTCCGAGGTCGCGCAGTTCCGCAATGGCCTTGCGCGGCTGGCCGGGCGCATCACCATGGGCGTTGCCGTGGTCGGCCCGGTGATGTCGGGTATCGGCTATACCAATGCGGGCACCGCGATGGTTTATCCGACGGTCCTGTCGCTCTGCCTTGCCGGGGTTGTCTTGATCCTGCAACGGTTCGTCAACGATCTCTATCGCATGGCGACCGACAAGTCGGTGAGCGAGGCGGCCAGCCTTCTGCCGGTGCTGGCGGGCTTTCTGCTGGTGTTGCTGGCTCTGCCGGTGCTGGCGCTGATCTGGGGCGCGCGCGTCGCCGACCTGACGGAACTCTGGACCCGGTTCCAGGAGGGGTTCCAGATGGGTGACACGCGAATTTCGCCCTCTGATTTCCTCACCTTCGCGATCGTCTTTTCCATTGGTTATTTCGCGACGCGGCTGCTGCAAAAGGGGCTGCGCACCTCGGTGCTGCCGCGCACCAGGATCGACGTCGGCGGGCAGAATGCGATCACTTCGGGCGTCGGTTACCTTGGCATATTCCTCGCGGCCCTGGTGGCGATCACCAGCGCGGGGCTCGACCTGTCCAATCTTGCCATCGTTGCCGGTGCCTTGTCGGTCGGCATCGGTTTCGGCCTTCAGAACATCGTGTCGAACTTTGTCTCGGGCATCATCCTGCTGATCGAGCGCCCGATCGGTGAAGGGGACTGGATCGAGGTCGGCGGCCAGCATGGCATCGTGCGCGATATTTCCGTTCGCTCGACCCGGATCGAGACCTTCGACAAGTTCGACGTGATCGTGCCCAACGCCGACCTGGTCAGCGGCCAGGTGCGCAACTACACCCGCGGAAATCTGCTGGGCCGGATCATCGTCGAGGTGGGCGTGGCCTATGGCACCGATACCCGCAAGGTCGAAAAGATCCTGCTGGATATCGCCAGGCGCCACGACGCGGTGATGCTGAACCCCGCACCGGGGGTGGATTTCATGGGCTTCGGCGCGGATTCGCTCGATTTCCGCGTTCGCGCCGTGCTGCACGACATCAACCAGGGGTTGGCTGTACGTACCGAAATGCGCCACCAGATCGTCGAAGCGTTTGCCCGGGAAGGCATCGAGATTCCCTTTGCACAGCGCGATGTCTGGATCCGCAACCCAGAGGCGCTGGTCGGAAAACAGGCACCGGTCCCGGAGCCCAGGCCAGAGCCCCAGAAAGACGAGGACAACGCATGACAGAGCCGCTTTTCCGCGACGACGCCTATCTGCGAGAGGCAGAGGCCAGGGTCACGGCCCACACACCCGAAGGCGGGATCGTGCTGGACAGGACGGTGTTTTATGCCAAGGGCGGCGGCCAGCCCGGCGACAGCGGGCGGCTGGCCTGGCCCGGCGGGGCGCTTGAAATCGCCACGGCGGTCAAGGGGGACGGCGACGATATCGTTCTGGTCCCGGCAGAGCCCACGCCGTTGCCGCCGGTCGGCACCATGGTGCAGCAGACGCTCGACTGGGACCGTCGCCACCGCCACATGCGTATCCATACTGCACTGCACCTGCTGTCGGTGGTGCTGCCCTATGGCGTGACCGGCGGCGCGATTGCCGCGGATCGCGGGCGGCTCGACTTCAACATGCCCGAGGCGCCGGGGGACCGCGACGCGATCGAGGCACGGCTGAACGCGCTGGTCGATCTCGACCTGCCGGTGACCGAAGACTGGATCACCGAGGCCGATCTTGATGCCCGCCCGGAACTGGTCAAGACCATGTCGGTCAGCCCGCCGCGCGGCCAGGGCCGGGTGCGGCTGGTACGGATCGGGCACGGCGATGCCCAGGTCGATCTGCAACCCTGCGGCGGCACCCATGTTGCCCGCACCGCTGAAATCGGCGCGCTGAAGCTTGGCAAGCTCGAAAACAAGGGCAAGCAGAACCGCCGCGTCACGATCCTGTTCGACGACTGATCCAGACTTTCCTGCCCATCATCTTGCCCGAAATATCCTCGGGGGAGCGCGAGGGGGCAGACAGCCCCCTCGCTGTCTGCCGTGGATACACGCAAGCGCCGGGACAGGCGCTGCCGGCATCAGGCCTCTCTGGAGGCCTCTCTGGGCCGCAAGAGCAGCGCCTGAACATCCGCCACATTGGTCCCCGTCGCCGCCGTGATCAGAAGATCCCCGGCCAACCTGAGGGCCGCGTAACTGTCATTGTTGGCCAACAGCGCCCGCGCATCTCCGCCCGCTTGCGCGATCCGCGCCACGGTTCCGGCATCCACGATCCCGCCCGCGGCATCGGTGGGCCCGTCGCGGCCATCCGTACCGCCCGACAGGAACAGCCAGTCGAACCCGACCGCCGGTGCGCCCATGGCCACCCGCAGCGCCAGTTCCTGATTGCGCCCGCCCCGCCCGTTTCCGGTCAGTCGAACGGTGGTTTCACCCCCGAACAGCAGGATGCGCGGGGTCTTGGGGGTCTTGAACTGGGCCAGAACGACAGCGGCGGCCTCGGCCACGTCACCCTCCAGCCGGTCGTTGATGATCTCGGCCCGGTCCGGCGCCACGGCCTGCATCGCTTCCAGCGAGTGCCGGTTCGACCCGATCAGCGTGTTGGTCGCGCTGGGCAGGGGGGCGTTGGCACCGGTCCTGTCCAGTACGGTGCGCGCTGCGGCGGGCAGGGCATCCCACAACCTGCGGTCCTGCAACAGGGCCCTGGCCTCTGTCGCGCTGCCGACGGGGCCGACCGTGGGCCCGCTGGCGATCACCCGCAGGTCGTCACCGATCACGTCGGACAGCAGGTAGGCCGTCACCGGGGCAGGGGCCGCACGGCGCAGAAAGCCCCCGCCTTTCAACTGCGACAGGTTCTGCCGCACCAGGTTCATCGCGGTGATGTCAAGCCCGCCGCCCAGCAGCACCCTGTTCACCTCGGCCTTGTCCGCCAGCGTCAGGCCCGGCACCGGCGCGGGCAAGAGCGCAGAGCCGCCGCCCGAGATCAATGCAATCACCGCGTCGTCCGGCCCGGCGCTGTCCAGCAGGTCCATGACAGCGGTTGCAGCTTGCAGCCCGGCGGCGTCCGGCACCGGATGGCCAGCGCGCATCACGCGAGCGCCCGGGGCGTCCTCGGGGTTTTCGTGATGGGTGACGACCAGCGCCTCGACCGGGCCGGGGACATGGGGCAGGGTCGCGGTCATCATCGCGGGGGCGGCCTTGCCCACCGCGATCACGATGCTGCGCCCTTTGGGCGTGGGCAGTGGCGTGTGTCCCAGGGCGCGCGCCATCGCACGCGCCGGATCGGCGGCGGCAACGGCGGCGTCGAACAGGGTACGCGCGGTCTGGCGCAGGTCTTGGGTGTCGGTCATCAGGTGTCCTCCAGTCCTGCCAGATGGGCGGTTGAAACCGGTTTCGTCAAGCCCGCGCCCCCTGGCGCCGTGCCTTTCCCGCCACAGGGGGCGGACAAGGCGCCATGCGCCAAGCCCCTGAAATCCCTGCCTTTGGCGCAAACACCTGCCCTGGTATGCGATTTCATCCTGATAAGTCCCTGAATCCAAAGCTCTTCCCGCTTTACATTCCGGCCCCCGGGACTAGGCTCGGAACCGTTTTCATCTGTCGGATCGCCCAATGCCGCCCATCCAGGATCATCCGCTGCGCTATGCCCTTGCCAACGAGCTGCACGCGCGCCCCTTCCCGTCGCTCAAGACCCCCTGCCGGGCGGTCTACCTGGCGGTCAAGAAACAGGTCGGCGCGGTTACCCGCGACCGCGAGGAGGACCGTCGCCACCTGATCGCGCTGCTGGACCGCTATGGCACCCAGCACCCGCAGCCCGGCACCACGCACTTTTCCGGCCAGATCGGCCAGCACATGCTGAAATGGGAACAGCATACGGAATTCGTGACCTACACGGTGTTCATGGACGGGGTGGGCGATCGGCCCTTCGATCCCGCGGATTTCGATGTCTTTCCCGATGACTGGTTGGATCAGGCCCCCGGCTTCCGGCTGACCTCGGCGCTGATCCGGGTTGCGGAGCGGCCCGCGGACGAAGCGCAGATCGACGCGGAATTGCAGAAAACCTTTGTCCAGGAAAGCCTGGCCGCCAGCCGGGTGATCGACGACGAGGCCGTGGTGGGCACCGATTTCCGCATCGATCCGGCCGGGCAGATGCGCTTTGCCGTCTATGCCAACCCCGGGATCGGCGCGCGCCGCGTGGGCCGGATCGTACAGCGCCTGTGCGAGGTCGAGACCTACAAGGCGATGTCGATGCTGGGGTTTTCGCGGGTGCGCCAGATCTCGCCCCGGATGGGCGAAATCGACGATGAGTTGACGCGGCTGATGTCGGACATGACCCAGAGCGTGGCCCAGCCCGAGCAGACGCTGAAGGCGCTGTTGTCGGTGTCCGAGGAACTGGAGAGTCTGTCAGCGCAGATGTCGTTTCGGTTCGGCGCGACCGAGGCCTACGAGGCGCTGGTGGCGCAGCGGATCCAGGTGCTGCGCGAAGACCGGTTCCGTGGGCGGCAGAGTTTTCGCGAGTTCATGGCCCGGCGCTATGACCCGGCGATGCGCACGGTGAAATCGGCGCGTGGGCGGCTTGAAACCATGTCGAATCGCGCGATGCGGGCAGGCGATCTGCTGCGCACCCGGGTCGAGGTGCAGCGGTCGGCCCAGAACCAGCAACTGCTGGAAAGCATGAACCAGAGGGCGGACCTGCAACTGCGGCTGCAAAAGACCGTCGAGGGGCTGTCGGTGGTGGCGATCAGTTACTACGCCGTGTCGCTGGCGGGATATGTCCTTTATCCGCTGAGTGGGGTGACGGGTCTGTCCAAGGGGATGATCACGGCGATGGTGACGCCAGTGGTTGTGCTGGCTGTCTGGCTGATGATCCGGCGCATACATCACAAGATCGAAAAAGACGGGCACTGATTCCCGGCGGCGTGGCGGGTGTCGGGCGCGAGAGGGGGCGTTGCCCTCTCTTGCCCCTGCGGGGCAATTCACCCCCAGAGTATTTGCTGGAAAGATGAAAGGGGCTATTCGGCGGGGACGGCCGGCGTCGCGCTGCGCGAGGTCAGCAAGGCGTTGGTGAGCCAGGCTCCGCTGACAATGGCAGCAAGGGCCAGCGCCGCCGCGATGCCAAGCGTCGGGAGGCCTGCGAGGCCTGCTCCGACGCTGCAGCCTCCGGCGAGAACACCGCCGATGCCCATCAGCGCCCCGCCAGCCAGGCTGCGACCGGTTTGATCCGGGGAGGTAAAGCTTTGCCAGTGACTGCGGCGGCCGAGAGCGGCCGAGGCGGCGGCGCCGAGGAAGACACCCGCGACAAGACCCACGCCGAACCCTGGTGCCACGGCGGTGGCGGCAGAGGACCAGAACAGCGTTTCGGCAAAAGGTGCGGTGAAGGCGAGGCTTTCGAAGGCCACCGGGTCAAAATCGTCCTGAAAGACGAACCCTGTGCCGACCCAGGCCAGAGGCACAAGCGCGCCAAGCAGCGCGGCGGTGACCAGGGTAGAGGCCCGGTTGCCGGAGCGCAGGGCAAAGGCCAATGCCGCCAGGCCGAGCAGCGGGGCGAGGACGGGAGGCAGGGCACCGCCCAGCGGAACCGTCACCTGCGCGAGCACCTGCGGGATCGGGGCCAGCACACCTGAAATCGTGGCTTTGGCGGTGATGGCAAAGACGCCGAGCGCGATCAGCGCGCGCAGGTTGCCGGTGCCCGCCAGCACCGTCAGGCGCGACGCGCAGCCGCGCGCCAGCACCATACCCGCGCCGAACAGGAGGCCGCCGGTCAGGATCGCGGCAAGCGGCAGGTCTGGTGCATGGAACCGGTGGTCGGCGAAACCGATCCAGCCCAGGGCCACGGCGCCCTGGGTGCCCAGGATCGCCACCGCGAGCGCGATCAACCAGACTCCGGCGGCTTGACGACGGTCCTGTCCCACCACGGCGCGGCGCAGGCAGAAGCGCGTGCGCTCTGCAAAAAGCCCGAAGGCAGCGCCCAGGACAAGGCCGAACACGACGACCGCCTGCGGCGCGGTCAGGAGGGTGATGCCGAGGGATTCAAACATTGCGGGTCTCCGTCGAAAGGGAACGGTTTCCCGAATGGCGTCAAATTCCCCGGCGATCAAGCGGTCCCGGGGGAGCCCGAGGCCACTGCGTCGGAAGGATTTCCCGGGTTTTCGGCTCTGATCGAAACGGCGGTCTGCGGCCGGGTGGCTGCTGGAACGAAATCGCCGCCCGAGAGGTCCCCGGCGGCGGTTGTCCTTATTTGACGATTTCGGCTGCGCTGGCCTATCGCCCGCGGATCCGTGGGTCGAGCGCGTCGCGCAAGCCGTCGCCCAGATAGTTCACACTGAGCACGGTCAGCGAAATCGCGATCCCCGGCAGCATCACCCGTTCGGGGAAATCCTCCATCCGCTGAACCGCGTCGGCCAGCATCTTGCCCCAGGTCGGGAAGTCGGAGGGGAAGCCGACGCCAAGGAAGCTGAGCGCGGATTCGGTGATGATCGCGGTGGCCAGGCCCAGCGTGGCCGACACCATGATCGGGGACAACACGTTGGGCAGAAGGTGGCGGTTGATGATCCGGTAAGGCGTGGTGCCGATCGAGCGGGCGGCCAGTACGAATTCACGTTCCTTGAGCGCTAGCACATCCCCGCGCACGATCCGTGCGGTGGGCATCCAGCTTGTGATGCCAACAATGCCGACGATCAGGATGAACATGCCGCCCTCTGGTCCGAAGGCTGCGCGCAGGGGTTGCCGGAACAGCGTCACCGCGACCAGCAGAAGCGGCAGGATCGGCAGCGACAGGAACAGGTCGGTGAGTCGCATCAGCACGCCGTCCAGCTTCTTGAAATAGCCTGCGGCGACACCGATGGCGGTGCCGATCATCAGCGACAGCACCATGGCGGCCCAGCCAACCGCCATCGAGGCGCGCCCGCCCGCCAGCATCTGCGCCAGCGTATCGCGGCCGAGCTGGTCGGACCCCAGTGGTTTGTTCCAGCCGACTTTGGCCGTGCTGTCCCAGATCGCGGTGTAGATCGGGCGCATGTCCTTGTTGCGGATGTCGAGCTTTTGCGGATCGACCTGCCAGATATAGGGGCCCAGCAGCACCGCCAGCGTGATGAGCAGCAAAAAGCCACCACCAAAAACCGCGCCCTTGTGCTTGCGGAACTGGCGCCAGACATCAACCCATTGGCTGTGCGGAGGCTCGCTCGGGCCCTTGTCCTTGAGCGCTTCGATCGGGGTGGGGGTGGTGGCCTCAGTCATAGCGGATCCGGGGGTCGAGAATGCCGTAGAGGATATCGGCAATCAGGTTGAAGAGGACGATCAGGAAGGCAAAGATGAAGGTCAGGGTCATCACCATCGGCAGATCGTTCGCAAACAGCGCGGTGATCAGCAACTGGCCGATGCCGTTCACCTTGAACACGTTTTCCGTAATGATGGCACCGCCGAAGATGCCTGGCACCCCCAACGCGATGACGGTGACCACCGGGATCATCGAGTTGCGCAGGACGTGCACCATGACGACAACCGCTTCGGACAGGCCCTTGGCACGGGCGGTGCGGACGTAATCCTGGTTCAGGTTGTCCAGCATCGACGCCCGCATATAGCGGCTGATCTGGGCCGTGGTTTGCAGCGCAAGCACCATCACCGGCATGATCATCTGTTGCAGTTGGACCTTGAAACTGGCCCAGTCGTTGACAACCAGAGTGGTGTCATAGATCGACGGGAACCACCCCAACTGGACCGAGAAGATCACGATCAGCAGCGGGCCGGTGAAGAACGGCGGGATCGAAAAACCGACCATGGTGATGAACGTGCCGGCCTGATCGAAGACCGAATACTGGCGGTAGGCCGAATAGATGCCGATGGGCAGGGCGATCAGGATACCGACGATGTAGGACAGGCCGACAACCCAAAGTGTCTGCGGGATGCGCTGCACCACGATATCCATGACCGGGCTGCGGGTCTGCCATGACAGAACGCGCTGCTCGCTATTATAGAGAGAGGTGTCAGGCAGCCAGCCCAGCAGCGACGAGGAATTCGTCAGGTAGTCGATGAAGACCTTGGGTTCGGTCCAGAACACCTGAACCAGCCATTTCCAGTATTGCACCAGCGGTGGCTGACCCAGGCCAAGTGCCTCGCGCATCTTTTGCTTGACCTCTGGCGGGACGGTCAGGGGAACCTGGGCCATCGGATCGCCGGGGGCCAGTTGCAGCAACATGAAGATCACGAAACTGATGAACAGAAGCGTCGGGATCGCAAGAACCGAACGACGGGCGGCAAAAGTCAGCATCTAGGCGGCGCCTCGGGACATGAGTTTTGGTTGGGGAGAAAGGGCAGGGCAGGCAAAATCGCCCGCCCTGCGGGATCGGGCGCAGGGCGGGCAAAGGCCCGCCCTGGCTGCATCACTTGATGCGGTACCAATCGGCCACGTTCCAGAGTTCGCTGTCCCAGGTGTTCAGGACAACACCACCCAGCGTGTTGGAATGCGCCGAAACACGGCCACGGTCCACCAGCGGCAGGATCGTGTAGGTGTCTTTGGTCAGCATGTCGTTCATCTTCTTGGCCAGTTCGCCGCGCTTTTCGAGCGAGCCGGTCCGGGCCAGTTCGTCGATCAGTTCGTCATAGGCGGGATCGCAGAAACGGTTGATGTTCTCACCCTGCCACTGGCTGGACGGCTTCGGTTCGTTGCCGCAGCGGTACATTGCCAGATAGGCCTGCGGGTCGGTGCCGTCGAAGTTGTTGGCGTACATTTCGACGTCGGCGTAGAACTTCTGGAAGGTGTCGGGCGAACCCGGGTCACCGCCGAAGAAGACCGATGCGTCGATGTTGCGGAGTTCGGTTTCAACACCGATCTCGCCCCACCATTCCTTGATCAGCGCCTGGAAGTCCTGACGGACGGCATTGGTCGACGTCTGATACAGGACAGACAGCTTGACGCCGTCTTTTTCGCGGATGCCGTCGCCATCGCTGTCGACATAGCCTGCGCTTTCCAGCAGCGCCTTGGCGCCTTCGATGTCCTGCGTCAGGCAGTCGGTGTTGTCAGACGCATAGAGCGCCGGGGCCGGCACCAGGTTACAGGTCGGACGACCGGCCTCGCCATAGCCGACTTCCACCAGCAGTTCGCGGTCGATGGCCATCGACAGTGCCTTGCGCACGTTGAGGTCCGACAGGAATGGGTGCGGTTCCGCTACGGTGGAACGGGTTTCCGGCGGCAGGTCCGGCGACGGGTTGGTCAGGTTCATCTCCAGACGCTCGACCAGGGTGCCGAAGGCGGCCACGGTGGTGCCTTTGCCGCCTTCTGCCATGCGGGCCAGAACGTCGGGTGCCAGCTGTAGGTTCCAGGCATAATCGTATTCGCCGGTTTCCAGAACCGCGCGGCCCGCTGCGGTGGCGTCGCCGCCGCCCTTGAAGGTCAGGGTCGCGAAAGCAGGCTTGGCCGGGTCACGATAGTTCGGGTTCGCTTCCATCTGGATCACGTCGTTCGGACGGAAGTCGGTGACAACGAACGGGCCGGTGCCGATCGGGCCAAAGTTGGCCTCGGTGCAGTTCGGGGCAGCGGCGCCCATGCAGTTTTCAAACTGCGCCTTCTGGATGATCGGCGACTCGCCGCCCATGAAGGCGCTGTAGGGGTTCGGCTTGGGCTGGTTGAAGGTGACCACAACGGTCAGATCGTCCATCGCCTCGACCTTTTCGACACCGTCGAACTTGGCCAGCTGGGCGCAACCGCCTTCGGGATGCATGCAGTATTCCGCGGTAAAGACCACGTCGGCCGAGGTCACCGGCGTGCCGTCGGACCATTTCAGGCCCTCTTTCAGCTTCCAGGTGATCTGGGTCAGGTCGGCGCTGACCCCGCCGTTTTCCACGGTCGGGATTTCTGCTGCCAGGTACGGCACCAGGGCACCGTTCTGGTCGTAACGGCCCAGCGGTTCGACGATCAAAGAGGCCGATTCCAGATCCTTGGTGCCGCCCGACAGATAGGGGTTCAGGATCGAGGGCGCCTGCCAGTAGATGATGTTGACGTGGCCGTCTGCGCCGCGTTCCGCGAATGCAGCCGGGGCCAGACCCACCGAGGCAACAGCCCCCAGCAATACGGTCTTAAGCTTCATTTTTCTCTCCTTGTTGGACCCGAGTTGTTCGGTGTCACAGGTTTCTCGTGGGAACACAGAATGCACCCGACCGATGGCAACGCCGGATTTTTCCGGTCGTTCCAAGGTAAACTGGATGCGTGGCATTCCCCCTGTAGCGTCATCCAAACAGCTTCTGCGCAAATTGCAAGCCTTTGCCTTACGGAAAGGCACCCCGGGGTTTGACACTGCCTAAATCCTGTCGGTAGCGTGCAGGAACACACAGATGGGGAACTCTTCATGCTCGACAACACAATCGCCCGCATCGAAAATCTGCGGGTCGAATTCGAGACGAAAAACGGCACAGTCGTTGGTGTCGAAGACGTTTCTTTCGACGTAAAGCCGGGCGAAACCGTCTGTATCGTTGGCGAATCGGGGTCTGGCAAATCGGTTTCCTCGCTGGCGCTGATGCGCCTGATCGAGTTTGGCGGCGGGGATATCGCCGGTGGCCGCCTACTTTTTGAGCGCAAGGAAGGCGGCGAAATCGACCTTGCCACCACCGACCAGGACCTGATGCGCACGATCCGCGGCAACGAGATCGGCATGATCTTCCAAGAGCCCATGACCGCGCTGAACCCGGTGTTCACCGTCGGCAAGCAGTTGACCGAAGGGCTGCGCCTGCACATGGGGATGAGCCGGGACGCCGCCGAAGCCCGCGCGCTTGACCTGCTGAAACAGGTGCGCATCCCCGAACCCGAACGCCGCCTGAAGCAGTATCCGCACGAATTGTCTGGCGGCATGCGGCAACGCGTCGTGATCGCCATGGCGCTGGCCTGCGAACCGCGCCTGCTGATCGCCGATGAGCCGACCACCGCGCTTGACGTGACGATCCAGGCCGAAATCCTGGCGTTGATGGACCGGCTGAAGCGCGAAACCGGCACCGCAGTGATGTTCATCACCCACGATATGGCCGTGGTCGCGCAGATGGCCGACCGCGTCGTCGTCATGTTCCGCGGCAACAAGGTCGAAGAAGGCCCGGTCGAAGAAATCTTTGCCAACCCGCAGCACAACTACACCAAGGCGCTGCTGGCTGCGGTGCCGAAGCTGGGTGAAATGACGGGCACCGACCTGCCGACGCCGATGCGTCTTCTTGGTTCTGACGCCAGCAACGTCAAACCGATCGAAGGCACCGACGAAGTGCTGCTGGACGTCAGCCACCTGACCACGCGCTTTCCGGTCAAGGGAGGGTTTTTCCGTCGCACCATCGCCAATGTTCACGCGGTCGAAGACGTATCCTTCTCGCTCAACAAGGGGCAGACGCTCAGCCTTGTGGGGGAGTCCGGGTGCGGCAAGTCCAGCGCAGGGCGGTCGATCCTGCGCCTGGTTGAGCCGCTTTCGGGGCAAGTCGTGCTGGACGGCAAGGATATCATCGCGCTTGACCAGAAAGGGTTGCGCGATGCCCGCCGCGACATGCAGATGATCTTTCAGGATCCCTTTGCCAGCCTTAATCCGCTGCGCCAGTTGATGGACCAGGTGGCCGAACCGATGCGCAATTTCGGTACCCATTCCGGTAGCGAACTGGAAGATCGCATCGCGATGCTGTTCGACCGGGTGGAATTGCCGCGCAGCTTCATGCGCCGCTACCCGCACGAACTGTCGGGCGGTCAGCGCCAGCGGATCGCAATCGCCCGCGCGCTGGCCCTGAACCCCAAATTGATCGTCGCGGACGAGGCGGTTTCGGCGCTCGACGTGTCGGTACAGGCGCAGGTGCTGAACCTGATGATGGAACTGCAGGCCGAACTGGGCGTGTCTTACCTGTTCATCAGCCATGACATGGCCGTGGTCGAACGGGTCAGCCACAACGTCGGGGTGATGTACCTGGGCCGGATCGTGGAAATCGGCCCGCGCCGCGCGGTGTTTGAAAACCCGCAACACCCCTATACCCAGGCCCTGATGAAGGCCGTGCCGATTGCTGACCCGACCCGGCGCAAATCTGAAAAAGACCTGAATTTCAAGCCGATCCCGTCGCCGATCCACCCGGTCGATTATGAACCCGCGTTGTCGGAATACAAAGAAGTGTCGCCGGGCCACAAGGTGCTGATCACCGACAGCGGCTACTGATCCCATGTGCCGCGTCTTGGGATTTCAACCGCCCCGGTCGGTGCGGTGCTACGCTCCGCGCTCGCCCGCTCCTACTGCCTGGACCCGATTGCCATGACCACCCGCCTGACCCCGCGCCAGATCCTTGATACGCTTGTTGCATTTCCGACGGTCAGCCGCGACCCGAACCGGCCGTTGATCGAATGGGTGTCCGACTATCTCGCGTCGCATGGGATTGCATCGCAGATGTCGCTCAAATCCGATGATCCGGGCAAGGCCGGGCTTTGGGCCCATGTCGGCCCTTGGGAAGACGGGGGGATCGTGCTGTCGGGCCACACCGACGTGGTGCCGGTCGACGGTCAGGATTGGTCCACCGATCCGTTCACCATCGTCGAAAAGGACGGCAAGCTGTTCGGCCGCGGTTCGACCGATATGAAAGGCTTCGACGCACTGGCGATCTGGGCCATGGTCGAAGCCCGCTATGCGGACCTTGCGCGCCCGCTGCAACTGGCGCTGACCTATGACGAGGAAATCGGCTGCTCTGGCGCCGCAGAAGTGATCGCGGCGCTGTCCCCGACAATGCCCAAGGCGCGCGACGTGATCGTGGGCGAACCGACCCAGATGAAGGCGGTGACCGGCCACAAGGGCGGCGTCACCTGGTGGGTGCATGTGCACGGGTTCGAAATCCACAGCTCGATGATGCATCGCGGGGTCAGCGCGATCATGTACGCGGCCAAGCTGATTGACTGGGCAAATGACTTGAATGACCGGCTTATGGCGGCCGAACCAGGCCCGATCGCGGCGCTGTTCGATCCCTCTTTCACCACCGCCCATGTCGGCCAGATCCGCGGCGGCACCGCGCATAACATCACCGCCAAGGACTGCGAGTTCCAGTTCGGGTTCCGCGTCGTACCGGGCGAAGATGTCGACCGCTGGCGCCGCGTCTTCCTTGACGAGGTGGCCAAGATCGAAGCTGAAATGCAGGCAGTGCGACCGGAAACCTGGATCGAATGTATCGAAAGCTTCCACCTGCCGCCCTTCCTGCCCGAACCCGGCGGCACCGCAGAGGCGCTGGTCCGTGGTCTGACCGGTGACAATTCGGAAAACATGGTCAGCTACGGGACCGAGGCCAGCCATTTCCAGGCAGCGGGTTATTCAGCGGTGGTCTGCGGCCCTGGCAACATCGCGATGGCGCACCAGCCCGACGAATACATCACCGTGGAACAGTTCCAGGCCGGCAAAGCCTTCATGGAACGGCTGCTCGACAACATCCGGGTCTGAGCCCGGCACAAGGATCAACCGGTGATGAGCGCCTTCCCGATCTCTGAAAGCACGCCCGTCGCGCACAACGCCTCGCTGCCAGACAAGGTTGACCTGGTGGTGATCGGGGGCGGCGTCATTGGCACCTGCACCGCGCTTTTCGCCGTCCGCAAGGGACTGCACGTGGCTTTGATCGAAAAGGGGCGCATCGCGGGCGAACAATCCAGCCGCAACTGGGGCTGGATCCGCCAGCAGGGCCGGGACCCGCACGAACTGCCGATCATGATCGAGGCCAACCGCCTGTGGCGCGATCTCGCCCCGCTGACAAACCAGGACATCGGCTTGCAGCGGGTCGGGGTGACCTATCTGGCCCGCACCGACTCCGAAATGGCGGACTATGCCCTCTGGCTGCGGATCGCCCGGGCGCATGACCTGGATACCGAACTGCTGGATCGTGCGGCCCTGGCCCGGCGGTTCCCGGAACTGGCCGGCGGCTCCTACGCAGGTGCGCTTGTCACGCCGTCGGACATGAAGGCCGAGCCTTGGGTCGCGGTTCCCGCCCTGGCCCGGATCGCCGCGCGCGAAGGTGTACACATCGTCGAAAACTGCGCCGCCCGCGCCCTCGACCTGAGCGCGGGGCAGGTCGCGGGGGTTGTGACGGAAAAGGGCCGGATCCGTACCGAACAGGTCGTGCTGGCGGCGGGCGCGTGGTCGTCGCTGTTCTTGCGCCGCCATGGCGTTTCGCTCCCGCAACTTTCGGTCCGCGCGTCTGTCGCGGCCACCGAACCGCTGATCGCCCCGCATGGCGGGGCAGCCGCCGACAGCGACTTTGCCTTCCGCCCGCGCGCCGATGGGGGGCTGACGCTGGCACCCGGCGGGTTCCACGAACTGTTCCTTGGCCCCGACGCCTTTCGCGCGCTTCCGAAATTCCTCCCACAGCTCAAGACCGATCCCTTCGGCACGCGCTACCTGCCCGCTGCCCCGCGTGGCTATCCCGATGCCTGGTCGACCCCGCGCCGCTGGGCCGAGGACACGCCCAGCCCGTTCGAGGCGATCCGCGTCCTGAATCCCGCGCCCAACCGAAAGAAGCTGGACCAGGTGGCGCGCGCCTACACCCGGCTTTTCCCACAGGCGGGGCCGGTCCGGCTGCGCGCAGCCTGGGCGGGGATGATCGACACGCTGCCCGACGTGGTTCCCGTGGTCGACCGCACCCCGCTTCCCGGCCTGATCGTCGCAACCGGCATGAGCGGGCACGGATTCGGAATCGGTCCGGGCTTTGGCCGGGTTCTGGCCGATCTTGTGACCGGCGACGATCCGGGCCACGACCTGTCACGCTTTCGCTTTGATCGCTTCACCGACGGCAGCAAGATCGACCTGGGCCCGGCGCTCTAGGCATCTGCGCTTTCATCTTTCCGTCAATACTCCGGGGGTGAATGGCGGCGATGCCGCCAGAGGGGGCAGCGCCCCCCAGGGCCCCCCCCCCCCCCCCCCCCCCCCCCCCCCCCCCCCCCCCCCCCCCCCCACACAAAAAAAAAAAAAAA
>NZ_JAYLLH010000042.1:0-19885 GCF_035818635.1 Mesobacterium hydrothermale | reverse complement strand
CGTTTGGCGGGCAGACCCCAACGACATCATCGCCGCAAGAAATCGAGGGTTCCAAATGTTGGATTCAATCCACTAGGAAGCCCGGCGGCGGACGGCAAGATGGGACACCGCAGAGGCGTTCGGGGCGTTGCGTTGACCGCGCCCCCGGGGGGCGCTCTGTGCGATCTGGCCGGTGCGCGCTGTGCCGATCCGTCCTGCCCCGCGGCGTTCGATCGAGGGCCGCCTTCCACTGGACCTGCGCGCCATCGGGATCGGCGCACGGCGCGCGCCGGGTTTGACGGCCGGTTGCAACCCGGTAGGATGACCGGCCAGAGGCGAACCGGCAAGCGCGCTGGTCTTTTTGGCCCGGTTGCGCGTTTTGCCCGGTGACGCGCCATTGTCCGGGCTGCCACGCCGACGGCGCTTGATCCACACGCGCAAACCTGTCAGGCCAGAGGCATGTCGCAGGAAATTCTGACCGCTTTCTTCACGCTTTTCGTGGTGATCGACCCGATCGGGCTGGCGCCGCTCTATGTCGCGCTGACCCATGGGGCGGATGCGCGCCATCGCCGAGGCATCGCGCTGCGCGCCTGTCTTGTCGCGTTCGCGGTGCTGACGCTGTTCACCTTCCTTGGCGAAACCGTGCTGGGTTTTGCCGGGATTTCGATGCCCGCCTTTCGCATTGCCGGGGGCGTTTTGCTGTTCCTGACCGCGCTGGACATGTTGTTCGAACGCCGCAGCAAACGCCGCAAGGGCCAGGCCGACGAGGCTGGCGAGGACGACCGCGAGGACCCGTCGGTCTTTCCCATTGCCATTCCGCTGATCGCCGGTCCGGGGTCGATCGCGACGATGATCCTGCTGGCGGGCCAGTCCTCTGACGCCTGGGGCATGGCGGCAGTGCTGGGGGTGATGGTGGCGGTGCTGTTGATCGTGCTGGCGTTTTTCCTGTCGGCCGGGCTGATCGAACGCGCCCTGGGGAAGGTGGGCATCAACGTGGTGACCCGGCTTTTGGGGATGCTGCTGGCAGCGCTGTCGGTCCAGTTCGTTCTGGACGGGCTGCGCGCGGTGGGTTTTGGCGGGTAGCGGCCTTGCCTTCGGGGGCGTGCCCCCTAAAGCGGAGGCCTAGGGGGCGCTGCCCCCTCTGGCGGCTGCGCCGCCATTCACCCCCGGGATATTTTCCGCCAGAAGAAGATCAGGTCCGGGGCAGCGCCGCGGCTTCGCGCGCGAGGATTTCGATCCCGGCCCAGTCGCCCGCAGCAACCTTGTCAGCCGGGGCAACCCAACTGCCGCCGACACAGAGCGTATTGGCAAGCCCCAGGTAGTCATTGGCGTTTTTCAACGAAACGCCGCCCGTCGGGCAGAATTTGACCTGTGGCAGCGGGCCGCCGATGGATTTCAGCGCGGGAGCGCCGCCCGATGCCTCTGCCGGGAAGAATTTCTGCACGGTATAGCCGCGCTCAAGCAGTTCCATCACCTCGGTCGCGGTGGCGGCGCCGGGCAACAGCGGCAGATCATGTTCGGCGCAAGCTGCCAGAAGCCTGTCGGTGGCACCGGGGGACACACCGAAGGTCGCCCCTGCCGCCTTGGCCGCGGCCACGTCTTCGGGCGTCAGCAGCGTGCCGGCCCCCACGACGCCGCCCGGCACCTGCGCCATTTCGCGAATCACGTCAAGCGCGGCCGGCGTGCGCAGCGTCACTTCTAGCGCGGGCAGACCGCCGGCGACCATGGCCTCGGCCAACGGCCGGGCCTGCGCGGTGTCGTTCAGCACCAGCACCGGAACGACCGGGGCAAGACGGCAGATTTCCTCTGCGCGGGCGCTTTGTTCAGCGGGCGACATCATGATGCGATCCTTTCTGGTGTAAGCCTCTCAACGGAAACCAATCCCTGGTTGCCGGCACTCAGGTTCAAGAGTGTCGTTGTTGACAAAATTGCGAAACAGCCGCTTTGATTGTTTGGACGGTGACATTTTTTCCGTCTTGCAAGCGCCGCCCGTTCAGGTCTCGGACAGGGAGAGTTTCCCAGCCTTTGTCCCCTTTGGCAGGTTCGATCCAGGCCGGGCATATTTCAACGTGATCCGAGCAAGGACCTGAATAATGCAATTCGATTTCCACCCGCGAACACCGCTGCGCCTGATCGTCGTAACTGTGGCAGCGGCCGCCCTTTCCGGCTGCATCCAGGGCAATGGCGGTACCGCAGGCGGCACGACCGGAGGCGGCACCGGGGGTACCGGCGGCACGACATCCGCAAGCTTTGCCGCACACCAGTCGCTGTTCAGCCAGTATACCGACACCACCAACCTCAGCAACGCCCCGACCAGCGACATGCCGCCTTCGGGCAACGCGCAATACACCGGATCGGTCGCCTTCGACACGATGATCAAGTCCAGCGACAGTTCGGTGGTCGCGCGCGAAGTGATGGGCGATGTCGACATGACGGTTCAATTCGCCAACAGCGGTCAAAGCCCGATCACCGGCACAGTCGACAACATCCGGGGCAAGGACGCAACCGGCGCCGATTTCACCTGGTCGGCACAGCTGAGCACCGCCAATGCTGCGGGCAGTGGTACGCTGACCACCACCGAAAGCACGATCAACGCCCCCGTCGTGGGCCCGGTCACGACGCGCACCGGCGCCTTCATGGTGAATTTCACCGGCGACATCGATTCCACCAATGCGCCGCAACTGGGCACCACGGGCACGGCGCTGGTGTCGATCGGCGGGGCGATGTTCGGCAGTGGCGCGACCCATTCGGCAGGTCCGGCCAACCTTGTCATCGATGACGACCAGCAGCCCGGCATTTCCGATTTCGCGGGCACCGGTGGCACTTACGTCGTCGAAAAGCGGTAACCCCGCGTTTCTGGACAACCGACGGGCCGTTTCCGGGCGGCCCGTTTGCATTACACCACCACCCCGGCACCGTTCGACGCAAGGCCGACGTTCTTGCGGAACACCTCGAACAACTCTCGTCCGATGCCATGGGCATTGCCCGACAGATCGGCGGTGACCGGCGTGCGGCTGTCGAAATCCGGGGCGAGGCAGGCGATGGTTCCGGCGACCGCGTCGACGCGCAACAGATCGCCATCGCGCAGCCGGGCCAGCGGGCCCGCATCGGCGGCTTCGGGACAGACGTGGATCGCGGCGGGGACCTTGCCGCTGGCACCGGACATGCGGCCATCGGTGACCAGTGCCACCTTCAACCCGCGATCCTGCAGCACCGCCAGCGTCGGTGTCAGCCCATGCAGTTCCGGCATGCCGTTGGCCTTGGGTCCCTGGAACCGGACAACGATGATGACGTCATCAGAAAACTCGCCGGCTTTGAACGCCGCCTTCACGCTGTCCTGGTCGTGGAAAATCCGGGCGGGTGCCTCGATCACATGACGTTCGGGGGCGACCGCGGAAACCTTCATCATGCCATGGCCAAGATTGCCCGACAGTTGTTTCAGCCCGCCCGTGGGCTGGAACGGATCCGAGGCGGGGCGCAGGATCTTGTCGTTCTGGGAAACGCCCGGCGCGGGACGCCAGACGGCCTTGCCCTCTTCCAGCATCGGTTCTTGCGTATAGCGCGACAGCCCCTTGCCGGCGATGGTGGTCACGTCGTCATGCAGCAAACCCGCGCCCAGCAATTCACCGATCATGTAGGCCAGCCCGCCCGCGGCGTGGAAATGGTTCACGTCGGCCAGCCCGTTGGGATAGACCTTGGCCATCAAGGGCGTAACATCGGAAATGATATCGAAATCCTCGACCTCCAGCAGGATACCGGCGGCGCGGGCCATCGCGGGCAGATGCAGGACAAGGTTCGTGGACCCGCCTGTTGCCATCAGCCCGACGATGCCGTTGACGAAAGCCTTGGCGTCAAGAACATCGCAGACTGGGGTGAAGTCTGCCCCCTGGGCCGAGATGTGCAGTGCCCGTTCCGCTGCGGCCACGGTCAGCGCCTCGCGTACCGGGGTGCCGGGGCCGACAAAGCTGGCGCCGGGCAGGTGCAGCCCCATTAATTCCATCAGCATCTGGTTGGAATTGGCGGTGCCGTAAAACGTGCAGGTGCCCGGGCTGTGATAGCTGGCCATCTCGGCCGCCATCAGCTTGTCGCGGCCGACTTCGCCGGTGGCGTATTGCTGGCGCACCTTGGCCTTTTCGTCGTTCGGGATGCCCGACGGCATCGGTCCGGCAGGCACGAAGATGCCCGGCAGAAAGCCGAACGTGGCCGCGGCCATCACAAGCCCCGGCACGATCTTGTCGCAGACGCCAAGGTAAAGCGCGCTGTCGAACGTGTTGTGCGACAGTGCGACGGCGGCAGCGAGGGCGATCACGTCGCGGGAAAACAGCGACAGTTCCATTCCCGGCTGCCCCTGGGTGACACCGTCACACATCGCGGGCACGCCGCCAGCGACCTGCGCCGTGCCGCCATTCCGGCGCGCGGCATCGCGGATCAGCTGCGGATAGGTTTCAAACGGCTGGTGCGCCGAAAGCATGTCGTTATAGGCGGTGACGATCCCGATGTTCGGGCCGGCGTCGCGGGCCAGGGTCTGCTTGTCGTCGCCCATCGCGGCGTAGGCGTGGGCCTGGTTGCCACAGCTCAGATGGGCGCGGCGCGGCCCGTCGTCGATAGCCCGGCGCATGCGGTCCAGGTACGCGGCCCGGGTCTGGGCGCTGCGGGCTTCGATCCGGGCGGTGACTTCGGCGATGGTGGGATGCAGGGTCATGGCTCTTCCGGTCGGTTGCAGTCAGTCGGCGGTGATGTCGCGGCCGTCCCTGCGCATCTACATCCGTTAGCGCTAATTGTAAACCCATCCGCTGCGGTGCAGAGGCACTTTCGCCACGTCTCGCTTAAGGCTATGGAGTTGTCATGAGTGATACAAGCCTTCCCGTGGTGCGTCTGCGCCCCAAAGCCAATGCCACCGCGATCCGGCGGGGCTTTCCCTGGATTTTCGCCGATGAGCTGGTCGTCGACCGGCGTACCAAGGCGCTGTCGCCCGGCACCATCGCCCTGCTAGAAGATGCCGAGCGCACGCCGCTGGGTGTGGTCGGCGTGACACCCGCGTCAAAGATCGTCGCCCGCATGCTGGACCTGCGCGGCACCGCGGCCCCCGACAAGGCGTGGTTGAAGGACCGGCTTGCAAAGGCGCTGTCGCTGCGCGAACGGCTGTTCGATGCGCCATTCTACCGCCTGGTCCATGCCGAGGCCGACGGGCTTCCCGGGGTCATCATCGACCGCTTTGGCCCGACCTGCGTGATCCAGCCCAACGCCGCCTGGGCCGAGGCCCTGCTGCCCAAAATGACCGAAGCGCTGGCCGAAGTGACGGGCTGCGCCAACATCCTGAAGAACGCCGGATCGCGTGGCCGCGCGCTGGAAGGTCTGGACGCTGCCGACGCTGTGCTGCTGGGCACGGCACCCGATGCACCGGTGCCGGTGCAAATGAACGGCGCGACCTACATGGCCGACCTGACCGGCGGACAAAAGACCGGGCTGTTCTATGACCAGCGTCCAAACCACGGCTTCACCGCGCGGCTGGCCCAGGGGCAGAAGGTGCTGGACGTGTTTTCCCATGTCGGCGGCTTTGCGTTGGCGGCATTGGCGGGGGGCGCGGAAAGCGCGCTGTCGGTCGACGGCTCTGCACCAGCCTTGGCGCTGGCGCAAAAAGGGGCCGAAGCGATGGACATGGCAGAGCGCTTTGCCACCCGGCAGGGCGACGCTTTTGCCGTGATGACCGATCTTGCCGACGCCGGGGACCGCTTTGGTGTGGTCGTCTGCGACCCGCCTGCCTTCGCCCCGTCGAAACCGGCACTGGAAGCCGGGGTGCGCGCCTATGAGCGCGTTGCCCGCCTGGCCGCGCCGCTGGTGGCCGAGGACGGCTATCTGGTGCTGTGCTCATGCTCTCACGCGGCGGACCTTGCGAAGTTCCAGGGCGCCTGCCTGCGTGGCATCGGGCGCGCAGGACGCCGGGCGCAACTGATCTATACCGGATACGCCGGTCCCGATCATCCGCTGCTGCCGCAACTGGCGGAATCGGGCTACCTCAAGGCGCTGGTGTTTCGCCTGTGAAGGTGCTGCTGGATACCTGTGTCCTGTACCCGACGGTGACGCGGGAACTGCTGCTGGGGGTCGCGGCGACGGGCGCGTTTCAGCCGCTATGGTCGGACCGGATCCTGGAAGAATGGGCCCGCGCCGCACGCAAGCTGGGCCCGGCGGGCGAAGCGCAGGCGCGCGCAGAGATCGCACAGTTGCGCGTGGCCTGGCCAAAGGCCGCGGTCAGCTGGTCGCCGTCGCTGGAAGCGCGGCTGTGGTTGCCCGATCCGGCGGATGTCCACGTGTTGGCGGCGGCGATTGCCGGGTCGGCGGATGTGGTCGTGACGATGAACGCCGCCGATTTTCCCCGCGGCGTTCTGGCCGAGGAAGGGCTGAGCCGCGCCGACCCCGACAGTTTCCTGCTGGGGCTGTGGCAGGCGCGCCCCGAACAGGTGGTGCCGGTCTGCGAGGCCGTCCTGGCCGAGGCACGGCGCTTGTCCGGTGAGGACTGGCAAATGCGGGCGCTGTTGAAAAAGGCCCGGCTGCCTCGGCTTGGCAAGGCGCTGGGGTAGCGGTTTTTCGGGTAACGGTTTTTCGTCGAAAAACCGTTTTGGGGGCGCTGCCCCCAAACCCCCGAGGTATTTGAAAAACCAAAGACAGGGGGGGCAAGAGGTCCGGTCCGATGGCCCGTTCTACGGGCTTGTGCGCCCTGCCCGGCCACCGCGGCGGCGCGGGACGGCGGCAGCGGCAAGGCCCGCGGTCAGCACATCGGTCATCGGGTGGCCAGCGGCGCCGTGGCGGGCCAGCAGGATGCGCAGGCTGGCTGCGGTATCGCTGCCGTCCGGCATCGACAGCGCCCAGTCGAGGAAGATCGTCCGGCAATCGCTTTCAGTGATGCCGTCGATGCGGTAGCTTTCCGCGATCAGGGCCTTGGGATCGTGGGCATCGCCGCGTGTCTTCATGGCTTTTCCTCCGGTGGCGGCAAGGTGGCTTTGATCAGCGCCGCGCTGTCCATGGTGCAGCGGGTCAGCCTGTCCTGCAAGCCCGGCATGTCCTGCGTGCCGGTCAGCCGGGTCAGGAACGCCGCGCCCCCTGCCCCCAGCGCATCGGGCTCGACCGCGCCATCGCGGATCAGGCGCGACCCGATCTGCAGCGCCCAGCACAGGTCATAGGTGTCCTGCAGGCGCTGCGCGGCCTCGGCTGCTAGCCATCCCTGATCGGCGGCGGCGGACAGCCCGTCGCGGACCGCGCGCGGTGCCAAGCCAGACAACAGCGCCCCGGCCTGGGCGACAAGTTCGATATCCATCATCCGGCCCGGCCCCAGCTTGGGGTCAAGCCCGCCGTGGCCCGCCTTGGACGCGGCCAGCCGGGCGCGCATTTGCGACACCTCTTGCAGAACATGGGCCGTGTCGCGCGGCGCGCGCAGCACCTCGGTGCGGAAGACTTCGACATCGGCGGCAAGCGCAGCGGGACCGGCCAGCACCCGCGCGCGGGTCAACGCGAGGTGTTCCCAGACCCATGCCTCGGACCGTTGATAGTTGCGGAAGCTTTCCAGCGAGGTGGCCACCGGGCCCTGGGTGCCCGAGGGGCGCAGGCGCATGTCGATCTCGTACAGCCGACCTTCGGCCATCGGGGCCGACATCGCGGTGACCAGCGCCTGAGTCAGCCGGGCGTAGTAGGTGCGCGCGGGCAACGGGCGGCGGCCATCCGAGGCGTCGATCCCCGCCGGGTCATAAATGACGATCACGTCGAGGTCGGACCGGGCGTGCAACCGCGCCGCGCCAAGGCTGCCCATTCCCAGCACCACCGCGCCGCGCCCTGGGCAATCCCCGTGTTTGAGCGCGAACTGCGCCTGCACCTCGGGCCAGAGCGCGGCAAGACAGGCCTGGGCCAGGTCGGCGTATTCGCGGCCCGCGTCTTCTGGCCCGACGAGGCCACGCAGCAGATGCACCCCGATGCGGAAGTGCCATTCCTTGGCCCATCGCCGCGCGGTGTCGAGCTTGCGTTCGTAGTCCGCTTCGCGTCCAAGTGCGGCGGCCAGTTCGGCTTGCAACGCCGCGGCGCCCGGCCAGGGGCGGAAGAAATCGCCCCCGATCACCGCATCGAACACGGCGGCATTGCGCGCCAGGTAGCGGGCAAGGTCGGGCGAGGTCGAGACGATATCGACCAGCAGGTCGATCAGATGCGGGTTGGCATCGAAAAGCGAAAACAACTGCACCCCGGCGGGCAGCCCTTCGAGGAAGCCGTCAAAGGCCAGGAGCGCCTCTTCCGGCTTGGCGGCGGCCCGCAGGCGGGACAGGATATCTGGCTTCAACCGCTTGAAAATCGCCACCGCGCGTTCGGACCGGAGCGCGGGATAGCTGAGCCAGCGGGCGGTCACGGCGTCGTCTTCGGCGGGTTCGATCGGGTCGGGCCCGTCAGGGGCAAAGAAGCTTTCGGTGACGGCGTGGACCTCTTCCAGCCGGGCCCGCAGGGTGGCTTTCAGCGACTCGGCTTCCGTGCCCATGAACGCGGCCAGCCGTTCGAACCCTTCCGCGCTGCGTGGCAAGGTATGGGTTTGGCTGTCGTTGAACATCTGCACCCGGTGTTCAACCTCACGGTGCTGGCGGTAGCGGTCGATCAAAACCTGTGCGGCGTCCTGCGGCACCCAGCCCTTCGCGGCCAGTACCGTCAGCCCGGGCACGGTGCCGCGCACGCGCAGGTCGGGGTCGCGCCCGCCGGAAATGAGCTGCCGTGTCTGGGTGAAGAACTCGATCTCGCGGATACCGCCACGCCCCAGCTTCATGTTGTGGTCGGCCAGCGTGATCGGCCCGCCCAACCCTTTGTGTTCGCGGATCGCAAGGCGCATGTTGTGGGCGTCCTCGATCGCGGCGAAATCCAGGTGCTTGCGCCAGACGAACGGACGCAGCGACTGCTGGAACCGGTTGCCCGCCGCGATATCGCCGGCACAGGGCCGCGCCTTGATCCAGGCGGCGCGTTCCCAGGTCCGGCCCAGGCTTTCGTAGTATCGCTCTGCCGCCTCCATCGCGATGCAGACCGGGGTAACGGCGGGATCGGGGCGCAGGCGCAGATCGGTGCGAAAGACATAGCCTTCGGCGGTCACGTCGTTCAGCATCGCCGCGGCCTTGCGGGTGGCCCGGACGAAACTGGCACGGGCCTCAAGAAAATCCTCCGGGTCGAACCGGGTCTCGTCGAACAGGCAGATCAGATCGATGTCAGAGGAGTAGTTGAGCTCTCCCGCGCCCATTTTGCCCATGGCGAAGGCGACCATGCCGCCGGCGGTCTCGGCGTCGTCCTCGGTCGCGCCCGGCAGCTTGTTGCGCTTGATCTCTGCCGAGACACAGGCGCGCAGGGCCAGGTGCGTGGCCAGATCGGCCAGATCCGTCAAGGCCCCCGTGACCTGCTCCAACGCCCAGACACCGCCCAGATCAGCCAGCGCTGTCAGCAGCGCAACCCGGCGCTTGGCCTGCCGCAGTGCCGTCGGCAAGATGTCGGGGGCGGTTTCGCGCAAAGCATCGCACAGCGCGGCTAGCGCGGCCTCTGGCGCATCGACCGCGCCTTGCAGCCAAGCGCCTTCGCGGCCCAGCAAGCCCTTGAGATAGGGGCTGCACCCGGCGGTTCCCGCCAGCACCTCGGCCAGGGCGCCGCTGGCCCAAGGCGCCAGAATCGCGGCCTCTGCCCCGGCATCGGGATCGAAGGGACGTGGACTGCGTGTCAGGCGCGATGCGAAATCCATTTCCCCCCCGGCGTGGAAAACCTGTCGTTCCGGCAAGAGGTTAATCACGGGATTTGCCCCGCCGCAAGGGCCGCCCCTGGCGCCCGGGAACGCCCTTGGCGCGGGCAGAAGGTTCTGCACGGCGATGTCGACCAGGGCGCGTCAGGCCGTACCATGTCAGGCCGGGGCGTCGAACCGGTCAAACGTGGCGCGCATTCTGGAGGGATCGGCGGTCAGACCGCAGAACAATTCGAACGCGCGCACCGCTTGGAAAACCGCCATGCCCGATCCGTCCATGGTCCGGCAGCCGCGCGCGCGTGCGCCGGCCAGCAACGCGGTTTCCAGCGGAAAATAGATGATGTCGGCGACCCATTGCGCCGGTTCCAGCAGGTCGGGTGGAAGGGGGGTACCGGGATGGCTGGCCATGCCCACAGGGGTGGCGTTCACGATCCCGTCCGCGCCGGTCATCGCGTCGGTCGCATCGGGCACAAGGCCGGTACGACCGGCACCAACCCGCGCATTCAGTTGATCCACCAAAAGGCTGGCGGCCGTGCTGTTGCGGTCGCAGATCAGCAGTTCGCCGACGCCAAAATCGACCAGCGCGTTGGCCACCGCCCCCCCGGCCCCACCGGCCCCGATCAGCAGAACGCGGCCCGTGGCGGCACCGGTGAGGTTGCGGCGGCAAGCTTCGGCAAAACCCCAATAGTCTGTGTTGTGCCCAAACCGCTTGCCATCGCGAAACACCACGGTATTGACCGCGTTCACCGATCTGGCAGAGCTGGAAAGCACGTCAACATACCCCATCACCGCCTGCTTGAACGGGTGGGTGACGTTCACACCATTGAACCCGGCCTGTTCGGCCCGGTCCAGCAGGTCGGCGAGGGGCGCGTCGTTCAGTGCGGTGTCGATCAGCGCATAGCGATAGTCGAGGCCCTGCGCCGCGCCTTCGTCGATATGCATCTTCGGGGTGCGTGACTTCTGGATCCCGTGGCCGATCAGCCCTACCTGCACTGTCCGGGGCGGAGAAACGGCACAGGCGCGTGATCCGGCGTTGGATGTCATGACCGCTCCTTGCGGTGAATCCGGGCGCGAACCGCCCGCGCGGAATTTAGTACCAAACGGTCCAGGATGTTCAAGCCTTCGCGCCCGGCAAGGCCCAGCGCCTGCCCCCTGCCCGCCGCTCAGACCAGGATGATGTCGTCGTCGATCTGGCCCATCTGCACCCCCAGCAAGGTCACGCTGACACCCTGATCGGCAAAGAGCACGTTGGCCCCGCTTTGTGTCATGTGGCTGCGCGCATCACCGTCGCTGGCATAGCCGAAACCGGTGAAATGCAAGGTGTCCCATGGCTCCAGGTCCAACACCACGTTGTCGCCTGCATCCGCTGCATCGAAGACGAACACATCCGCCCCGATCCCGCCCGTCAGTGTGTCGTTTCCCGGACCGCCGTCCAGCGGCACCTGCGGGCCGTGGCCGCGCATCCACACCTCCAGCGGGTCGGCCTGCATGGCAATGAATTCGGCGCTTTCGGCAATGGCCAGGACGATCTGCGCACGGCTGGCACCACCGTCCAGCGCAGCGGTCCAGCCCGTCAGGCCCCCTGCATCCACCGCACGGCCCAGAATGTTCTGATACAGCGCCGCTACGAAGTCTGCATTTGTCATGTCGTCATAGGCCGGGCGGAACTCTGGGCTGGCGACAAATTCTTCCATCACCTCAAGCATCGTGGTGCCATGGGCCAAATACCAGGTGAACTTGGTAAAGCCGAGCGGGTCTGGCGCGCGTTCCAAGCCGGCCTGGTACATGCGGAACACCTCGTCCGTCCAGCTTGCCGGATCATAGGTTCGGGCGTATTGCATCGCCGCGAGGGCGGTGGCGTTCTGAAACTCCTGGCTTTGGGAAAAGCCGATCAGCACCTGCGCCCGTGTCGCCCCACCGGCCAGCGCACCAAGCCAGTCCGACAGCCCGCCGGAATCAGGCGCACGGCCCAGGACATTCAGGTACAATTGCTCGACATACTGTGCGTCGGTCAGCACCCCGTAGGTGGCCAGAAACTCTGCCGAATTGGCAAAGCCGTTGGCGATGTCGACCACGTCTGCGCCGCGCTCCAGCTGGCCAACCCAATTCAGAAAGCCGGAATGGTCAGGATTGCGATCAAGCGCGGCGTGATACAAGCGAAACACCTGGCCCGGGATCCCCGGGGCTTGGTAAAGCTGCAGCCCGTCGCCAACGTAGAGCGCGTCGGTGTCTTCGACAAAACGCTGCGTATAAACCTTATTGTGCCAATCGCTAGCAGACCGATCAACGAGGTTTGAGATGAACTGGATCGAACCGTCCTCCAGCCGCTCGCTCTTTGTTGTGAGGCCAAGCCCGAGAGAATCCGGGACGGTCCGCAACACCTGGAATTCCATACCAACCCGATCTCCGTTGGCGTCAAACCGCTGCCCCCAGTAGCCCGGCTTGTCCAAGGTCGTCTCCGGCCCTTCCCAAATGGCGACAAATCCCCCGTCTTCCAGCGGCTCGATGCCTTGTACGGTTTGGCTGCCGTATCTGTACGTATTGACGCGAAACTCAGTCCCGACCTTTGCGCCCGAAACATCAAAGCGCTGCCCCACGACTTCAGCCGCATACGTTCTTTGCGCAGACGACGTCCAGATTGCCACGAACCCGCCATCGGACAACGTTGTCGCTTTGATGTCGCTTTGATTGTTGGTTTCTTCGGTATTGATTTGAAACTCTGCCCCTGTTGACGCACCTGTGGCATCAAAAAGCTGAGCGAAGACCCCGAAACCGTCGCTGTCGGTGCCCGTCCAGAAAATCGCGTATCCACCGTTGGAAAGTCCAACCGTACTTGTCGCGACATCGCGTAAAGCCAAAGGTGTCGTATTCACCAGAAACTCGGAGCCGACGGTTGCGCCTGTCGCATCATAAAGCTGGCCAAAGACGCCGCTGAGGCCCCAAATCGCACCTGGCACCAAGGAGTTCCAGCTGATGACAAAGCCACCATCCAGCAACCCGGATGCGGCGGGCAAGATCTGATCGTCCGCTGTGTGCGTGTTGACCCGAAACTCGGTGCCGACCGTCGCCCCCTGCGCGTCGTAGCGCTGCGCATATATGCCACGCCCGCTGCCGTCCTGCCAAGCCGAGCCCCAGGCGATGACATACCCACCATCGGTGAGTGTCGCGATATCCAGGTTCCAAACATCAAACCCGTCGGTGCTGACGGCGGTCACTTCGGTCGTTGGGATCAGGTCAGGCGTGAACGATAGCGTCATAGACGGGCCTCCTATTGCGTAAGTCCCAGAGAACTTTACGCAAAAAGGCGCCCGGCATCAAACCAGTATCATATCTTCGTCGATCTGATCCAACTGCCACCCCAGCAAGGTGGCGCTGACCCCGTGATCCGGGTCATAGAACGCCACATTGTTGTCACGCTGGCTCATCCGAGTGATCGCGTCGGCGGCAGAAGCATAGCCGAAGCCGCTGAACCAGAGGGTATCCCACGGTTCCAGGTCGAGGATCGTGGTAAAGGTCGGTTCGGCCGAACTGAACATGAACGTATCCGGCCCGATGCCACCGGCAAGCCTCTGAACCCCCGTTCCCCCTGACAGCAGGTCATCGCCCGACAGGGATCGCATCCATGCCTCCAATGGCTCGGCCTGCTGCGCCACGAATTCCGCACTTTGCGAGAAGCCAAAGACCACCTGCGACCGGCTTGCGCCGCCGCCAAGTTCGCCCAGCCAATGCGCCAACCCGCCCGCGTCCGCGCCACGGCCCAACACGTTCTGGTACAGCAAATCGACGAAAGCGGTGTCTGTCAGGTTGCCATAGGTGGCCTGGAATTCGGCACTGTTCACAAAGCCGGCCATCACGGTCAAAAGGGGCACGCCGGTTGACAGTTGCGCGGTCCAGTCGAGAAAGCCGCCAAGATCAGGATCGCGCGCCAGCGTGGCGTGGAACAGGCGGAACACGTCGTCCGACCAGACCGCCGGATCGGTTTCCAGGATGTATTGCGCCGCCGCCCCGGCCGTGCTGGTGATGAATTCGGGGCTTTGGGAAAAGCCCAGCAAGACTTGCGCGCGGGTCTGGCCGACGACCGTCATCTGCTCCAGCCAGTTCTGCAAACCTCCCGGGTCGGCATCGCGTCCAAGCACGTTTTGGTAAAGCAACTGGATGAACGCCGCGTCCTCCAGAGGGCCATAGACGCTGCTGAATTCGGCGCTGTTCACAATGCTGCGGGCCAAACCGAGCTCATTGATATAACCCGCGTCAAGCTTGGTCATCCAGTCCAGCAGCCCGGGCCGGTCCGGTTCCCGGCCCAGCCCCGCTTGGTACAGGCGGAACACCATTTCGGGGTAGTTATTGGGGTGGTAATCGAAAAACCGCGCCTGCATGCCGTCGGCAAGAATCGTGTCATTGCCGGCAAAGCCAAAGAAGATTTCTCCGGCATCCGTGCCGATCAGGACATCATCGCCGGAACTGCCGGACACGGTCAGCCGTTCGGGCAGAACGCGCATGGTGGGGGCAGATGTCGCGCCTTCCTCGGCGCCGAAGCCGTCGGCATACCCGACCCGCACAGACAACCGGGCGTTCAGATCCTCGGCCACAACGCGATAGGTTGCCCCGGTTGCCCCGACGATATCCGCCCCGTCCCGCAACCATTGGTATCCGAATTGGCCCAGTCCGTCGGGGTCGCTCAGCCCCAGTGGATCGACCGCCAAGAACGCCCCGACCCGCGGGGCAATCGTGTCGATCACGGGCAGCCCTTCGACCGGATCGTTGACATTGGCCACCGGCATTGTCGGCGCGCTGGTCGTCGCCTCGTCATCGCCGAACCCGTCGACGTAAGACACCTCAACCCGGATCTGGAACCCGACATCGGCTTGCGTCAGCAAATAGCTTTGCCCGTTGGCCTCGGCAATTTCGGCATCTCCACGCAGCCAGAGGTAGTGGAATTCCCCCAGTCCGCCTGTATCGCTGATCCCCGTGGTGTCCGCGTTCAGCACAAAGCCCTGGGTTGGCTGTCCGGTCAGCACCGGATGCCCGGCGACCGGGTTGTTCAGGCTTTCGACCGGATCGGTCGGCAGGCTCGTCACGGTTTCAAACGTACCAAAGCCGTCGGTATAGGTCACCCGGGCGCGGATGACGTTGCCAACGTCGTCTCCGGTCAGCTGGTAGGTCATGTCCAAGGCCCCGGCGATCGGGGTGCCGTTGCGCAACCATTCCACCGCGAAAGTCCCAAGCCCGTCCGCGTCGGCGATGGTCGAGGGATCTGCCGTCAGGGTCTCATCCTGCCGCGCCGTACCGGACAGCGTCAGCGCCCCGGTGGGCGCATAGTTCAGCGGAACCCCCGTCAGGGTGATCGAACTGCCGTCCGACAACGTAACCGTCCGGTCGCCCGCGGCGGTCTGGCCAATCGTGACGGCCCCCAGTTCTTGCTCTGACAAGGCCGAGACATCCAGCCTGTCCTGCGTCACGTCGAAATCGGTGATCGTGTCGTGGCCCATCCCCAGTTCGACCACGAAGGTGTCCGCATCGCTGCCGCCGGTCAGACTGTCGTCGCCGCCGCCCCCGGACAGGCTGTCATTCCCCGCCCCCCCGATCAACGTGTCGTTGCCCCCCAGTCCAAGAAGGGTGTCATCGCCAAGCCCGCCTTCGATCCGGTTGGGATCGGCAGAGCCGGTCAGGTCATCGGCACCGTCACCGGCAACGATGTTTTCGACCCCCGCGATCTGATCCGTGTCGATCTCGGGGCCGCTGGCGGTGCCCAGATCCAGGTTCACCACGATTCCGGCAGAGGTCGAGGTATAGGTGATCGTGTCAACGCCGTCGCCACCGTTATACGTGTCGTTCCCCCGGCCCGAGCCTGCTTCGATCTTGTCGTTGTCGGCACCCCCGTCAACGTCGTCGTCGCCATCGTCGCCGAACAGCGTGTCCTGACCCTTGCCGCCTTTCAGCACGTTGTCGCCCAGGTCACCGTTGACGACGTCGTCGGTGCCAAAGTCCAGGGTCTGTCTGAAATCGGTAAATTCGCCCTGTTGTGTCATGTCGCGCAGCTTGCGCGTCATCAGGCTGTAGCCAAGTGCGAGCTCGATTTCATCGTCGCGCTGGTTCACACCGATAAGGGTCACGTTGTTGAAGTCAAAGACGTCGAAGTCCGCAAAGCCCCCGTTTCCGGTAGAGATTGCGACCGACAGTGTCATGCCTGGGATGGCCTCGCCGTTCTGCGTGACCTCCATCAGTTTCACCAGCCCGGGGCTGAACGCCGGCAGGCGCACCGTCAAGGGGGCCAGGTCGACCCCGGTTTGACCAACCTGCCCAATGTCGTAAAGCGCGGCCAGATCAAGGTTCCAGTCGAACAGTTCGAACTGGTCCTGGTGCAGCTTGTCGGCAGAGGTTCCGGTGATGTCTTCGTGCTGGAAATCCAGGAAGCTGCGCAGTAGGACGTCAGACCCGATGCGGGGCGTGGTGCTGGGCGCCGCGATCTGCCCCGGATTCTGCTGTCCAAAAGTATCCGCTTTGATATCCACGGTTTCGGTGCGTGCGGTCTGACCGCCCTCCCCCGCCCGTTCTTGTTCGATGGTTGCGTCCTGAAAGGCGAAGGTCACACGGGTGTAGGTGTCGCTGGTCATCGAAATGTCGATGACCGACACCTCGCTCATGTCGATGGTCTGTAAGTTTTGCGAAAGTTCGCCCAGCCGGCCGTCAAGATACCGGGTGATCTTGACGTTATCGAGCACCGCACCGGATACCATCGCGTCCATCAAGGCAAGATTGCCCTTCTGTCCGGGGCGCAAATCCACCGAGATCGTGCGATCCAGACCGCGGGAATAGTCAATCGTCGTGGTGTCGGGAAGACCGTCGCCGGTGCTGTCGGTTTCGCTGACATCCAACGTCCGAGCCAGGTCGAAATCGACATTCCCGACCTGAAAGTCGTCAAGATGCTCCTTGTTGGTGACTGCCCCCACGAACGGGCCAAGCTTGGCGTCGGTCACCTCCATGAAGATCAGACCCGGCTCTTGCGCGATACTGGACTGATCTGGTCGGTCGAACCCGGTCGCAACGCCGGACAAGAATGTCATCGAGGTTTTCGAAGAATACGAGACGAATTTGCCAAACGACATCTCTTGTGACGTGAAGGCACCTTTGTTGTCAGTTTCGCCAAATTCGAGCGTGCCACCGGAATAACCGAAATTCACCCGTGTCGCGGTGGAAGAACTGGTATCAACCCCAAGGATGAACGGCTGGTCCAGCCGCACGCGCAGATCAAAGAAACCTTCAAGGCTCGCTTCCCTCGTCGCGGTAAACTCGAGCGATGTGGGCAATTTCCCCCCCACCGCCGATGCCATCAGATTGATGATGCCCGGATCGGAAGGTTCCAGATCGACAGAAAACGGCATGATCAACTGGCTCGGACCATCGCCATAGACCAACGCGCGCATCAGGTCGAATTCATACCCGACGGCATCGAACGCCCCGACGAAAAACTTGGAAACGCTTTCGCCGTCGATATCGCCCAGCTTCAGGAAATAGTCAGAGCTCGAGTCATCGCGCAACTCACGCGGGATGAGGCCGTCTGACGTCATCAACAAACCCGAGAACCCAACCGGGTCGTCTTCCGCTTCAAAGGCCGCCTTGTTCTGGTAAACCGACCACTTGCTCCGATCTGCGACGGCCGACGTTCTCAGCTCTTCGGAAAGCTTGTAAGACTGATACTGGATCGCTTCGAAATCAAAAGTGACGCGCGGTGCAAGATCGTTCTGCAGGAACAGACCTTCGACCGCGGCCCCGGCGAGTTCGACAGTTTCCAGTGGCACTTCGTCGAACGTGCTGCGGGTAATCGTGACCCCGCCAAATTCGGTATCTTTCGAAAGCGCCTGAAGCACTTGTGCGAATTCAATCTCGTCATCAAGGAAATCGACCGTCAGAGTGGTGAACTTTGGCACTCTTCCCGAAACCGGCACTCCGAATTCATTAAAGTCAGACAGCGCTTCGACGCCAAACCCGAATCCCGACAGCTCGAAGGCGAACTCCCGCCGCAACACCTGATCGTGATTTACGTTAGGAATATCAGTTATTTGCAGGAAATAGCGATCACTGGACTGGACCCCCTGCCCAAGTCCGCTTATCCCGTCCGCCCGGGGCGAGCCGGCCAGTTCCGGGTTTTTGCTTGTGTAGGAATAGTCCACCGTGATGTCGTTGCCGGGCTCGATGGACTGCAGCTTTGCTTCCAGCGCCGTCAGAAAGGTGAACCCGACGCGCGTCGCATGATCGTCATCGCGGACGAATGATGTCGCAAGCACAGCATCCGGGGTGATGGTCTGGATGACTTGCTCTTCCTCGCTGTTCACATCGCGTTTCACCTGACTGAAATCAGCCGTTTGCGAGGTGCCAAGCAGGACGGCGTTCAAGACTTGGACAAGTCCCACGTCCTGCGGGTCGAATTCGACATAGACCGGTTCAATCGGGGTGGCCGAGTTGTCGACACGCGCCAGGCCAAAATCCATGTCGACCAGTTCGAATTCACCTTTGTGCAGGCTGTTTTCGGACCCGCCAGCGACATTGCCCAGCTTGAGGTAGGCGTCAAAGTCAACCTCGGGGCCATAGTCGCTGCCGCGCTGACTGCCGACCGTGGTATCCTGCCTGATCGCGGAGTCGTCGATAATGAATTCGACCTCGCGCGTCATCTTGCTTTCGACCGCCCCCAGATCGCTGTAGCCGATGGTTTCGATCTTCAGTGAATCAAAGGACACAGCCAGCATTGTGTTCCCGGTCTGCGACACCCCCATCGCCAGCACCTGTGCGCCGCTCAGCGAATAGTTCTGCAAGACACGTTCCGCGCTGCCATTTTGCGCCCCGTCGGCAACGAACGTCAGCTGCGCCTCTTTGAAACTGGTCTCTCTCAGCAACGCATCTTGCAACAGGATACCGCCCGGCTTCATGCCCGCGATTTCGATCAGCAGCGGCTCGATGGTTGTCTGGCTGCTCTTGTTGTCCGCAAAATCGGTGTAAAGCGTGAAATCGACGGATACGACGTCAAAGCTGGCCTTGTGGTCGGGGTCACTGGAATCCCCGATAACGGGAATTTCGCCGCCACTGAAACTCAGGAAAATATCGGTACTCATGTCGCCCCCACAGGCAGCCAACGATACCAATACACGCAAGGCGGGAAGACCCGGACGCGGGCAGCAATAACTCTGGCCAGAAATCTATGAATCGTCTGATTTCAGAATTGCCTGTCGCTGGCATAAGTCAAGCGATTGCTGCACCAGCCGCTGGCACTCTGGCAGCAATTGGTCCCTGCCGACACCGTCCGGCAGGTCCGATTTCAAACGACCGTCCAGCAGCATATCCGCCAGGGTCGCAGCCAGCGCGGCGTGATCGCGGGTGCCGTCGACAAGGGCCAGGAAGCGGGCGTTGTCGTCCTTGATCTTGACCACCTTGTGCAGCTGGCTTGCAACCCAGGGCTGTTCTTGGGCCAATTGCAGCCGCGCCATTGGCCAGATTTCGGGCCGCGGATCGTCGGCCCGCCCCAGCCGCCGCACCTGGCGGGCGATGCGCACCGTTCCGCCAACCACCGGCGACATCAGGAAACGCAGGAAATCGGCCGAGGCACTGTCACCGCGCAGGACACCGGCTTGGACAAGGTGGTTGCGGATTTCATCCGGGGTGCGGGTGTCGGGCCAGGCCGCCTGCAAGAACCGGTACAACCCAAGCGACAGCGGATCGCACACCATCAGCCGCGCGCCTTCGTCGGCAAACGGGATCGGATCGCCGGCTTTTTCCGGCGCGCCTTCGCGCAGCGACGATGCCAGGTGCAGCCCTGTCAACCGGTCGGCACGGATCGCCCGGCTGACGCGCGCGCGCTGATCAGCCCGCACCAGCAGCGACCGGCGGAACTGCCGACCACCGAAGAAATCCATGTATTGTTCCAGCGCCAGCCCGTCGTCGCCTGCAATTTTGCGGATCAGGCCGCCGGTCTCTGCGGGCATCGCCTCTGGCAGGGACGACCGCAGTTCGGTCTCGCCCAGATAGGCCAGCCCCTGTCCCGCCGCGCGCGTGGCGAATTCGTGGAAATAGCAAGGGTCGTTGTGGGTCGCCAGAAACTCGCCTAGTGGATTGAATCCAACATTTGGAACCCTCGATTTCTTGCGGCGATGATGTCGTTGGGGTCTGCCCGCCAAA
>NZ_JAYLLH010000041.1:0-20939 GCF_035818635.1 Mesobacterium hydrothermale | reverse complement strand
CCCCCCCCCCCCCCCCCCCCCCCCCCCCCCCCCCCCCCCCCCCCCCCCCCCCCCCCCCCCCCCCCCCCCCCCCCCCCACCCCCCGCCCCCTTGCACCCCCCGCCGCCTTGCGCCACCATCGCCGCCATCTCAAGAACATGCGCAAGGACGAAACACCATGCCGGTCAAGAACCGTTTTGCCGAACTTCAGGATGAAATCACCGCCTGGCGACGGGATTTCCACGAACACCCCGAGATCCTCTTCGAAACCCACCGCACCGCCGGCGTCGTCGCGGAAAAGCTCAAAGCCTTCGGCTGTGACGAGGTCGTGACAGGCATCGGCCGCACCGGTGTTGTCGGTGTCATCAAGGGCAAGTCCGACACGTCGGGCAAGGTGATCGGCCTGCGTGCCGATATGGACGCGCTGCCGATCCATGAACAGACCGGGCTCGACTATGCCTCGAAAACCGACGGCGCGATGCATGCCTGCGGCCATGACGGCCACACCGCCATGTTGCTGGGGGCGGCGAAGTACCTGTCGGAGACCCGCAATTTCGATGGGACCGTCGTGGTGATCTTCCAGCCTGCCGAAGAAGGCGGCGGCGGCGGCAAGGAAATGTGCGACGACGGCATGATGGATCGCTGGAACATCCAGGAAGTCTATGGCATGCACAACTGGCCCGGCCGCCCGGTGGGCAGCTTCGCCATCCGTCCCGGCGCGTTCTTCGCCGCCACCGACCAGTTCGAGGTGTTCTTCGAAGGCAAGGGCGGCCATGCCGCCAAACCGCATGACAATATCGACACGACGGTGATGGCGGCCACGGCGGTCACCACGCTGCAAACCATCGCCAGCCGCAATGCGGACCCGGTGGACCAGCTTGTGGTCTCGGTGACCTCGTTCGAAACCTCGTCCAAAGCGTTCAACGTGATCCCGCAGCGGGTCCATATCAAGGGCACCGTGCGCACCATGTCGGCCGCGATGCGCGACCTGGCCGAACAGCGGATCAAGGCGATCTGCGCGGGGATCTCGGGAACATTCGGTGGCACTGCGGATGTCAGATATTACCGCGGTTACCCGGTGATGGTGAACTCCGACGCGCAAACGGAATTTGCCGCCGAGGTGGCCACCGCGGTGTCCGGCAACTGCGAAGAGGCTCCAATGGTCATGGGCGGCGAAGATTTCGCCTTCATGCTGGAAGAGCGCCCGGGCGCTTATATTCTTGTCGGCAACGGCGACACCGCATCGGTGCACCACCCGGAATACAACTTCAACGATGAAGCGATCCCCGCCGGGTGCAGCTGGTGGGCGGAAATTGTCGAGCGGCGGATGCCCGCCGCCTGATCGGTGCCTGGCTCAGCCGCGGCTTATTCGGCCGCGGCGGCTTTTCTGGCACGTGGCTTGGTCGCAGTTTTGGCCGCAGTTTTGGCCGCAGTCTTGGCCGCAGCTTTGACCGGGGCCTTGGCCTTGGACGCAGCAGCCTTTTTCGGCGCTGCCGCCTTCGCGTCAGGGGCCTTCGCGGCGGTGCGGCGGGCACGGGGCTTCGGTGCGGCGGCCGGGGTTTCCAGCGATTGCCTGGCGCGCAGCCAATGCTCTTCGGCGCGGCCTTCAGGCTGGCCTTCCTCAAGCCAGAGGAAGAAGGCCGCTTCTGCGATGTGGGATTCGGGGATTGCGGCAGCGGTCATCGAATGTCTCCTGCAAGTGTCCTCAATGCGCATGTTAGCGCTATTTTCCTATATCCCACTTTCTGCATCTGCACAATCTCTCGGCGGTTGCAAATGGACTGTGCACTGGTATCTGCCCATTTTCCGCGCTAAGGGCAGGGCAGTCGCCTATCGGAGCACGCCATGAAGGTCGCCAACATCATCTGTATCAAATGGGGCACCCTGTTTGGCCCGGAATATGTGAACCGGCTGTATTCCGGGGTGCGCCGCAACATCGACGCGCCGGTCCGGTTCTTCTGCATGACGGAACATGCCGATGGCATCCATCCCGATGTAGAAATCCTTCCCTTGCCGGTGGAACCCTTTGCCGAACCGATGAATGCCGCGCTGGCGGTGGCCAACCGGCAGGGGGCGATGCGCAAGGTCTCGCTGTTCCGTCCCGGTCTCGTACCCGATCTCGACGGGCCCGTTCTGGGCTTCGACCTTGACGTGGTGATCACCGGCGACCTGACCCAAATCTGGCGGATGGCCCCCGGCAAGATCGCGATGCGCCACGACTGGACCGAGGCGCGCAAGGGCCGCCCGACCGGCCATGGCTCGGTCTTCCGCTTTGACCCGGCGCTGCACGGATTTCTCTACGAAGACCTCGCCGCCAACCCGTACCAAGAGGTCGAAACCGCCCGCGGATCGGAACAGCGCTACACCTCGCACAAGGCGATGGATCGTGGCGTTTTCGAATATATCCCAAATGATTGGGTCGTGTCGTTCAAGTACGACTGCAACCCGTTCCCGATGAACTGGCTCCGGCGCCCGCATCTGCCGGATGATGCGCGCGTGGTCTGTTTTCATGGACGCCCGAAAATGCCTGATGCGGTTGAAGGTTACAACGGCTCGTTCATCCGTCACGCGAAATCGTGTGACTGGCTGAAAGACCATTGGATCGACCGCACCCGCGCCGATCTTGGCGACGCCTGGGGCTGAGGCCATGGAAACGGCTCCCATGACCCGCTGGCCCGACCTCGACGAAGACCGCAAGCTTGCCCTGCGCGCGGCCTATTCGGCCGATCCGACATGCCTGACCGGCACCTGTTCGCTGGAAGCCAAGACCGCGCATTTCACCGCCTGGCTTGCCGAACGCGGAGTCGATTTCCGCGCCGAGGACCTTTACGGCAAACCACGGCCCTGAGCTTCTTCTGGCGCAAAATATCCCAGGGGTGAATTGGCCAAAGGCCAAGAGGGGGCAGCGCCCCCTGCCGATTTTTCGTAGAAAAATCGCGTCGTCAGCCGACGGTCACCCGCCCGTGTGACTCATGTGTCGCGAGACCCGCCCATCCACGCTCTGGCGCGAGTAGTCGAAATCATGCCCCTTGGGCTTCCGGGAAATCGCGGCGCGGATCGCCTCTTCCAGCGGGATATCGCTGTCTGGGTGGGCGCGCAGCGGCGCGCGCAGGTCGGCATTGTCTTCCTGGCCCAGGCACATGAACAACTCGCCGGTGCAGGTCAGACGCACGCGGTTGCAGCTTTCGCAGAAATTATGGGTCAGCGGCGTGATGAAGCCGATCTTCTGCCCGGTCTCTTCGATCCGGACATAGCGCGCCGGGCCACCGGTGCGTTCCGCAAGATCGGTCAGCGTGTAGTTTTCCGCCAGCCGCGCGCGCAGGTCCTTCAGCGGCCAATACTGGTCCAGCCGGTCCTCGTTGCCGATGTCGCCCATCGGCATGACCTCGATCCAGGTCAGGTCCATGCCGCGCTCGGCGCACCATTCGGTCATCGAAAACAGTTCGTCCTCGTTGAAGCCCTTCAGCGCGACGGCGTTCAGCTTGACCCGCATGCCCACCTTCTGCGCCGCGTCGATCCCACGCAGCACCTGGGGCAGGCGGCCCCAGCGGGTGATGTCGGCGAACTTCGCCGCGTCCAGCGTATCGGCAGAAACGTTCACCCGCCGCACACCGGCCGCCCACAGGTCGGCCGCGTATTTTTCCAGTTGCGAGCCATTGGTGGTCAGCGTCAGTTCCTTCAGCGCCCCGGACTCGAGATGCCGCGTCATCGCGCGGAAAAAGGTCAGGATTTCGCGCCGCACCAGCGGCTCACCGCCGGTGATGCGCAGCTTTTCCACGCCCATCCCCACAAAGGCCGAACACAGCCGATCCAGTTCTTCCAGCGTCAACAATTCACGCTTGGGCAGGAAGGTCATGTTTTCCGACATGCAATAGACGCAGCGAAAATCGCAGCGGTCGGTGACGGAGACCCGAAGATAGTTGATCGGGCGCTGGAAAGGGTCGATGAGCGGTGTGGTCATGGCGCTTATGTAGTGGCGGCGGCCCGCTCAGGCAAGCGGAACCGCGATTGCCCAGGCGTAGCGGTGGGTCTAGGGTGAGGATATGAAACGGTTGATCCTGATCCTGCCCATGCTGGCCATTGCGGCCTGTGGAAACACGGCGCTGTTGAAGCCACGCGCCTCGCAAGCCGGTGTCGTGGCCACCGCGGTGCGGCCCGTGGCGCGTCCGGAGGGGCTGCAAGCGGCGCCCAGGCCCGCAAAGACCGCCCGCACGGTCGAAGATTTCGACACCACCAGTGCCGCGGAACGCGCCGCCGCGGCAGCGGCTCCGGTGGAGGCTGGCGGGGAAAAGGCGCTGGGACGCACGATCGCTTCGCTTGGTGATCCGGCGCGGCCGGGATTCTGGCTGGAAACGCCGCTGGTATCGCGCCCGGGCAAAGGGGTGGTGCGCTTTCCCGCGACCGGGGGCAGCGCGCAGGTCGACCTGATCCCGATCGACGGGCCGGCAACCGCTGGCAGCCGGCTTTCGCTGGCGGCGATGCGGCTGATCGGGGCGCCTCTGACCGGGTTGCCGGAAGTGGACGTGACGCTGGTCGAATGAGCGGTTTCGGATCGCTGACGCGATCCGACCGGGGCGTGCTGCGCACGCCTTGCGTGCGGCTGGGCCGCACGTGGGGGCGCTGCCCCCATACCCCCGAGGTATTTGGAAAACCAAAGACAGTGGTCGTATCAGAGGTATCTTGATGCTTCGCGGCGGGCAAAGGGTTTCAGGTTCTGCCCCTCAGCCTCTAGGAAAGCGCGCGCGCGGTCGGGATCGTGTTTCGACAGGTCGCGCAGCCACCAAGCCACCGCTTTCTGGATGAACCAGTCCGGGTCGTCGACATAGGCGGCTGCCCAGCCGAGGATGCGGTCGCGGGCGGCGGATTCTGCGGCGCTGGGGTGGTTCGACTTGGTCCAGGGCAAGGTGATGACCAGAGCAGCGCGGCGGGTCCACATCTGCGGGCTGGTGGTCCAGGTTTCGACGGTGTCGAGCCGTGAAGGATCGGCACTCAGGCGCCGTTGCCCCGCCATGCAGGCGTGATCGGCGATGGCCCAGCTGTCGAAATCGGGCACCCAGGACTGGATCAGGTCCCAAACCGCGCCATCGGGGCGGATACGGGCCTGGGTCAGCAATTTGGCGGCGGCCAGACGCGCCTCGAAGATGTTCGTCGACCAGAGGTCGCGGGCAAGCGTGACGCGGTCGGGCACGGACAAGCTGTGGCGCCAGGCGGTGGTGATGTCGTTGGTGGCGGGGTTGGGCACGCCGAGGTAGGGGCGGTCGAGCTTGTGATAGGCGGCCATCTGTTCGGCCCGGCCAGGCTCTGCCGCCGCGCGCAGCTCTGCCAGCGCCTCGTCCAGGGTCATTCCAGATTCGCCCCGATGCCGGTGGGCTTGCCATCCAGTGTTTCGCTGTTGGTGCTGGCCCAATAGGCGCGCAGGCCGTCTTCGCCCTTGTCCCTGGTCCATGTCACCAGCGTGTCGCGGTCGCCGGCATGGTCCATGAACGGCACGGCATAGCCGCATGAGGTCTGCACCAGATCGACGGTCATGACATAGACCTGCCGGGCGCCCAGCGGGTCGCCGAAGGGGGCGACCAACCCGGCCCAGTCCGGGGCGTTGCGATGGACCGCGCGGGCGGTGCCATAGGCGCGCAGGATCAGTGGCCGCGTGGTGAAGCTGCACCACATCAGGGTCATGCGCGGGTCTTGGGCCAGGTGCCCGGCGGTTTCGTTGCCGGACCCGGTCAGGTTCAACCACAGGATGCGGTTCGGGCCCAGCACGCGCAGGCTGTCCATCCCCTTGGGCGAAACATTGACCCGGCCCGTGGGGGCGGCGCTGCCGGTGAAATAGATGTGCTGCGCGTTGATAAAGGCGATGTGATCCTCGCCCAGCTTGTCGAACCGCTTGGCCATGGGTCACTCCACCGTCACGGATTTCGCAAGGTTGCGCGGCTGGTCCACGTCCGTGCCCTTGGCGACGGCGGCGTGATAGGCCAGAAGCTGCGCCGGCAGGGCATAGAGCAGGGGCGACAGGATTGGGTCGACCTCGGGCAGGATGACGGTGCGCCAGACGTCGTTGCCGGCCTCGGCCGCGCCGGTTGCATCGGTGATCAGAAGCACCTTGCCGCCCCGGGCCATGACCTCTTGCATGTTCGAGACAGTCTTATCGAACAGGCTGTCGCGGGGGGCCATGACGACCACCGGGACGGTCTTGTCGATCAGCGCAATGGGGCCGTGTTTAAGTTCGCCTGATGCATAAGCTTCGGCATGTATATAACTGATTTCCTTTAGTTTAAGAGCACCTTCGAGAGCCAGGGGGAACATCAGACCGCGGCCCAGAAACAGCACATCGCGGGATTCCGACAGATGGCGCGCGGCGTCTTGCAGGATCGCGTCGCGTTCCAGCGCGATGTTGAAGATCCCAGGCAGCCCGCGCAGTTTTTCGACAAGCGCGGTGACGGCCTCTGCGCTCATCACGCCGCGGTCCTGTGCGGCTTTCAGCGCCAGCAGGAACAGGGTGTTCAACTGACAGGTGAAGGCCTTGGTCGATGCCACGCCAACCTCGATCCCGGCGTGGATCGGCAGGGGCAGGTCGCTTTCCCGTGCAATCGAGCTTTCGGGGACGTTGACCACCGACACGATCTTGTCGGCCTTGTCGCGGCAATAGCGCAGGGCGGCCAGCGTGTCGGCGGTTTCACCCGACTGGCTGACGAAAAGCGCCACGGTGCGCGGTGTGATCGGAGGTTCGCGGTAGCGGAATTCGCTGGCGATATCGACCTCGACCGGAAGGCGTGCAAGCTGTTCGAACCAGTACTTCGCGGTCAGGCAGGCATAGAACGCGGTGCCGCAGGCGACCATCGACAGTCGGTCGACCTTGGTGAAATCCAGCCCGTCGCCGGGCAGGGTGATCTGGCCGTCAGCGTCGAGATAGCTGTTGATCGCATCGGCCAGAACGCTGGGCTGTTCGGCAATTTCCTTGGCCATGAAATGCTTGTAGCCGGCCTTGTCGACGCGGGTCGCCGACATCTGGATCGTCTTCATCGGACGGTTGGCAAGGCGACCGTCGGCATCGCGGATCTCGACACTGCTGCGGGTCAGGATCACCCGGTCGCCTTCGTCAAGATAGGTGACGCGGTCGGTCAACGGGGCCAGCGCAATGGCGTCAGAGCCCAGATACATCTCGCCATCGCCATGCCCCACAGCCAGCGGGCTGCCCTTGCGGGCGCCGATCATCAGATCGCTTTCGCCATCGAACAGGAACACCAGCGCAAAAGCGCCCTCAAGCCGGTCGAGCGTGGCAAAGGCGGCCTCGGTCGGGCTTAGCCCTTCGTTCAGGTAGAAATGGGTCAGGTGGGCGACCGTTTCGGTGTCGGTCTCGGTCGAGAATTCATAGCCCTTGCGGCTCAGTTCCTCGCGCAGCTCGCGGTAGTTCTCGATGATCCCATTGTGCACGACGGCAACGGGACCCGCCCGGTGCGGGTGGGCGTTCACGGTCGAGGGCGCGCCATGCGTGGCCCAGCGGGTGTGGCCGATGCCGGACTTGCCGGGCAGGGGATCGTGCACCAGCAGATCCGACAGGTTCACCAGCTTGCCGACGGCGCGGCGACGATCCAGAACACCGTTGTTGACGGTGGCGATCCCGGCGCTGTCATAGCCGCGATATTCCAGCCGGCGCAGCGCCTCGACCAGGATAGGGGCGACTTCGTGGGTGCCCAGTACCCCGACAATACCACACATTATTTCGCCCCTTTCTGAAGCTTGGCCTTTCTTGCCTTTAACATATCGAACAATTTGACCGCCAGGCCGGGTTTGTTCACCTGCTCGGCCCGGGCCAGTGCCAGCGCGCCGTCGGGCACGTCCCTGGTGATCACCGCGCCGCTGCCGGTCATGGCCTTGTGGCCGACCCGGACAGGCGCCACCAGCATGGTGTTCGACCCGATGAAGGCCTGTTCGCCGATCTCGGTCCGGTGCTTGAACACACCGTCGTAATTGCAGGTGATCGTGCCTGCGCCGACGTTGGTGCGCTTGCCGATCTCGGCATCGCCGATATAGGTCAGGTGGTTGGCCTTGACGCCTTCGCCCAGAAGCGCGTTCTTGATCTCGACGAAGTTGCCGACATGCACGTCTTCGGCCAGTTCGGCACCCGGGCGCAGCCGGGCATAGGGGCCGACGATGGCGCCGCGACTGACATGACAGCCTTCCAGATGGCTGAACGCGCGAATGCGGGCGCCGCTTTCGATGGTGACACCGGGGCCGAAGACCACGTTGGGTTCGATTTCCGCGTCGCGGCCAATGACCGTGTCGTAGCACAGGAACACCGTGTCGGGCGCCTGCATGGTGACGCCGGCGTCCAGCATCTCGGCCCGGGCGCGAGACTGGAACGCGGCCTCTGCCGCGGCCAGTTCCGCGCGCGAATTGATGCCCAGCGTTTCGGCTTCGTCACAGGTGACAGCGGTGGCCGACAGGCCGCGCGCACGGGCGATGGCAACAATGTCGGTCAGGTAGTATTCGCCGCTGGCGTTGTCGTTGCCGACCGCCTCGATCAGGTTGAACAGCACTTGTGCGTCTGCTGAAACAACGCCGGAATTGCAAAGTGTTATGGCACGCTCTTGATCAGACGCATCTTTGAATTCGACGATCTTTTCCAGCGTTTCGCCTGCCATCATCAACCGGCCATAGCGGCCCGGGTCGGCGGCTTCGAACCCCAGCACGACCACGTCGTGCCGGGCGCGCGCCACCTGCATCGCCTCGAGCGTTTCGGGGCGGATGAACGGCGTGTCGCCGTAGAGCACGATTGCATCGCCCTCGAAATCGGCCAGCGCGTCGCGGGCTTGTGCCACCGCATGGGCGGTGCCCAGCTGTTCGGTTTGCAGCACGACCTGCGCGGTCTCGTCAAAATCCTGCGCGGCGGCGGTGACAAGGTCGGCCCCGTGGCCGGCCACCACAACCGTCCGTTCCGGGGCAAGCACCATGCCGGATTGCAGTGCGTGGTGCAGCATCGGGGCGCCGGCGATCTTGTGCAGCACCTTTGGCAGGTCGCTTTCCATCCGGGTGCCTTTTCCGGCGGCAAGAACGATCAGGGCAATGCTCATAAGGTTTCTCTTTGTTATTTGGCCGCGCCCGTTTTATCCGAAGGGTTCATAAGGGCAAGGTGGCAGGGTTCACGTTGGATTGCCGAATGTGACAGGAGACCGGGCGTGACGCGCTGTGTAATTTTCGATTTGGACGGAACTTTGGCAGACACCAGCGGCGACCTGATCGCCGCCGCGAACCACTGTTTTGCGGCAATGGGGGCGGCCACGCGGCTGAACCCAGTGGCAGACGCGGGTACGGCGTTGCGTGGGGGCAAGGCAATGCTGACCCTTGGCCTGACCCGCGAGGGGCAATATTCCGCCGAGTTGGTAGAGCGGTGGTACCCCGAACTGCTGTTGGCCTATCGCCGGGCGCTGGACCTGCACACCAGGCTGTATGCAGGCGCGATGGATGCGGTCGAGGCCTTGCGCGCCGATGGCGTGGCGGTGGGCATCTGCACCAACAAGCCCGAGGCGCTGGCCGAGGACCTTTTGCAGAAACTGGGTGTGCGCGGGGCCTTTGCGTCGCTGATCGGCGCGGACACGCTGTCCACGCGCAAACCCGACCCGGCGCCTTATGTCGCGTCGGTCGAACAGGCGGGGGGCAGCGTCGCGCGCAGTTGCCTGATCGGTGACACCGAAACCGACCGCAAGACTGCGCTGGCGGTGGGTGTACCGTGTGTTCTGGTCACCTTCGGGCCGGGTCCGTCGGTTCACGATTTGAACCCTGACGCCACGATCGACCATTTTTATGAACTGCCCGCCTTGGTTGGGCGGATCCTGACGTGAACTTTGGTTGACGGGCGCTGCGGCCGGTTGCAGGAAGGAACCATGACAGAGCGTTTCACAGGTACTTTCACCCAGCAGGAACCGATCCCCGAGGCAGGGATCGCCGCCGCCCTTGCCGTGTTGCAGGGCGGGCGCCTGCACCGCTACAACACCGTCCCGGGTGAGATTGGCGAGGCTGCTTTGCTGGAGCAGGAATTCGCGGCCTATACCGGTGCGCGGTACTGCCTGTCGGTGGCGTCGGGCGGATATGCTCTGGCCACGGCGCTGCGGGCGGTGGGGGTTCAGCCGGGCGATGCCGTACTGACAAACGCCTTCACGCTGGCGCCGGTGCCGGGCTCCATTGCGGCGGTCGGGGCGGTGCCGGTCTTCGTCGGCGTGACCGAGGACCTGGTGATCGACCTGGACGATCTTGCGGCCAAGGCCGGACAGGCGCGGGTGCTGATGCTGTCGCACATGCGCGGGCACCTGTGCGACATGGACCGGCTGATGGCGATCTGCGACGCGGCGGGCATCACCGTGATCGAGGATTGCGCCCATACCATGGGGGCATCCTGGAACGGCGTGCCGTCAGGGCGGCACGGGGCGGTGGGGTGCTATTCCACCCAGACCTACAAGCACATGAATTCCGGCGAAGGCGGGCTTTTGGTCACCGACGACGAGATGGTTGCCGCGCGTGCGGTGATGCTGTCGGGCAGTTACATGCTGTTCGACCGCCACCTTGCCGCGCCGGGGCCAGAGGCATTCGCCCGGATCAAGTACGAAACGCCCAATATCTCGGGCCGGATGGACAACCTGCGCGCCGCGATCCTGCGGCCGCAATTGCGCGATATCGAAGCGCAGATCGACCGCTGGAACGACCGCTATCGCACCGTCGAAGCGGGGCTGCGCAACACGCCCGGGCTGACCGTGGTCGAACGGCCGGCGCAGGAACGCTATGTCGGATCGTCGATCCAGTTTCTGTTGCTGGACTGGGCCGGGGCCAAGGTGCAGGACGTCGTCGCGCGCTGCGCCGCCCGCGGAGTCGAGCTGAAATGGTTCGGGGCTGCGGAACCGGTGGGCTTCACCTCGCGCTATGACAGCTGGCGTTATGCCCCGTCGGAGCAGATGCCAAAATCCGACCGGGTGCTGGCGGGGCTGCTGGACATGCGCCTGCCGCTGACTTTCAGCCTGGACGATTGCGCGCTGATCGCCCGGATCATCCGGGCCGAGGTGTCGGCGGTCTGGCAGGCCGGATAGGCGACCAGTCCGCGCTGCGGATCACTTCTTGCCGAAGGGCCGGTTTTTCACTGGCCCGATGATTCGCGATTCGCTATCATCTTGCGCATGACCCGGGCAAACCGGGCGGTCGAGGCAGAAAAGCAGGTTTCCCATGACGGAAATGGTATACGGCACCGCCGCGGTGACGGCGGGTGAACCGATTCTCCCCAAGTGGTGGCGCACGCTGGACAAATGGACGTTGTCGTGTGTCCTGATTCTGTTCGGGATCGGCATTCTGCTGGGCCTTGCGGCGTCGCCGCCGCTGGCCGAACGCAACGGGCACGACGCCTTTCATTATGTCACCCGGCAGGCGGTTTTCGGCGGCGCGGCGCTGGTGGCGATGGTGGTGACGTCGATGATGTCGCCCCTGCTGGTGCGGCGGCTGGCGGTGCTGGCCTTCATTGGGGCATTCATCGCGCTGCTTGGCCTGCCGTTCCTTGGCACGGACTTCGGCAAGGGCGCTGTGCGCTGGTACAGCCTTGGCTTTGCCAGCGTCCAACCGTCTGAATTCCTCAAACCGGCTTTCGTGATCGTCGCCGCCTGGCTGATGGCCGCGGCACAGGATCTGAACGGCCCGCCGGGGCGGCTTTGGTCGTTCCTGCTGACCGTCATGATCGTGCTGATCCTTGTGATGCAGCCCGACTTCGGGCAGGCCGCGCTGATCCTGTTCGGCTGGGGCGTGATGTATTTTGTCGCTGGCGCGCCGCTGTTGCTGCTGGCGGTTCTGGCAGGGCTGGTGGTGTTGGGCGGCAGCGTCGCCTACAACAATTCCGAACACTTCGCGCGCCGGATCGACGGGTTCCTGAACCCGGAAATCGACCCGACGACACAGATCGGCTATGCCACCAACGCCATTCGCGGCGGCGGGTTCTTTGGCGTCGGTGTCGGCGAGGGGCAGGTGAAATGGTCGCTGCCCGATGCCCATACCGATTTCATCATTGCCGTCGCGGCCGAGGAATACGGCCTGCTTCTGGTGATGTTCATCATCGCGCTCTATTGCGGCATCGTGGTGCGCTCGCTCTATCGGCTGACCCGTGAACGGGACCCGTTCACCCGGCTGGCGGGCACCGGGTTGGCCTGCATGTTCGGGGTGCAGGCAATGATCAACATGGGGGTCGCGGTGCGACTTTTGCCTGCCAAGGGCATGACGTTGCCCTTTGTCAGCTATGGCGGATCGTCGCTTATCGCCGGGGGGATTGCAGTTGGTATGCTCTTGGCCTTTACAAGGACCCGCCCGCAGGGCGAGATAGGCGACATTCTGAGAGGCCGCGCGCGCCGATAGGCGCACCGGATGCCATCCCATGGCGTCCGAGGATCGGGCGGCCCCGGGCAGGCTAAAGGAAGGTGGCTCATGGCGGAACGGTTCTCGCGACCGCTTCTGGTGATCGCGGCGGGCGGCACGGGCGGGCATATGTTCCCGGCCCAGGCGCTGGCTGAACTGATGCTGCGCAAGGGGTGGCGGGTAAAACTGTCGACCGATGCGCGCGGTGCCCGCTATACCGGCGGCTTTCCCGATGCGACAGAGATCGAGCAGGTGTCCTCGGCCACCTTCGCGCGCGGCGGGGTGCTGGCCAAGGCGCTTGTGCCGCTGCGGGTGCTGGGCGGGGTGATCGGCGCGGTCTGGGGCATGTTGCGCGACAAACCCGACGTTGTCGTGGGCTTTGGCGGCTACCCGTCGATCCCGGCGTTGGGGGCCGCATGGATCCTGCGCCGTCCGCGGATGATCCATGAACAGAACGGCGTGCTGGGGCGGGTGAACGCGCTGTTCGCCAGAAGGGTCGACAAGGTCGCCTGCGGCACCTGGCCGACGGAACTGCCCGATGGCGTCGAGGGCATCCACACCGGCAACCCGGTGCGCCAGGCGGTCCGCGACCGGGCCGGCGCAGGCTATATCGTTCCCGGCGATTACCCGATGTCGATCCTCGTGATCGGCGGCAGCCAGGGGGCTCGCATCCTGTCCGATATCGTGCCGCCGGCTATTGCCGCCTTGCCCATGGACCTGCTGGGGTTCTTGCGGATCAGCCATCAGGCCCGGGGCGAGGACGAAGAGCGGGTGACGCGCTACTATGACGAAAACGGCATCCGGGCCGAGGTGCAGCCGTTCTTTAACGATGTTCCCGAACGCATGGCCGAGGCGCAGCTGGTGATTTCGCGCTCTGGTGCGTCATCGGTGGCGGACCTGTCGGTGATCGGGCGTCCGTCGATCCTGATCCCCTATGCCGCCGCGATCCGGGACGAGCAGACCGCCAACGCCCGCGCACTGGTCGAGGCCGGGGCCGCAATCCGCATGCCGGAATCCAGGCTGACGATCGAGGCGCTGTCCGAAGCGATCGAAACCGTGCTGCGCGACGGGCAGGGCGCGTTGCGCATGGCGCAGGCGGCGCTGTCTGTCGCCAAGCCCGAAGCGGCCGAGGAACTGGCCGCGCTGGTCGAGGAACTGGCGGGACGTGGCGAACGCTGAGCCCTGCCACGACCGACTTCCATCCGGGACCAAAACCTGCGATTGCAGAACGTACAAGAACAAAGACAAACGGTACGAGACCATGAACGCGAGCGCCACCAAGCTGCCCACCGATGTGGGTCCCATCCATTTTGTCGGCATTGGCGGCATCGGCATGTCCGGCATTGCCGAAGTTCTGCTGAACCTGGGCTACACGGTGCAGGGCTCTGACCTGAAGGCCAGCAAGATCACCGACCGGTTGGCTGGCATGGGTGCGACCATTTTCGAAGGCCAGCGCGCCGACAATCTGGCGAATGCCGCCGTCGTCGTCATTTCCAGCGCGATCAAGCCAGGCAATCCCGAACTGGACGAGGCCCGCCTGCGGGGCCTGCCCGTGGTGCGCCGGGCCGAGATGCTGGCGGAACTGATGCGGCTGAAATCCAACGTCGCCATCGGCGGCACCCACGGCAAGACCACCACCACCACGATGGTCGCCACCCTGCTGGATGCGGGTAAATTCGATCCGACCGTGGTCAATGGCGGCATCATCCACGCCTATGGCTCGAACGCGCGGATGGGGCAGGGCGAATGGATGGTGGTCGAGGCAGACGAAAGCGACGGCACCTTCAACCGCCTGCCCGCGACAATCGCGATTGTCACCAATATCGACCCCGAGCACATGGAGCACTGGGGCAGCATCGAAAATCTGCGCGACGGATTTTACCAGTTCGTGTCGGGAATCCCGTTCTATGGCGTTGCCGTCTGCTGCACCGACCACCCCGAGGTACAGGCGCTGGTGGGCCGGATCACCGACCGACGGGTGATCACCTACGGGTTCAACGCGCAGGCCGATGTGCGCGCGATCAACCTGACCTATCAAAAAGGCGTCGCGCATTTCGACATTGCCTTGCAGGCCGAGGGCACGGTGATCGAGGGCTGCACCCTGCCGATGCCGGGCGATCACAATGTTTCCAATGCATTGTCCGCCGTTGCCGTGGCTCGGCACCTTGGCATGTCGCCCGAAGACATCCGCGCGGCGCTGGCGGCCTTTGGGGGCGTGAACCGGCGCTTCACCCGCGTGGGCGAAGTCGACGGTGTCACCATCATCGACGATTACGGCCATCACCCGGTGGAAATCGCCGCCGTGCTGAAAGCTGCGCGGCAGGCCAGCGAAGGCCGCATCATCGCCGTGCACCAGCCGCACCGTTATTCCCGCCTGTCGTCGCTGTTCGAGGACTTCTGTACCTGTTTCAACGAGGCAGACGTGGTCGCCATCGCCGAGGTCTATGCCGCAGGCGAAGACCCGATCCCCGGCGCGTCGCGCGACGACCTTGTGGCCGGGCTGATCCGCCACGGCCACCGCCACGCCCGCGCCATCCTGTCCGAGGACGACCTGGAGCGGCTGGTCCGCGAACAGGCACGACCGGGAGACATGGTGGTGTGCCTTGGGGCCGGGACGATTTCGGCCTGGGCCAACGGGCTGCCTGCGCGGTTGACGGCATAACCGCGCGCTGCGGGGAAATCCCACCGCGCGGCGCGGTTTCCGCTTTCAGAATCCCGTGCCATGGCGCAGCGTCGGCACCATGACCGACGAACTCAAACGCCGCATCGGATTGCCCCTGCTTGCCGCCTATGGCGTGGGTGTCATCGTCGGCGCGGGCATCTATGTGCTGATCGGGGCGGTGGCGGCGCAGGCCGGGCTTTGGGCGCCGCTGGCCTTTGTCATCGCGGGGGTGATCGCCGCGCCGACCGCGCTCAGCTATGCCGAGTTTTCCGCGCGTATTCCGCAGGCTGCCGGGGAGGCGGCCTATGTGCGGGCGGGGCTGGGGTCGCGGGCGCTTTCGCTGCTGGTCGGGCTTGCGATTGTCATTGGCGGCACGGTTTCCGCCGCTGCCGTTTTGCAGGGTGGCGCCGGCTATCTGAGGGCGATCCTGCCGGTATCGCAACATGCCGCCATCATCGGGCTTGGGGTGATCCTGACACTGGTGGCCGGTGTGGGCGTGCTGGAAAGCCTGTCTATGGCGGCGTTGTTTACCGTGATCGAATTGACCGGGCTGGGTCTGGTGATCTGGGCCGGGTTTTCGGCGCCGCCGGTCGCCGTGCTGGCCGACATGCCCGCACCCGACTGGAATTTGATCGCAGCGGGTGCGCTGCTGGCCTTTTTCGCCTTCATCGGGTTCGAGGACATCGTCAACATGGCTGAAGAGGTGCGCGACCCCACCCGCACTCTGCCGCGCGCGATCCTGATCGCGTTGATCGTGACCTCGGTTCTTTATGCCTTGGTGGCGTGGGCGGCGGTGCGGTCGGTGCCGGTGGCCGACCTTGCCGGGTCGGACAAGCCGCTGGCGCTGGTCTGGTCTGCGGCCACCGGGCAAGAGGCGCGGTTTCTGTCCGGGATTGCCGTCTTTGCGGCGTTGAACGGTGTCCTGGCGCAGATCGTGATGGCCGCGCGGGTTCTGTACGGGCTGGGGCAGGATACACCCTGGCTGAGCCTGTTCCACCATGCGCATCCGCGCTTTGGCACGCCGGTTCTCGCGACGGGTCTGCTGGGCTTGGTGGTCATCGTGGCGGCGCTGCTGCTGCCGCTGGTGTCTCTGGCCGAAGCGACCTCTACTGTGATCCTGTTGGTGTTTTTGCTGGTCAACCTTGCCCTGATCGGCCAGAAACGGATCCAGCCGCAAGCGCCTTTCCGGGTGCCCATGGCCGTGCCTGTGCTGGGCGCGACCCTGGCCTTTGCGGCGCTGGTGGCAACCTTCGGAGGAGTGGGATGAGCACCGCATTGACCCTTGCCTGCCTTTGGGTGTTGGCCGCAACCGGCGTGGCCTTTCTGCCGATGCGGGTTCAACGCGTCGTCGGACTGCCGCTGGTGATCGCGGTTCCGGTGCTGTTGTACCTGATCGCAAAGACGCACGGGCTGTTGATCACACTGGCCTGTGTCGCAGCGGTGGTGTCGATGCTGCGCCGCCCGCTGGCACACCTGTGGAAGAAGCTGACCGGAAGGCAGACCGCATGACGTTCTCGCTGACGCTGGCCTTTGTCTGGGCGTTGGCGGCGAACCTGCTGGCCATGGTGCCATCGCGCGACAACCACTGGACACGGGCCTATGTGCTGATCGCCATCGGCATCCCGCTGTTGGGCTATGTTGTCTATGAAAACGGGCCGTGGATCGGGCTGGTTGTGCTGGCCGCCGGAATGAGCGTGCTGCGCTGGCCGGTCCGGTATCTGTGGCGCTGGATCAGGCGGCAGTCCGGGCGGTCAAAGCTTTGAACTGATGATCCCGGTGTTGAACCCGCCCATGCGGAGTTCGCCGAACAAGCGCTGGTATTCGATCTTGGGGCAGCGGTTCATCACCACGTCCACGCCGGAGTGTTCTGCCTTGTGCGCGGCCTCGGTGTGGGTCACGCCGATCTGCATCCAGATGGTTTTCAGCGTGTCGGGAAAGGCGTTCAGCGCTTCGTCGACGATGGGGGGCACGGCCTCGGACCGGCGGAAGATGTCGATCATGTCCACGGGGGCGTCGATCTCTGACAGGGTGGCGCGCACGGTTTGTCCGAACAGGGTCTCTCCGGCATGGCCGGGATTGACCGGGATCACGGTAAACCCCTTCATCGACATATAGCGGCCGACATAGTTGCTGGGCCGGATCGACTTGGGGGACACGCCGACCATGGCAATCACCTTGGTGCGGCGCAGGATGTTTCTCAGGAACTTGTCGGTATAGCGCATGGCGCGACGCTAACCGAACTGTCGAAGCCGCCGCAAGGGGCGGCGTGCCCGCGTCAAGCATTGCGTGCGAAAAGAAAAAGGCGCCCGGTAAATTCCGGACGCCAAGTTACGGAACGAGGGACAGTGAAGGTGTCGCAGGGTTCCGAACCTGCGATCCATGACCTCAAGATGGGTATTCTGGCCACAGTTTAAAGGGTAATCACTCAGTCGTGATTGAAAGGTCTTGACGTTTCCGCCTTGTCAGGGTTCGCGCCGCCGGATGGGTTTCGGGGACGGAGGGGTGAAGGTATTCCGACGAATCGGCGCCCCAACGGCGCGCGCGGCGCAGCACGAACAGCTTGCCCAGACCAGTCCAGGTGCCGACAGACGGCGCTGCGGGATCGCAGGGAAACCTGTCGCGCCAATCCCGGGGCAGGGCGATGCCGCAGGTGTGCAACCGTTCCAGCATCCAGACCAGCGGGATGTTCGACAACGGGCGGGAAGCGGTCAGGTGACCGATGTGGCCGCCGATATCGCCGTGTGTCCCTTTGAACCACATCTGTTCCACCCGTCCGGAAAAGCCCGGCGGGCTGGTCCACAGCACCGGCGCAAAAGCGCGGCGGGTTTCGTCCAGTGCCAGCGCATGGAATCCGCGCCGGATGGTGGGCCCCAGTTCGCTGTTGTGAAAGGCGTGCATGTCGTCGTGGAACCGCCACAGGATCGGCAGGCGCAGCCCCAGCGCCTTGACCGAATCCCAGACGCAGACCGCCTCGATCTTGGCGGTTGCATGGCAACGCCCCTTGGCAAAGGCGTGGGCGGTGTCGCTTTCCGGGGCGAATTGATACAGGCGATAGATCTGGCGGATATTGCGCTCGGTGGCCTTTTCCGACCGCAGCAGCCCGATGCGGTCGATCATCCCGGCCAGCGACCGCACGGCAAAGCCGCCGCGGGAATAGCCCATCAGAAAGATCCGGTCGCCGGGTCGATAGCGCGACGCGAGGAAACCATAGGCACGGCGGATCTGGCGGTTGATGCCGCGCCCCATGATGACATCGGGTGTGCTGCGCCAGCTGTCCCATTGCACTCCGGCCTCATAAAACAGCGACAGGCCCGGCACCTCTTGCAGCAGGCGATAGGTGAGACCCGCGTTGGTTTCTTCGCCCGGTTTGAGCGAGGACATGGTGCCATCCAGGATGATCACATGATCACGCTGCCCGCGCCGGACGGTGAGCTGCGACTGGCCGGTGGTAAAGCTGCGCCGGATCCACCCTAGAACCGTATCGCGCAGCGTCATGCCGGAAGTGCCTCGTTACTCTGCGGCGATGGCCTCGTCCTGCAACATCGCCCAGACGCGATGCGGGGTGAAAGGCATGTCCGCTTGTCGGACTCCGCGTTCCCATAGCGCATCCTGAACCGCATTCGCGACGGCGGCAAGTGCGCCGACGGTTCCGGCCTCGCCGCAGCCCTTCATCCCCATCGGGTTGGCCGTCGACGGGACCGGGGCGAAGGTGCAGGTCATCATCGGGATCTGATCGGCGCGGGGCATGGCGTAATCCATGAAGGTCGCGCTCAGCAACTGGCCGTCCTCGTCATAGGACACCTGTTCGCACAGCGCCTGGCCGATTCCCTGCGCCACGCCGCCATGCACCTGACCAAGTGCCAGCATCGGGTTGATCAGGTTGCCGAAATCGTCGACCACGCTGTAGCGGTCCAGCCGCACAACGCCGGTTTCCGGGTCGATCTCGACCTCGGCGACGTGGGCGCCGTTGGGATAGCTGCGGCCGGGCAATTCGGCGGTTTCGCTGAAACTCAGCAAGTCGTCGCGGCCCTTGTCGCGCGCCATCCGGGCCACTTCCAGCATCGTGGGGGTCATGTTCGACCCTTCGGCGCGGAAGGTTTCGTCGTCAAAGCTGACCTGCCCGGGGTCGATCCCCAGTTCTTCGGCCAGGAACGCGCTGAACGCGGTCACGATGCTGGCCACCGCCTTGAGCGTGACATTGGTCTGGTTAGTGACGGATCGTGAACCGCCGGTGCCGCCGCCGCGCGCGATGCGGTCGCTGTCGCCCTGCACCACGGTGATCTGGTCGGCGGGAATGCCGGTCTGATCGGCCAGGAACTGGGCAAAGACAGTTTCATGTCCCTGACCGTTCGACTGCGTGCCGACATAGATCAACGCGCCGCCTTCTTCGGGGAATTCAACCTTCACGTCCTCGAACGGCTGCCCGAGGATGCTTTCGATGTAGTAACACAGCCCCTGACCGCGCAGCATCCCGCGCGCGGCGCTGTCGGCCTTGCGTGCCTCCAGCCCGGCGGTGTCGGACAGGGCGGCGGCGTTGTTCAGGATGCGGCTGAAATCGCCGACGTCATACAGTTCGCCCGTGGCGGTCTTGTAGGGGAAATTCGCGACCGGAATGAAGTTCTTGTGCCGCAACTCCCACCCGTCGACGCCCAGTTCGCGTGCCGCACGGTCGATCACGCGTTCCAGCAGATAGATCGCCTCGGGTCGGCCTGCGCCACGATAGGCATCGACCGGGGTGGTGTTGGTGAAAAACCCCTCGACCCGGGCAAAGGTGGTCTGCACGTCATAGACCCCCATCAGCACACGGGCGAACAGGTTGGTCTGGATTTGCTGCGCGAAGGTCGAGTTGTAGGCCCCCATGTTGCAGATGCTGTGCAGCGTGTAGGCGGTGATCCGGTTATCGGCGTCAAACGCCAGCGACGCGGTGTGCGTCAGGTCGCGCCCGCCGTTGTCCGACAACATGGATTCGGTCCGCTCGGCGATCCAGCGCACGGGCTGGCCCAGTTCCCTGGCCGCAAAAGCGACCGAGAAATACTCGGGGTACACGAAGGCTTTCATGCCGAACCCGCCGCCCACGTCCGGGATCGTGACCTGAACATCCTCGGGGGCAAGGCCGAAGCAATCGACAAATTCCGCCTTGGGCCCCCAGACACCCTGACCGCCAAAGGCGATGTGCAGGCGCTGGCCATCCCAATTGGCGTGGCATCCGCGCGGCTCCATCGCGTTGACGATGATGCGGTTGTCGGCCACGTCCAGAGTGACGACGCGGGCGGCCTTGGCAAAGGCAGCGTCGGTCGCGGCCTTATCTCCGATCGACCAGTCGAAGGCGCGGTTGTCCGGGGCCTCTGCGTGGATCGCGGTGTCGCCTGGCGCCAGCGCGAGCTGGGCGGGCAGATCGTCGTAGTCCAGCACGATCAACTCGGCCGCATCCTTGGCCTGTTCCAGCGTGTCAGCCACCACCAGCGCAACCGGTTCACCGACGAAATTCAGCTTGCCTTCGGCCAGAACCGGGCGGCGGGGATACGCGCCGGTGCTGCCGTCGGTATTCGTGACCGGAGTGGTCTTCAGCCCATAGGTGATGCCCGCATCGGCGAGGTCCTGCGCGGTGACCACCATGTGCACGCCGGGCGCGTCGCGCGCATCGCTGACATCCAGGTCCGTGATCGTCGCATGGGCGACCGGAGAGCGGAAGACAAAGGCCCGCAGCGCGCTTTCGGGGGCAACATCGTCGACATAGCGGCCTTCGCCAGTCAGGAACCGGATGTCCTCAACCCGCTTCACCGGTTGGCTTTTCCCGAATTTTTCCATGTCGCGCCCTTTCCCGTTCTGGCTTACAGGCGCGACACTAGTGGATTGAATCCAACATTTGGAACCCTCGATTTCTTGCGGCGATGATGTCGTTGGGGTCTGCCCGCCAAAC
>NZ_JAYLLH010000040.1:0-24684 GCF_035818635.1 Mesobacterium hydrothermale | reverse complement strand
GTTTGGCGGGCAGACCCCAACGACATCATCGCCGCAAGAAATCGAGGGTTCCAAATGTTGGATTCAATCCACTAGTGAACAATGCCGGGATTCAGAAAACCGTGTCGCTGGCACAGGCGGACGCGGCGACATGGAATGCGATCTTGTCGGTCAATCTGTCAGGGGCGTTTCACACCATGCGGCTGGCCATGCCGGGAATGGCCGGGCGCGGCTATGGCCGGGTGATCAACATCGCCTCGGTGCACGGGGTGGTGGCCTCGGTCCACAAGGCGCCTTATGTGGCGTCGAAATTCGGCCTGGTCGGGCTCAGCAAGGTGGCGGCGCTGGAATATGCCGCCGAGGGCAGCAAGGCCAAGGGCGGAGTCACGGTCAACTGTATCTGTCCCGGCTGGACCGAAACCGCGATCATCGAACCGCAGGTTCAGGCCCGCGCGGCATTGCATGGCGGGGACCGGGACGCGGGGGTTGCCGATCTGCTGTCGGAAAAACAGCCGTCGCGGCGCACGTCAGACCCGGCAGAAATCGGGGCGCTGGCGCTTTGGCTGTGCAACCCGATTGCCCACAACGTGACCGGTACGTCGATCCCGGTCGATGGCGGCTGGACCGCGCAGTAACGCGGCGATCCGTTCTGACTCAAGGAAAAGCCCCGGGGGAGCAACCGGGGCTTTTCGCATTTGGCAGGGGCCCGGGCACTTGAGGTGCCACCCGGGCCAGTGCCTTCACAGGATCACGATGTGGTTCTGGATGTCGGCAATGCTGACATCCTCGACCAAGAGCGTGTCTCCGCCAGTAAAGCTGAAGGTCACGTCGCGGCCGTCGTCGATGGCAAACCCCAGGGCCTCGGCCACCGAGGTGACGCCGCCGATCCCCAGCCAAAGCGTGTCGGTGTCGTCACCAAAGTCGCGGATCGTGTCGTTGCCGCCGCCAGTCAGGAAGACGAACACGTCATTGCCATTTTCGCCATCCAGACGGTCATTGCCCGACCCGCCGTGAAGGGTGTCGTTGCCGTCATCCCCTTTCAGCGTGTCATTGCCCAGGCCGCCGATCAGCATGTCATTGCCCTGGTATCCGTCAAGATCATCGTCCCCGGCGCGGCCTTCAATCCGGTTGTTCCCGTCATTGCCGTTGATGTCGTTGCTCAGGGCGTTGCCCCAGACATCCAGATCGTTTTCGGTATCGAACCGGCCGTGGTCCAGGTCGGCGCCCATCACATAAGACGTGTCGGTGCGTCCGTAATCCACGGTCTCCGCGATGCCGTCGAGCACTGCGGTCCCCGTTGCCGGATCGGTTTCGGACCACGCCCCGGACAGCCAATCGACATCGGTGATCGGAGCAAGGCTGTCAGTGCTGCCCGATCCGCCGGTGGTGTCGGTTCCGCCCGATCCGCCCGTCGTATCGGTTCCACCCGATCCGCCGGTGGTGTCGGTTCCACCCGTGCCACCGGTGGTGTCGGTTCCTCCCGTGCCACCGGTGGTGTCCGTGCCGCCGGCGATTGCGGATTCCCATGCGGCGGTCAGGGTGTCTGCTGCGATCGATACGCCGTCGAACACGAAGGTTTCCACGTTCTTTACCAGCATCGACCCGGTCGCGTTGGTCACGGTATAGCTGCTGCTGCTGCCGGTGATCGCATAGCTGTCCAGCGCGTCTGCAAAGATCACGGTGTCGCTGTCGGCATCGCCGTCGATGGTGTCATTGCCCGTGCCGGCAAGGATCGTGTCGTCTCCGTTGCCGCCTTTGACGGTGTCATTGCCCGCGCCACCTGACAGCATGTCGTTGCCGCCCGCGCCTTCGACAAGATCGTTGCCCGCATCGCCCAGAACAGTGTCATCGCCTTCGCGGGCGAACATGCGGTCATCGCCGGCGCCGCCTTCCAGCCGGTTGGCGCCGTCATTGCCAAGCATGTTGTTGTCCATGCCGTTGCCGAATGCGTCGAGATCGGCCTGGGTCGTGAACTCCATCGCGTCCATGTCGGCGCCCATGACAAAGGACGCGTCAGAGTTGTAGCGGTCCCACCAGCTTTGCCCGAGGACCTCGGGCAGACCGGTGGTGTCGGCGTTCAGCCAAACCGTGTCATCCGCGGGATCACCGCCCGTGCCACCGGTGGTGTCGGTGCCACCTGAGCCGCCAGTGGTGTCGGTTCCGCCCGAGCCCCCGGTAGTGTCGGTTCCGCCCGTGCCGCCGGTGGTGTCCGTTCCGCCCGAGCCCCCGGTGGTGTCGGTGCCGCCCGAGCCGCCGGTGGTGTCGGTTCCGCCCCCTCCCGCGACCGCGGCCTGCCATTCGGTGATCAGGTTGGCGGCGGCGATGACCTCTCCGTTGAAGACGAAGTTTTCGATACTTTGCATCGTGGTTGTTCCCGCTGCGTCCGAGACCGTGAAGGCACCGCCGCTTTCAGTGATCGCGTAAACGGCCAGCGCACCGGTAAAGATCACCGTGTCGAAATCGCTTTCGCCGTTGATCACGTCGTTGCCGCTGCTGGCCAGGAACACATCGTCGCCGTTGCCGCCGTCCATCGAGTCATTGCCGTCACCACCGTAGATCGCATCGTTCTGCGATCCACCGTCAAGGTAGTCGTCGCCGGTTCCCCCCAGCAGGGTGTCGTCGCCGCCCTTGCCAAAGATGCGGTCGTCGTCGCCGTAGCCCTCCATCCGGTTGGCGTCGTCATTGCCCAGCATGTTGTTGACCAGCGCATTGCCGACCACGTCATAGGTGCCACCGGACGAGAACTGCATCGCGTCCAGCAGCGACCCCATGACAAAGCTTTGCGATTGCGTGGACCGTTCCCAACCCGTGGTGCCATCCACGACGGGCAGGCCGGTGGCGTCCATCGGGGTCCAGTCGACGTTGGACCCCGGCACAACGTCGGGTGTGCTGCCCGCGCCCCCGGTGGTATCGGTCCCACCCGATCCGCCAGTGGTGTCAGTGCCGCCGCCGCCGGTGGTATCGGTGCCCCCGCCGGTCGTCGTATCAAACCCGCCCGTGTCGCCATCCGGGCCAAATGCCGGTTGATCGGGCAGCGCGGGATCGGCGCCTGTGAACGGATTGGTCTCGACGCCCGCCAGGTTCAGAAGACTGGAGTCGCTGTAGCTGTAGTCGGCAAAAACAAAGCTTTCGACATTCGTCACGCGGGTCTTGTCGGTGCCTCGGGTGAAATACAGGTCGCTGCCATCGGCGGTCACGGTGTATTCGACGAAATTGCCGTCGAAATAGATTGTGTCAAAGCTGGAATCGCCGTCGATGCTGTCTTGGCCGGCCGAGGCATAGATGTCATCCGTGCCACTGCCTCCGTTGATATAGTCATCGCCCGCGCCGGTATGGACGGTGTCGGCCCCGGCGACGAGCCACAGGTGACTGCCGTCATCGTGCGAGACGACGCTGTCACCTTTGCTGGTGGCCACCAGTTCGCGGATGTGGATCGGGTTCGTCGCTGGATCGGTGGGCGCGCCGTAGCTTTCGCCTTCGTTGTAGAAGGTCGCCCAGGCAAGATAGCCTTGCTCGGTCGCATTGCGAACCATCGAGTCTACCACAACGGTGTTGAACTGATCGCGACCGCCGTGAAAGTTGATATCCCGGTTGGTATAGGTGACGTGCACGTCGTTGCCGCTGGCGGTGGTATAGCTGGCGAACAGCACCGCGTGTCGGGTGTCGGTCACCCAGATGTCGGAATAGCTGCTGTCATAGACATCCCGGATCCAAACGGCATAACCATTGCCGCCGCCGCCCTTGTTGTGGGTGCCGTCCATGTAGAAATCGGTCATCGTCAGGTCACGGCTGCCCGCCATGACGACTCCGTGCGACACGGCTTCTTCGATGCCGATGTTTTCGATCACCATGCCCGCAGTGCCGCCAACCATGATCATCATGTGGTTCTGGCCGGGCTTGGTATTGGAAAAGCTGCCGGGGTTCGATTCCCCGTATGGCCCCATCATGGAAAAGCCGGAAAGTTCGTTACCTTCCAGCAGGGTGCGGCGTTGAACCGTGGTGATCGAGGCGTCGAAATCGAAGGTCAGGGGGCTGTTGAACGTCACGTCGTCGCCGTTCACCGCTGTCACCTCGACCAGGAGGGTGCGCAGCGGGTTCGACTTTTTCCACTGTGTATCGCCGATTTCCGCAAAGAACGCAGCGGTGTTTTCGGCCTGGATATACATGAAGTCGCCGACTTCCATCCCATGCCCGCTTTCGAGCGTGATCGACGTATCCCCGGCAGAGGCTGAAATCGCCAGATCCACGGTTTTTTCGATCGTGGCGCCGTAAAGTGCGTCGCCCACCTGGATCACCGGATCGGTGCCCATGTTGGTGGCCATGGTGATCAGCGTTTCGGTTCGGCCAGCACCGATCAGGGCGACGTTGCTGTTGCTGATGGTGACGGTCCGGTCGAAGTGATATGTCCCGGCCTGAAGCTGAAAGGTGGTGTTTGCCCCAGCAGCGTCAATCATGGATTGCAACTGAGCAGCGGTCGTGCCCAAGGGCACGTCAACGACGGTATTCGGCATTTCTATCCCCCATGTGCCGGGAACCCGCAGCGGTCAAAGCGGGGCCGACGATGCCCCAGGTTGTCGGCACCCAGCAGACGGGAAGCCGAGAGGCAACTACTGATTGTGTGGATCAACGCGCCCCGTTGGTGGAGCAACTGATTAATATTGAACCGAAAAACATAGAAACGGCTACGTTTTGAATACTTGGCAGAGTCACTTATTCGCGTCAAGATGCAACCTTGGCGATAATGTGACGTCGCTGGAAAAACTGAAAATACAGGCAGTACTTGCAAGACACTGTCGGGGAATGTCGACAGGGAAGTCAAGAAACAGGCGTCTTTTGTTTCTTTGCCCAAAGAATCCACAAGAAATTGGGTTTATCCCCAAAATATTGCTTTACGGATCCGCGCTCCGGCTGCACCATATCTTGTAAGGGCAGCGGAAATCGCCGCTGCACCTTGAGCAGGCACCAAGCGCTTGGGGCGCGCAATCGCCTCTGCGCTAGCAAGGAAAGAGCAGCGCCATGGCCATGACCGAGCAGTTTCTCGAAGAAGAGATACACCCGATCGACATTTGCGAACATCTTGCCACCCACAACGATTGGGATTTCGATCGTGTTGCCGATGACCAGATCGCAATGGCCGTTGAAGGCCAGTGGCGCACCTATTCCGTTACGCTGGCCTGGTCGGCCTATGATCAGACGCTGCGCCTGATCTGCTCGTTCGAGATGGAGCCGCCGGACGACAAGCTGCCGCTTTTGTACGAGGGGCTGAACCTGGTCAACGATCAGTGCTGGGCCGGGTCCTTCACCTATTGGAAGCCGCAAAAGCTGATGATCTATCGCTATGGCCTGGTTCTGGCGGGTGAACAAATTGCCTGCGCGGAACAGATCGACACGATGATCATGGCGGCCGTGCTCAGCTCTGAGCGCTATTATCCGGCGTTCCAACTGATGGTGTGGGGCGATCAGAGCCCGGAACAGGCCATGAAGGTCGCCATTGCAGAGGCCTACGGTCGGGCGTAACAGTTTCCCCCAAAGAAATTTGGCCGGGGAGCGATATGGATTTGACGAAACTGGAACGCCGCGGGCTGGTTCTTCTGGGCTGTGGCAAAATGGGGTCGGCCATGCTGGAAGGCTGGCTCAAACAAGGCCTTTCGCCCAAGGCTGTCTGGGTCATCGACCCGCATCCGTCGGATTGGGTCAAGGTGCAGGGTGTGCATGTAAACACCGACCTGCCGGCCAGCCCCGAGGTCGTCATGCTGGCCGTCAAACCGCAGATGATGGGCTCTGCCCTGCCGCAAATCGCCGAATACGGCGGATCTGATACGGTGTTCCTGTCGATTGCCGCGGGTACCCCGATCGAAACATTCGAGGCCGCGCTGGGTGATGACAGCCCGATCATCCGTGCGATGCCAAACACCCCCGCTGCCGTGGGCAAGGGGATCACCGCCCTGTTTGGAAACACCCAGGTCAGCGAAGCACAGATGACGCTGGCCGAAGATTTGCTGTCAGCTATCGGCCAGACCGTCCGTTTGCAGGCCGAGGCGCAGATGGATGCGGTGACCGGGGTCAGCGGGTCCGGTCCGGCTTATGTGTTCCACATGATCGAATGCCTTGCCGCCGCCGCCGAGGCGCAGGGCCTGCCCGCAGATCTGGCAATGAAACTGGCCAAGGCGACGGTCGCCGGCGCAGGGGCCTTGGCCGAACAGTCGCACGAAGACCCCGCCCAATTGCGGCGCAACGTGACGTCGCCGAACGGCACGACACAGGCGGGGCTCGAGGTGTTGATGGACGCAACCAGCGGTCTGCCGCCGCTGATCGCCAACACTGTCGCCGCCGCCACCGACCGTTCGCGGGAGCTGGCGCGTGGCTGAGATCACCTATGACGATTTCGCCAAGGTCGACATCCGCATCGGTACCGTGACCCGTGCCGAGCCCTTTCCCGAGGCGCGCAAGCCCGCGATCAAGCTGTGGGTCGATTTCGGCCCAGAGATCGGGGAGCGCAAAAGCTCGGCCCAGATCACCGTGCATTACACGCCCGAAGACCTTGTCGGGTGCAAGGTGATGGGCGTGGTGAATTTCCCACCGCGTCAGATTGGCAAGTTCATGTCCGAGGTGCTGATCCTGGGCTTTCACGACGCCGACAACGCGGTGGTCCTGGCGCGGCCGGACAAGGATGCGCCGAACGGAGCACGGCTATGCTGAAGCTGCTGGTAACCCGCAACCTGCCCGACCGAGTGATCGACGCGCTGCGGGACGGGTTCGACCTGACCTATCGCGACAGTCCGGATGTGATGACCCGGGACGAGATGATCGCGAGCCTTCGCGACCATGACGCCGTGCTGCCGACATTGGGGGACCTGTATTCAGCCGATGTGTTCGAGGCGGCAGGGGAAATCCGCACCCGGCTGCTGGCGAATTTCGGTGTTGGCTTCAACCATATCGACGTGGCGGTGGCCCGGTCGCAGGGGATTACCGTGACCAACACGCCGGGAGCCGTGACCGACGCAACCGCCGATATCGCGCTGATGCTGATGCTGATGTCCTGCCGTCGGGCGGCCGAAGGCGAACGATTGGTGCGGTCGGGCACCTGGCGCGGCTGGCACCCGGTGCAGATGCTGGGCCAGCACATGTCGGGCAAAACCGTGGGCATCGTCGGAATGGGCCGAATCGGGCAAGCGATTGCCCGTCGCGCGCATTTCGGGTTCGGCATGCCGGTACTGTTCTATAACCGGTCGCCCAGAACGGTCGATTTCCCGGCGGAACAGGTGGGCCGCCTGACCGATCTGGCCGCTGAGAGTGACGTGTTGGTCGCCGCGGTGCCGGGGGGCGGTGCAAACCGCCATCTGATCGACGCAAACGTCTTTGCGGCGATGAAACCCAGCGCGCATTTCGTCAATATCGCGCGCGGCGACGTGGTGGACGAACCGGCCCTGATTGCGGCGCTGCAAACCGGGCAGATCGCCGGGGCGGGGCTGGACGTGTATGAACATGAACCGCATGTGCCCGACGCCCTGATCGCGCTGCAGAATGTCACGCTGTTGCCGCACTTGGGCACCGCCGCGCTTGAGGTGCGCGAGGACATGGGGATGATGGCCGTGGCCAACATCCGCGCGTTTTTCGCCGGAGAGCCGGTGCCGAACCCGGTCTGACACCATTGTGCGGCGTGTGCCGCGCCGCGCAGGATACCTCGGGGCCAGCCCGTGGCTGGCCCCTGCGGACGGTCGCTTTTCCCGAGGTTCAGCTTGACCGTTGGACGGGGCTGCGGTCTTGTTCCCGTCACCTGCGAGGAGTCCCAGATGTACCAGCCAGCGATCACCGGCAGCGGTGTCTTTACCCCCGATCTTGCCATCAGCAATGACGAACTTGTGGCGTCGTTCAACGCCTATGCCGACCGGTTCAACGCCGAGAATGCCGCAGCGATTGCCGCCGGAGAGATCGAGGCCAAGCCGCAGTCCAGCGCCGAGTTCATCGTCTCCGCAAGCGGTGTCGAGCAGCGCTATGTCATGGACAAGGACGGCGTTCTGGACCCCGCCCGCATGTATCCGCGCCTGCGCGCGCGCAGCGATGAAGAGCCAGGGATCATGGCGGAAATGGCGCTGGATGCCTGCGGCAAGGCGCTGGCACAGGCCGGGCGGAGCGGGGGCGATATCGACCTGGTGATCTGTGCCGCGTCGAACCATGAACGCGCCTACCCGGCGATTGCGATCGAGATCCAGAACCTGCTGGGCGCTGGCGGCTTTGCCTTCGACATGAACGTGGCCTGTTCCTCGGCCACGTTCGGGATCCAGGCTGCGGCGGACATGGTGCGTTCCGGGTCGGTCCGGCGGGCACTGGTGGTGAACCCGGAAATCTGTTCCGGTCACCTGGAATGGCGCGACCGGGACTGTCACTTCATCTTTGGCGACGTCTGCACGGCGGTGGTGATCGAACGGGCCGATGACGCGCAAGGCCCGCGGTTCGACATTCATGGCACCCGCTGCGCCACGCAGTTTTCCAACAACATCCGCAACAATAACGGGTTCCTGCGCCGCACCCGTGACCAGATGGAAGACCGCCGCGATATGCAGTTCATGCAGAACGGGCGCAAGGTGTTCAAGGAAGTGCTGCCGATGGTGTCGGCCCATATACTTGGGCATCTGGACCACGCAGAGTGGCCAGCCGACAGCCTGAAACGGTTGTGGCTGCACCAGGCCAACAAGACGATGAACGATTTCATCGGCAAGAAGGTGCTGGGCAGGGTGCCAGAGCCGGGCGAGCAGCCGAATATCCTTCAGGACTATGCGAACACGTCGTCTGCCGGCTCGATCATCGCCTTTGCCAAACATTCCAGCGATCTGGTGCCAGGCGACCGGGGCGTGATCTGTTCTTTTGGGGCTGGCTATTCGGTGGGGTCGGTGCTGGTGGAACGCGGCTAGGCCAGCCGTGGTGACAGGCCGCATGGCGCATCGCGCCGTGGCCGGGTACCTCCGTGACAGGAGGAACTTTCCATGCGTATTCAGACCGGCCTTGCCGCCCTCATTTGCCTGCCTTTTCCTGCCCTTGCCGATGTGTTGGACGTGCATCCCATTGTTCCCGGCGTCTGGGCCATCGAAGGCCCCGCCGAACAGCGCAACCCCGAAAACCTGGGCAACAATGCCACCTTCGGCCTGATCGAAACGCCCGAGGGGGCGGTGCTGGTCGATCCCGGTGGCACCTATGCCGGGGCAAAGATGCTGCATGAGGTCGTCAAGGGCCTGACCGATCATCCGGTGACCTATGTGATCGACACCGGTGGGCAGGATCACCGTTGGTTGGGCAATGGCTATTGGCACGAACAGGGTGCACAGATCATCGCGTCCGAGGCGGCCGTCGAGGACCAGAGCGCGCGCTATTCCATGCAGTCGACCATGCTGTCGATGCTGGTCGGCGACGGATTGGCTGGCACCGAACCGGTCTATGCCGACCTGACCTTTGCCGAGGCGCTCGATCTTGATCTTGGGGGGCGTCCGATCCAGTTGCGCAACCCGGCCCCGGCGCATACGCCGGGGGACAGCTTCGTCTGGTTGCCCGAGGAACGGATCGTGTTCACGGGAGACATCGTTTTTGTCGGGCGCTTGCTGGGAATCATGGAGTTTTCGGACAGCGCCGGTTGGCTGGACGCGTTTGACGCCATGGCCGCACTTGAACCCGTGACTGTCGTGCCGGGCCATGGTCCTGTTACCGACCTGGCAACCGCCACCGCCGACACCCGCGACTATATCGCCAATCTGCGGGACAAGATGCGCGCCTATATCGACGACGGTGGCGACATCATCGAATCGGTGAACGTGGATCAATCCGACTTTGCCCACCTCGACCAGTTCGACTCGTTGGCCGGGCGCAATGCCCAGGCTGTTTACGAGGCGATGGAGTGGGAATGACGCCGGGCCTTGGGGCGCGGTTCGACCTCGATCACGACGCGGTCGAACCGACCTTCTGACAGGTCTTCGGGCGCAATGGTCCACAGCATCCGATCGACGGCCCCCACCGGCGCGTCGGCCAACCCGCCGGATGGCAGCGACAACAGCACAGGCCAACCGGACCCTTCGGTCGCAGCGCCGATTTCAGCGGCGATGCCGGTCGCGGCTTCGGCCCAGTGGGGCTCCAGCTTGGCGCGGCAGCGCGCGGGCAGGGCCCTGGGCGTGGTGCTGTAGACCTGTCGGGCGTGACGTTCGAACATGGCCAGGTATTCAGGGCCCATTGCCATTTCAAGAATGGTGACAGCCGGCTTGCCTTCTTTGCGCGCCTTGGCTGATCGCCAGGCGTCGTTCGTCATCGCCTTGAGCTCCGAGACCACGCGTTTCGCGACGGCACTTGTGAAGTCGTGGGTTTCGGCGCGGTTGGCGACCTTGCGGTTCAAGGCGCGCACCTTGGTAATTCCGGCCATGAACGCATCCTTGCGCTTGTCGGCGACAGCCTTTGGCAGCTTGGGGGCTGCCCGCTCTTGCCAGGACGTCAGCGTATCTTGCAGAACCGTTTCCAGCGCGTCGAGCAGGGCGAAGGTGCTGGGCCAGTCGAACGGATAAAAGGCGACGTCGCGTCCGCTCAGCGGCGGCATTGGTGCAGGGGCGATGCCTGTGCCATCCTGTGCAGACAGGAACCAATGCGGCGACGGAAGCGGACCGAGCGTATCTTCCATCCAGTCCTCTGCCGCGGTGCGCGGCGTCTGTTCGGCGCCTTCCGGGATCGGATGCGGTGTGCCAAGACTGTCGGTGTGCAGAACGGTGGTTTCAAAAAACACCAGCCAGCCGTCGCGCGGCCCAAGACCGGCCCAGACGCCCGCGGGCAAATCGGCCAGCGCGATCTGGGCAAGGAAGCGGTCGGGCGCACCGGTTTCGGTCTGCGGCCATTGGGTGTCTGCGGGCAGGCTGGGCAGACCGCCAAGCCAGCTGTCGGATGGCTGCTGAGGCACGGAAACCCCCATGGTGGCATGTACCGATGCCGGCGCGGCCCCGCGACCGGCCCGGGCGCGACGTGGACGGATCGGGGTGACGTTGGGTGCGGCCAGCCGATCTTCAGGTTGCAGGATCAGCACGTCGTCGCCGAGTTTGGTGGTCGCGCGGGCAGGACGTGCCGGGCGCGGCGTGGCGGCGGTGCTGCGGCGTTGCGGGCGGACCGCAACCGGGGCGGCGTCTTCCAAAGCAGTGGCGGCCTTGCTGCGCCCGGTCAGGCGCGACAGAAGGCCCATCACGATCGACGATTTTTCCTTCGCCGCCGGTTTGGGTTTGGGCGCCGCAGGGGCCGTGACACCGCGTTTCATCAGCTTGCCAACCAGTCCGAGCACGATGGATTTTTGCTCTGGCGCCGTGGGCTCGGCCAGGGGCCGCGCGGTTCGCGCAGGGGCAGGAACCGCTTGTTCCGGTGCAGTGCTGCGGCCACGTTTCACAAGCTTGCCCAGCAGGCCCAGTACGATCGAGTCCTGGTCCGCGACCGCAGCCTTTTTCGCGGGGCGCTGCGGCTTTGCGCGCGTGGCTTTGGCAGGTTTGGACGGTTTCAACCGCCCGATCAAACCCATCACGATGGAGCTGTTCTTTTCAGAGGACATGGCGCATTCTTCCTTTCCCAACTGGTTACGCGATGCGCTGTCTGCCGGTTCCGTCGTCAACTCTTTGACCGGGTCGGGCGCCTGTTCGCCTGCGTCACGACGGGATTGCAGCCATTGCGCCAGCCCGACCAGTTGAAGCCCGACCATCAGCATAACAAAGGCTGCGGGTGCCTTGTGGCGCAAGGCTTCGGGCAAGAACTGGGTCTGCTGAAGTCCGTGAAGCGCCATCCAGACGCCACCGATCAGCCCGACAGTTGTGCCGAAGATCAAAAGGTAGCGAGGGGTGTGCTTCATGGTGCTTTCCGTCCTGAACAGACCGAACAAAGCACGCATCAAGGGCGCCGATTGGGGCAATACTGGGCATTTCCGGGGAATTGCCGGGGCAATCAGGCCTTAGACTGACGGTCGCCCGTGGCCTCTCGCCAGTGTTTGCGGCACAGCGAGACATAGGTTTCGTTGCCACCGATCTGGACCTGATCACCGTCGGTTGCGACGCTGCCATCGGTGGCCTTGCGGATCACCATGGTGGCCTTTTTCCCGCAGTGACAGATGGTGCGCACCTCGCGCATTTCATCGGCAAGCGCAAGCAAAGCGGCGGACCCCGGGAACAGCTCTCCTTGGAAATCGACACGCAGGCCATAGCACATGACCGGCACGCCAAGGTCGTCGACCACGCGGGCCAGTTGCCAGACCTGGTCCTTTGTCAGGAACTGCGCTTCGTCGAAAAAGATGCAGGCGATCTCTTGCTCGGCGCAGACCTTGCTGAGATGGGCGAAAAGGTCTGTTTCGGGGGCAAAGCCATAAGCAGGTTCAGAAATGCCGATCCGTGATCCGATCAGGCCGTCACCTGCGCGGGTGTCCAGCGCGGCGGTCATCAGGTGGGTCGCCATGCCCCGTTCGCGGTAGTTATACGCCGCTTGCAACAGCAGCGTCGATTTCCCCGCGTTCATGGTGGAATACTGAAAATAGAGCTTTGCCATGCCCGTGCTATGCCGCAAGCGTCGCCGATGGTGCAAGAGGGCATCGTTGGTAAACCCGCCCGCAACGGTTGAGTGTCGCGTACCGAATGATGCGTCATCGTGCAGCCGGCGCATCTGTGCTGCAAAGACTTGCCCCGGTGGGACATTGCGGCGTGATTTCCGGCTTAACTGTGCTAAGCAATTGGGTTAATGGGGGCGTCACCCCGCGATCGGGGGGCGAAACAAGGGTACATGTATGAACGCTGTTGGTAGTTACCTGAAAAAGCACACTGAGGCGCTTGTCAAAGAGGTTGGAATCGAAGCCGCCTGCGAACTGACGGGTAAGTCCAAAGCCACCCTGGGCCGGTACTACTCCGACCATGACGAACATGCCGACCGGTTCATGCCGATCGATTCCGTCGCCCTGCTGGAAGAGGCGTCATCCTATCCGCATGTCACGGCCGCGCTGGCCGAACTGAAAGGCATTACCCTGTCGCATGACGAACGGCGTCGCAATTCCAGGCCCAACAAGGGCGGGGTGAATTCGGATGTCATTGCGCTCAGTCAGCGGTTTGCGATGTTGATGGCCGAATACAACCAGTCGATCGAAGACGGCGTGATTTCCGCCAACGAGGCGAAACGCCTGCTGAAAGAGACCCTTGCGCTGCAACAGGTCTTGATCGACATGAAATTGCACCTTGAGGATGAATCTGTCTGATCCGCTCAAACGACCCTTGCGGGAACTGGTCGAAGCCGAACGCTATGTGCCCGAACTTTTACAGGGCTTCATTACCCGGCTGGAGGCGACCGAACATTCCCGCGATGTCTGGCGCCTGATCGTGGCGTTGGGCCATGACCTGAACCTGCCGTTCATCGACTTCATTTCGGCCAGCAATTTCCGCGATTGGCGCAAGACGCTCTTCATTCGCACATCCTATGATTCAAGCTGGCTTCAGGGGGTCAACGATGACCCCGACGTGCGAAAATGGTCGTATTTCCGCAGCCACGCGATGTATTTCCTGACGCCAATCGCGGTTGGTTTGGAATTCGTCGATGAATACCGCCATATTCCCGAAGCCCGCGTTGCCGTGCTTAAGGCTGCGGCGGAAAAGGGGATGCGGTCGGGGTTTTCGATCCCTTTGCGGCTTTATGCGCCGCCACAATCGGCGTTGATCACCTTTTCCGGCGACCTGTCCAAGCGCCAGATGATCGCGGTGATTCAGGCCCATGGCTGGACCTTGAACACCGCAGCACTGATGGCGCATCAGCGCTATGCCCAGTTGTTTTCGCTGGAATTTACCGAACGCAACCACATCACTGCCAAGCAGATGGAGCTGATCGAGCTGATCGGCCTTGGTCTGCAAGACAAGGTGATCGCGGATCAGCTTGGCATTTCGGTTTCGGCGGTTCGGCAAAGGATGCAGACGCTGCTGTCCAACACCGGTTTGAAATCACGGGCCGAACTGGCGGCGTTGGCGATGTTTATCGGCATCCTTCCGCATCCGTTCAACAACCCTGTGGGCGATCAGGAAACGTTGATTGAAATGGACAGCGGCGGCTTCCGGACGCGCCGGGGGAGCTAGGGCCTTCGCGGGACCAACTGTGCGCAAACGTAAGAACGGGGCGCCAGTCGCAGGCACCCCGTTTTGGTTCTGAAATCATTTTTTGTCGCCCCACGGATACACCGCTGGACGCGAGACTAAGCAGAAGGACGTTTTCAGCGGCAATGCCGCGATCCCCCGATTGCGCCAGATCCATGCCGAACGTGTTGGGAAAGTCATTATGAAGGAGGCGCCTGAGAAGGTTACTTTACCAATAGATAAAATTCATCCACTTCGCGCAAGGCGCGGCGCCAAACGGCATGACATTTCTTTCAGGTAGAGGACGAAAACCTGTATGTAATGGCAGGTTATTTGCCCAGATCAGTCCGCTTTGACCAACCGGCCCCACAGGTCGTATTCGCCCGCTTCGTCAACTTCAACGGACACGATGTCGCCGGGCGACAGGGTTTCGTGGTCTGCGTCGATGAACAGGTTGCCGTCGATTTCAGGTGCATCCGCCATGGTTCGGCAGGTGGCGGCGTCGTCTTCGACTTCGTCCACGATGACCTGGATGGTGGTGCCGACCTTGGCATCCAGTTTGGCTTCGGAAATCGCCTGCGCCTTTTGCATGAACCTGTCCCAGCGCTCTTGCTTGATCTCGTCGGGAATGTGGTCAGGCAGCGCGTTTGATCGGGCGCCGTCGACATTTTCATATTGAAAGCAGCCGACACGGTCCAACTGCGCTTCGTCCAGCCAGTCCAGCAGGGTCTGAAACTCTTCCTCTGTCTCGCCGGGGTAGCCAACGATGAACGTCGATCGCAGCGTGATATCAGGGCAGACCGCGCGCCAGGCGGCGATTTCGTCCAGTGTCTTGGCCGCCGCCGCCGGGCGCGCCATGCGCTTCAGCGTTTCGGGGTGGGCGTGCTGGAACGGGATGTCGAGATAAGGCAGAATCAGCCCCTCGGCCATCATCGGGATCAGGTCGCGCACATGCGGGTAGGGATAGACATAGTGCATCCGCACCCACGCCCCCAGCGCGCCAAGATCGCGCGCAAGATCGAGGATCGGAAATTTCGACGGGCGGTCCGCCCAGTCAGTGCCATAGGCCGATGTGTCCTGAGAGATCACCAGCAGTTCCCGCACACCGTTTTCGACAAGCTTTTCGGCCTCTCGCAGCACGGCCTTGTGCGGGCGGCTGACCAGTTTCCCGCGCATGTCGGGGATGATGCAAAACTTGCACTTGTGGTTACAGCCTTCGGAAATCTTCAGATAGCTGTAATGGCGCGGTGTCAGTTTCACGCCGCTGGCGGGCAGCAGATCGACGAAGGGATCGGGATCGGGCGGCACGGCGGCGTGCACCGCGTCCAGCACCTGTTCGTACTGGTGCGGGCCGGTCACCGCCAGAACTTTGGGGTGCGCGCCGGTGATGTATTCGGGCTCTGCCCCAAGGCAGCCTGTCACGATCACCCGGCCGTTTTCGGCCAGTGCTTCACCAATCGCCTCAAGGCTTTCGGCCTTGGCGCTGTCCAGGAAGCCGCAGGTGTTCACGATCACCGCATCAGCCCCGGAATAGTCGGGCGAGATGCCATACCCTTCGGCACGCAGCCGGGTCAGGATGCGTTCGCTGTCGACCAGCGCCTTGGGGCAGCCAAGGCTGACCATGCCGATGGTCGGCTGACCGTCGCGGCGGGGGGTGTCGAATTTCGGGGCGGGCGCCAGATCGGGGCGCAGATTCGGTGGGTTCTGGCTCATGGCTCCTCTTATCCCGGTGTTCGCAACGGGAAAAGGGTCTTGGTCCTTGTGCCCCTTCGGCTTTGCGATAAGTCTTGGGCCAAGCGTGGAGGGTACGACATGAGGCTGATTTTCCGTCTTCTGGGTCTGGTGGTGGTTCTGGTCGGGATCGTGGTGGGGGCGTTGCTGCTGATGCCTGCGGACCGGCTGGGCAGGCTTGTGTCTGATCAATTGACCGCCCAACTAGGGCGCGAGGTCACCCTGCGCGATGTGCGCCTGACCGTCTGGCCGGTCGTGGGGGTCGAAGCCGGGGGTGTGACGCTGGCCAATGCCGCGTGGTCCGACCAGGGCCCGATGATCGAGGCCGACCGCGCGCTGATCGGACTGGACGCGATGGATGCCCTGTCACGCAAGATCACCATCCGCGCGCTGGAACTGGATACCCCGAAGGTCCTGTTGCAAACGGCGTCGAACGGGCAAGCGAACTGGGAATTCAGTTCGACCCCGATTGCCGCCACCAACGGACAGGCGCAGGCGGCCGCATCGCCCGGCGGCTTGCCGGTGTTCACGCTGGACAAGCTGACAGTCACCAATGGGCATTTCCGCCTCATGCAGGCTGGAACGGATACGGTTGACCTGCGCGACGTGGATCTTGACCTGGCGTGGCCCGACCCCGCAAAACCGGCCAGTTTCGATCTGTCGCTGGACTACTTGGGCGCCCCGGTCAGCCTGTCAGGGTCGGTTGCCGATCCTCAGGTGCTGGCGGCAGGCAAGGCAGTGCCAGGGGCGGTCACGGTGCAGACCCGGGGCGGGACAGTTGCGTTTTCCGGCGCCTTCGGCACCTCGCCGGAACTGGGCGGCAAGCTGACACTCGATCTGCCAGACACCGCGCGGTTCCTGGCCGGCCTGGGCATCGATGGCATCAGCGTGCCCAAGGGCCTGGGGCAGTCGATCAAGGGCAACGGCGATGTCACGCTGACCAAGGATGGCGTGTTTTCCTTGCGGGGTGGTGCGCTGCAACTGGACCAGAACGCACTGACCGCAGCGGCCGATGTGTTCCTGGGTGACAAGCTGCGGGTTAACGCTCAACTCGATGCAGGGGCGTTGGACCTGTCGGCACTGGCTGGACAGGACAGTGCCGGCGGCGGCGGCACCCAATCGGCGTCAGAGGACGGTTGGTCAAAAGATCCGATTGATGCCTCGGCGCTGGGGCTTCTGGATGGCGAAATCGCGATCCGCGCCTCCAGCATCTCGCTGGGCAAGATCAAGTTCGGCGAAACCCGCACGCTGGTCACCATCGACCGGTCGCGCGCGGTGTTCGACCTGCAAGAACTGAACGCGTGGGACGGCACGGTTTCTGGCCAGTTCGTCGCCAACAACCGAAGCGGCCTGTCGGTGGGCGGCGATATGAAAGTCACGGGTATCGACCTGAAACAGGCGCTGGTGGCGGCGATGGACGTGGACCGGCTGTCGGGGACCGGCAGCATGACGCTGAAATTCCTGGGCGTGGGTCAGTCGATCGACGCGATCCTGCGCTCGCTCAAGGGCGATGCGTCGATCGACGCGGGCAACGGTGTGATCGCCGGGATCGACCTTGACCGGCTGATCAACGGCGGCAATGTCCAAGGCGGTACCACGGTGTTCGAAAAGCTGACCGGCACGTTTCAGATCACCGATGGCACGTTGCGGGGCGATGACCTTGTGATGATCCTGCCGCGCCTGACAACGCGGGGCGAAGGCTTCATCAACATCGGCGCGCGCAGCATGGACTATCTGCTCACCGTGTCCTCGGCAGAGGCGCGGGGCGGACGGGGCCTGTCAATTCCTGTACGGCTGAAGGGGCCGTGGGCGAACCTTGGCATCAGCGCGGACCTGGACGAATTGATTGACCAGAACTTTCAGGAAGAGCGTGAAAAGCTGAAAGACGATGTCCGCGACCGCGTGAATGACCGGCTGGAACAGGAACTGGGCATCCGGGTTGAAAAGGACCAGACCCTTGGCGAAGTGGTGGAAGACAAGCTGAAGGACAAACTGGGCGTGCAGGGTCAGGACGGCCAAAGCGTCGAGGACGCGGTACAGCAGCGGCTGGAAGACGAGGCCAAGAAGGGCTTGTTGAAGCTGCTGGGGCGGTAGGCTGCCCGGTGAAAGACGCGGGTGGACTGCCCGAATACGAAAAGCCGCGGGGCCAATGCCCGCGACTTTTGCTTTGTCTGGATCGGCTTCGCGTTCAGCGACGACGATCGCGGCGGGCGCTCATCGGTTGAAAGGCGACGCCGACATGGGCTTCGCAATAGGGTTTGCCCTGTTGCACCGGCAGGCCGCAGAACCAGAAATCGTCGGTCGCGGGATCGCCCACGGGCCATTTACAGGTGCGTTCGGTCAGTTCCATCAGCGTCAGCTTCTTGGCCTTCTTCTCGACCTCGTTGACCTTGGCCAGTGCCTCGGGGCTGATTTCATTGGCCGACGGCTGCGGCGGCAGCGGTTGACCGGCCGGGATGATCTGCTTGCGCGGCGGCAACGGTGCCGGACGGACCTCGGCCTTGGGCTTTTCGGGTTCCGGCTCTGCCTTGGGTTCCGGCGCGGGCTTTGGCTTGGCTTCGGCCTTGGGTTGAGGCTTGGGGGCTGGTTCAGCCGCCGGTGCCGGCTTGGCCTCGGCCTTGGGGGCAGCCGCAGCACCACCCGCGGCGGTGCCAGCACGGTTCGACAGGCCAAGGCGGTGGACCTTGCCGATCACGGCATTGCGGGTCACGCCGCCAAGTTCCTTTGCAATCTGGCTGGCCGACTGGCCTTCGCCCCACATCTTTTTCAGAAGTTCGACACGTTCATCGGTCCAGGACATCGGGGATCCTTACGCAAAAGGCGGCCGCGCTTGTGGGGCCGCCGCAAATTCCTCTGGTTGACCCTATTCTAATCACTCGTGACCGAGTTACAAGCGCCCGCGGCAAGGAAAGGCCGATGCGATGGCGCAAGCCACCAAGGTGTTGCCGCGAACGCACCCGTCAGGCGGGCTTATGCTTTGATCCGGGCCTCGCGCCAGGCCAGCAGACCTGCGCCGGTGACGATGATCGCCGTGCCAAGGATCGACACCGTATCGGGCAGCACACCAAAAACCAACGCGTCATAGAGCGCGGCGAAAATCAGCGTGGCATACCAGAACGGGGACACGAAACTGGCATCGGCCCGCGAAATCGCATTGATGAAACAGGTCTGTGCCGCGGCCATGAGCACGCCGATCCCCGCCAATGCGGCCCATTGCGCGGCATTGGGCATCTGCCAAACGGCCAGCGCCGCGATCGAGGAGATGCCAACCCCGATCATATTGTTGACCAGCAAGATCTGCAGCGGCCCTTCGCGGCCAGACAAACGTTTGATCAGGATGATTTCGCAGGCCAGCGATATCGCGGCCCCCAGCGCCAGCAGCGCAGCGGGCTGAAAGGCCGCTGGCGTCGGACGCAGCAGGATCAGCGCGCCAAGCAGCGCAATCGCCGCCGCCGAAAGCCGCACCCGGCCCACTTTTTCACCCAGCAGCGGAATCGCCAGCAACATTCCGATCACAGGGTTGAGAAAGCTGATCGCGGTGGCATCGGACAGCGGGATGAACGCAGCGGCGGCGAACATCAGCGTGACACCGCCCCAGCCGAACAGCACTCGCAGCCCGTGTTGCCGCCAGGCGACGTTGGCGAATTTCGGGCGCAGAACCAAAGCGCCGATAGACAACGCCATCAGCGCAAAGATGAAACGCCCCTGGCTGACCTGCAAGGGATGCAGGGCGGGTCCCAAGGTATCCGTGCCCAGCATCTTGGCCAGAAGCGTGGTGCCAGCAACAAAGCCTGAGGCCAAGAGCGTCAGCGCGGCGGCCAGCGGCGGGTTTGGCGCGCGCGGAACAAACATGTGCGCGGTCAGCGTCGGGGGGCGATGACCTGCTGCGCGATTCCCGCGAACAACAGGTAGAACGACGTCGTAACCAACCCCCAATGCGCCCAGCTTTCAGGGTGGAAATCGACCCAGGCGGCCCAGCCGGCAAAGAACGTCCAGGCCAGCGCGATCGGCAGCGACAGCGCGCGCCAGCGTTCCGTGCGCACCGGGTGGATGAATTTCAACGGCAGGAACATCGCTACGGCCAGCGTGCCGACGAGCGTCAGGATCACCCAGAAATTCGGTTCGACCGCAAACAGGACGATCACCAGCATGTTCCAGCAGCCCGGAAAGCCGTGAAACGAATTGTCTGCGGTCTTCATCCGGCTGTCGGCAAAATACATGGCCGATGCAAAGGTGATCACGATGATCGCGATCCACCCGGTCCAACCCGGCAACAACCCGGACTGGAACAGTGCGAAGGCTGGGATGAAGACATAGGTCAGATAGTCGATGATCAGGTCCAGCAGCACGCCATCGAAGCGGGGTGCGTTGGCTTTGACGTCGAACTTGCGCGCCATCGGCCCGTCGATCCCGTCGACGGCAAAGGCCACCACCAGCCACAGGAACATGACAGACCATTTTTCCTGTGCCGCGGCCAGAAGGGCGAGCATGGCAAAAACTGCGCCGGTGGCGGTCAGCAGGTGGACGGAGAGGGCTTTGGTCTGGTCACTCATTGCGCGTACATGCCGCAGAAACCTGCAAAGGGCAAACACTCAAGCAGTCAGCGACTGTCCGTCGCGTCCGGTGATGGTTGCGGTCACGATGCTGCCTTCGGTCTGTGGCGTGCGGAACGCGACCTCAGTGAACTGTTCGGTCCGGCCCATATCGGGCGATTCCATCAAGACGCGGTGGGTCGCGCCAATCTGTTGCGCCAGGTGGCGCTGGACCTGCACTTCGCCCGCCGCGCGCAGACGCGCCGCACGGTCCTTGATCGCCGGTCCCTTGACCTGCGGCATGCGCGCGGCGGGCGTACCCTGGCGCGGCGAATAGGGAAAGACGTGCAGCCAGGTCAGGCCGCAGTCGGTGACCAGTTTCAGCGAGTTCTCGAAATGCGCCTCGGTTTCTGTCGGAAAGCCCGCGATGATGTCGGCACCAAAGACGATTTCCGGACGCAGGCGGCGGGCTTCCTCGGTAAAGGCGATGGCGTCGTCGCGCAGGTGGCGACGTTTCATCCGCTTCAGGATCAGGTCATCGCCGTGTTGCAGGCTCAGGTGCAGATGCGGCATCAGGCGCGGTTCGGTGGCGATAGCCAGCATCAGGTTTTCGTCTGCTTCGATCGAGTCGATGGAACTGATCCGCAGGCGCGGGACATCGGTCAGCCGCAGGATACGCATCACCAGATCGCCCAGCCGCGGTTCGCCCGGCAGGTCGGCGCCCCAGCTTGTCAGGTCGACGCCGGTCAGCACGACCTCGTTGAAGCCCTTGTCCACCAGCCGCTTGATCTGGTCCACCACGACACCCGCCGGGACGGACCGGGAATTGCCCCGGCCATAAGGGATGATGCAGAAAGTACAGCGGTGGTCGCAGCCGTTCTGGACCTGCACGTAGGCACGGCTTCGGGTGCCGAACCCGTCGATCAGGTGACCGGCGGTTTCAGTGACCGACATGATGTCATCGACCTGCACGGCCTCTGTTTCACCGATGAAACCGGCGGACAGGCCGCGCCAGGTGTCGGGCGACATCTTTTCGGCATTGCCGATGACCACGTCGACCTCTGGCATCTGGGCGAAGGTCTGCGGTTCGGTCTGCGCAGCGCAGCCCGTCACGATGATCCGCGCGGCGGGGTTGTCGCGGCGCAGCTTTCGGATTTCCTGACGGGCCTTGCGCACCGCTTCGGCGGTGACGGCGCAGGTGTTCACCACCAGCGCGTCCTTGACGCCGGCCTCTTCCGCCATCGCTTTCATCGCTTCGGATTCATAAGCGTTCAGGCGGCAGCCAAGGGTGGTGAAGCGCGGCGCGCTCATCCCAGCGCCCCAAGGAAGTCGGCAGTCAACACGCCGTCGAAGACATGCGCGGTGCCGCCGGTCATCCAGACGCCATCCTCGCGCCAGTTGATCAGAAGCGTCCCGCCATCAAGGTCGATCCGTACGGACCGTCCGGTCAGACCGCGCCGCGCGGCAGCAACGGCGGTGGCACAGGAGGACGACCCAGAGGCCAGCGTAACCCCCACGCCGCGTTCCCAGACCCGCATCCGCAGGTGATCCGTACCGATCAGGCTGGCAATCTGTACGTTTGTCCGCTGCGGATACAGCGGGTGGTGTTCGTGCACGGGACCAAAGGCCGACAGGTCCACCGCCTCGGCATCGTCGACGAAGAAGGTGCAATGCGGATTGCCCATGCCGGTTGCGGTCGGTGCCCCGTCGATGGGCAGTTCCAGCGTGTCCATTTCGCGCGCCAGCGGGATTTCATCCCAGCGCAGCTGCGGCTGGCCCATGTTGACCGAGGTCAGCCCGTCACCCGCATCGCGTGCCAGCAGCGTGCCACGGTCGGTGGTCAGCGTCAGTGCGGTTTGGCCTGTCTCATCCATCAGATGCCGCGCGATGCAGCGTGTGGCATTGCCGCAGGCGGCCGAGGTCGAGCCATCGGCGTTGTAGAAGGTCAGATGCGCGTCGCCCGCCCCGTGGGTGATCAGTGCCAGTTGATCGAACCCCACGCCGCGATGCCGGTCGGCAATCGCAATCGCCAGCGCCGGTGTCACGTCGATATCATGCTCACGTCCATCCAGTACGACAAAGTCGTTTCCAAGGCCGTGCATCTTCATGAATGGCAAGCTTTTCCACATCGCGCCGATATACGCGTGATTCCCCTGTCTTTCCAGTGGTCGCGGGCGCGGCATTCATCGCGACAATCATGCGCGCGAGAGACAGGCCGCCGACGACCTTCGCGGCGTGGTCCGGGTCACCGGCAACAGCGACCAAGCGCCAGAGGATGAAAACTATGGTTTCGTGAATTTTTCGGGTTGACCCTGACGCGCGCTGTTTCTAGAAGGCGCTCCACAGTGGGCCGTTAGCTCAGTTGGTAGAGCAACTGACTTTTAATCAGTGGGTCGAAGGTTCGAATCCTTCACGGCTCACCACTTCTTTATTGACGTCGAAAAAGCCACCTAAAGCCTTGAAAGGTAAGGTGGTTTTCGCGGTTCGAACACCCTCTTTTCGACAGTATGCCAAATGGTCGGCGAAGACCAGTTTCAGCACCGCTCTCTTATCCTCAATGCGGTCAGAAACCCATAGATTCCAAGGGTTTGCCAGAAAATCAAAAGCGGTTCGAAACGCATCCTTAAAGGGGACGGTTGGTTGGCCGGTTTGGGCCAATTGTTCGGCCAAAAACAGCTTTTGGTCCTCAATTTCTTGCAAGCGGGATTCGTAGGCTTTGATCAGGGTTTGGTTGTCCGCATCGACGAGGCGATCAACGAGTTGCGCCGTTTTGCGATCCATCTGTGTGATCTGGCGCTGAATCGCCGTCCGGTCTTCTTCGACTGAGGCTTCTTTTTCCGCCCACAGGTCGCGGAACATTTCAAACGCCATAGTGAATAGCTGCGCAGCGGGCTTGAGGTCTTTCAGCAAGGCTTCGAAATCACCTTCCAGCTTGTCGCGCTTGATCGACTTGCGGTACTCGTCGCAGCCTTTCGTTTTGCAGAGGTAATATGGGTATTTCTGGGTGCGCCCTTTCGACCAACAAGCTGTCAGAGGCTTCTCGCAGCAGGCACAGGTGATGAAACCGCGCAGTGGGAAGTCTTCGCTGATATCCTTACGGGCAGGGGCATAGGCTGTTCCCTTCAGGCGTTCCTGTACGGTCTGATAAGTGGCAAAGCTGATCAACGCTTCATGCTTGGCCGGAATCATCCGCAGCCCCCAACTTGGCATACTGAGATAGCCCGCATATTGCGGGTTGGTCAGAATGTCATAGACCTGTTGATGCGTGACCTCATTGTGCCGCGTCTTTGGGAAATCAGGTTGATGTTCGAGGAAGCGTTTCACTTCCGCACGACCTTGGAATCGCCCCGAGGCATAGCTTTCGATGGCTTCGGTCAGGATCGAGGCGACAGGTTCGTCGCGCACCATAAGCTTGCCATGTTCGCGGGTCTTCTCGAACCGATAGCCGTGAGGGGCAGGAAAGCACCAATACCCGGCCTTCATGCGCGCTTCCATTTTCTGGATGGTTTGGCGGCGCATCTGTTTGCGTTCAAGTTGGCCCTGCGCAGCAACGATGGTCTCAAAGAACTCACCCTCAGGTGTGTCATCGAAATTGAAGTTCAGACATTCGATCTTGGCCCCTCGTTGGCGAAAGGCATCGCGCAGGTCGAGGTGAAAGCGTGTATCTCGCGCGAAGCGTTTCAGATCGTCAAAGATGACGACGTAGGATTTGTCCGGCTGCGCGTCGATGAAGCTTAGGAGTGCCAGCATTCCGGGACGCTTCATGAAATCCACCGCACCGGAAATGTCATCGGGAAACACCGCTTCGACGTTGTACCCTTGCGCGCGGGCGTGTTCACGGCAGCGGCTTTCTTGGCTTTCGAGCCCGTGTCCATCGCGGACTTGCTTTTCGGTCGAAACCCGGCAGTAAATCACGGCGGGTTGAGAAACTGGTGCTGTCATTCGTTCTTCATTCCTTTCTTATCGTTGAAGGTTTGGGAGAGCTCGGTGATGTGGTAGTCATCCTTGGACAAGTCTATCACATCCGGCGCGGGCAACGCATCTTTGCCGCGTTTGGTTGCCATCGCCACCTGAACGGGATCATGCCCAAAGGCGCGGTCCATCTCACTTTGCATGGCGCGAAACACGATGTTGATAAGTTCAGTTTTCTGGGCATCGGCCATGTCGAGATGCGCGACATGATGCCAATACCGCGCAGGATCAGGCAGCATAGCAATCTCTCTGGCACAACGGTGCCAGCCTCTTGTTCTTGATTAAAGGGGGAAACCTGGAATAGCCCCCTGAAAGTGGTCCACCAACTGGGATAGATTTGTCCCGCAATTGGAGGATCAGCGATGGCTGGG